>JBEKUD010000070.1:0-25838 GCA_049515395.1 Candidatus Sulfotelmatobacter sp. | reverse complement strand
GATCGCTATTCCTAACCTGATGCGCGCCAAGATGGCAGCCAACGATTCGTCCGCGGCCGCCGGAGAGCGCACCATCGTGACCGGCGAGATCGGCTATGCCGCGTCTTATCCGACCATCGGCTATGCAGCCAGCTTGATCACCCTGGGCGGTGTTGCTCCTTGCACGCCGAGCTCCTCTGGCGCCTGCCTGATCGACCAGAACCTGGCCACCAACGGTGGCGGCAACGGTACCACGGCCAGCACCAACGGCAAGAGCGGCTACCAGTTTGCGGCTGCACCGGGAACCAATGCCCTTACCCAGTTCTTCACCACCGCGACACCGACCAGCGCGTCGAGTGGCAGCAAGTACTATTGCGCGGTTGAAGACGGTGTGGTGCGTTCGGCGGTTTCCGCCGGTGGCACTACTGCGATCGTCAACACAGCTTGCTACACCACTTCGCCGCTGGCGAACTAGTAGCTGGCAAGTACCTGGGGGAGGGTACAAGCCGGGAGCAGCGAAGGCAACTTCGCTGCTCCTTTCTTTTTGGCTTTTTGTCTTTTTGTCTTGCGTTGCACCACTTCCGCATTCGCTTCCAACAAACTTCGGTAACCGCGCCTTCCGGTTACGCGTGACGTAGAATCACCACCAACTCGTCGGGCTCGACGGCGGGTACTTATCTTCTGGCGGGAAGACACAAGTATGGCGTGGGAGAAGCTCACTCAGCCCAAGCAACGGGAATCGACTCTTCCACTCGTTGGTATGTCGCTCGTATGGGCAGCGCTGGTGATTGCGGGAGCGCGACTCGTCAATTTTGATGAGCCCTACTTACCATTCGCGATTGCCGGCGGCTTTGCCTTCTTCCTGCGCGGCGCGCCCTCGCGTTGGGAGATCTATGCTTGGCTGTCGATTTCAGCGATCTTCGTCAAGCTTATTCACCTGTCGCAGATTCCCTTCTGGGTGCTTCGGGTGGCGAGCGGGTTCGCGTTGCTGGGTTTCGGAGCTCTCTTGCTGCTTGGTTTTCGTGCTCTGTGGTCCGAGCGCGAAGGCCGCGAGAACGCTCTGGCACTGCTGGCCCCTGCGCTGATTTTGGTTCTCTTCATCCTGGCTTCCGGCAACGTACTTCGGTTCTCTGGCGCCCTCCATCCCCAGACCGAGGATGCTTGGCTGTATGTCTTCGACGGAAGCCTGGGGTTTCAGCCAAGTTTCTTCGTGGGGACGATTATGTTCAAGAGCCTCGTCCTGACGCGGAGTGCGCTGCTGACATACCTATCCCTGCCATTCGTCATGGCGGTGGTGTGTGCCTGGCAAATTCCTCTTGGTGCCAGGCGGATCTCGTTGCACATGCTGACCGTGCTGCTGGTTGCGGGGGTTGCAGGATGGATTTTATATAACGTGGTGCCTGGGACCGGACCGCTTTACGCATTTGGTCGCGACTTTCCCTGGCATCCTCTTCCCTACAGGGACCTGTTGCGGTTCCCCCTGCAGAAGATGTCGATCCCTCTGAATATCCCGCGAAACGCCATGCCCTCGCTGCATGTGGGATGGGCGCTGCTGCTAGTGTGGAACAGCCGAGGTTTTCCACGAGTTCTGCGCGCCACCCTGGTTCCCTACCTGCTTTTGACCGTGGTGGCCACGCTCGGCGGAGGCCAGCACTATTTGGTCGACTTGGTCGCGAGCTTACCATTCGCGCTGGCGGTACAAGCGGCTGCGTCTTACGCGCTTCCTTGCAGGCCCGCACGCTTCACCGCCTTGATTACAGGTCTGGCATTTACCACGGCATGGCTTTTGCTGGTGCGTTTTGGAGTGGCCCTGACTCTGAAATCCCCGGTGATCCCATGGATATTCATCCTGATTACAACGTCGATAACGATCTGGCTGGAGAGCCGGATGTCGGAGAGTGATGCAGGAGGTTGTGCCGCGGAGAACCTGCCTCGCTTCGAACTTTGCTCCCAGGCTTCCGCAAACCAAGAAGGCCCCCTGCCGAATCGTTCCCCAGTTCGACGAGAGCCATTGTCGAAAGGGCACAACGCAGGTCATTAATGGGTTCAAAGTCGCGAAGTGACACTATTTGTCAGTCGGCGAAAGCCCAACTAGCTTGGACGCGCTCTTGCGGCCATTTAGGCAATTGATCAGAGTGAATCAGCTTGAAAGTAAGGCAGTTGGGCTGATTGTAACGGAAGTGTCGGATTCTCTACTTTGGTCCCCCAGTTGCGATAGAACTTATGCTTCCAGTTGATTGGATGGGCGGGGTAGCCCGAGGACGGATCCTCGGGAGGGAGAGAGCGAGCACTCTATGCAAAAACAAAAAGGCTTCTCGCTCATTGAGTTGCTGATCGTGGTGGCGATCATTCTCATCATCGCGGTGATCGCCATTCCGAATTTCCTGCGCGCCCGTATGGCCGCCAATGACTCTTCCGCGGCCGCCTCTGTTCGTTCCATCAACACCGCGGAAATTGCTTATAACGGTGCCTACCCAACCGTCGGCTTTCCGCTGTCTCTAACGACGTTGGGCGGCGCGTCCCCCTGCACCCCAGCCGTAGGAACAGCTTGCCTGATTGACAACTCCCTGGCCACTGCCAGCAGCGGCAGCGGAAAAAGCGGTTACAACTTTAATGCCACCGGCTCGGCTAGCGGCGGCAGCCCGGTCAACGACCAATTCTATTCAACCGGCACGCCTGTGGGCCCGACGCTCGGCACCCGCGCCTACTGTTCCATTCAGGACGCCGTAGTTCGTACGCAGCCCACGGGCAATATCACGCTCGTGCCGGACTATCCCACCTGCGCGACACTGCTGCCGATGGCCAACTAGTCGAGCCGCATTCCGGGAAGGGATTTTCCGGATCGGGCTTCACCCCAGTAACCGTCGTAACCTTCCACCAGTACAAAAACATCGCACCGTTTCATATAATTTGGGAGAGAACAGCTCTCTTCCATGCTAGCGAACTGCCATGCCTGCGATTGAAATTCTAGGTTTGGAAAAAACCTATCTAGTCGGGTTCTGGCGCAAGCGGCCGAAGTGTGCACTTCATCCTCTGCATCTCCAGGTGGAAGATGGCGAAATCTTCGGCTTCCTGGGCCCGAACGGCGCCGGTAAGACTACAACTTTGAAACTGCTGATGGGGCTGGTGTTTCCGACCTCGGGATCGGCGCGCATTCTGGGGAAGGAATGGACCGACCCGGAGGTAAAGGCACAAATCGGATTTCTTCCCGAGCAGCCCTATTTTTACGATCACCTCACGGCTCACGAACTTTTGAATTACTACGCGCAGCTCTCCGGAGTTCCGCCCAAGGAGCGTTCCCGTCGCGTGGATCGCACCTTGCAACGCGTGGGACTAAAAGATGTGCACGGCGTACAGCTCCGTAAGTTTTCCAAAGGAATGCTGCAGCGCGCTGGAATTGCGCAGGCCATTTTGCACGAGCCCAGGCTTGTATTCTTCGATGAGCCGATGTCAGGACTGGATCCGATTGGACGACGTGAAGTGCGCGATCTAATGGAGCAACTCAAGCAAGAAGGCAAAACCGTTTTCTTCTCTACCCATATTCTTTCCGACGCCGAAGCGCTCTGCGACCGCGTCGCCATCATTCACAAAGGCGAACTTCGCGGCGTCGGTGCGATTGCCGACCTGACCTCCAGCGTGCAAGGCAAGGTGGAAATAGTCTGGCACAGTACGCAAGTGCCTGCTTCCATGAAGGCTCTGGGCGCCGACTGCCACATCACCGGGGACACTGTGCGCGCCATCATTGACGAAAATCAGCAGGATGCGGCCATCGACGCACTGCGCCGCGAGCGTCTGCGGTTGATCGCGCTTACTCCTGTGCGCACTTCGCTGGAGGCTTACTTCGTCGAAAAACTGCAACGTGCCGAGACCTCGGCTGGGAGAACGGTATGAGAGCGCGAGTGGCTCACATTGCGTCGAACACGTTTCGGGAAGCGGTGCGTGACCGGGTGCTCTATAACCTCATCGCCTTCGCCGTGCTTCTTTCCGGAGCCGCTATTCTCGTGGGCCAGATTTCCGTGGACATCGAGAAACTGGTTGTCATCAATCTGGGTCTCACGGCGGTTTCTCTGTTCGGGATCGTGATCGCCATTTTCATCGGCATCGGACTGGTTTCCAAAGAAATTGAGAAGCGCACACTCTACACCGTTCTTTCCCGGCCAGTTCGCCGGTGGGAGTTCATCGTAGGAAAGTTTTTTGGACTCGCGGGAACCTTGGTGGTGAATACTTTTTTCATGGCCATCGGCGTATTCGCCGCCCTGTTTTACGTCTCGCACAAGTTCGTGCGTGCCGATGGCCTCATTTTGGTGGCGTTGTATTTCATCGTCCTTGAATTTCTGATTATTTGCTCACTGGCATTGCTGTTTTCTTCGTTTTCTTCGCCGCTGCTTTCCGCCGTCTTCGCCTTCTCTCTGTTCGTGATCGGAAGCTTTGCCGAGGATCTGCGGGGTTTCGCCGGCATGGCGCATGGAATCACGCGCTGGCTCGTGACGGGCGCTGCTTACCTGGTGCCGAATTTTTCCGCATTCAACATCGTCAGTTCCATCGCTCATGAGCAGCCCGTGGCTGCGCAACTTATTTTGCACAACACTCTGTATGCGCTGTTCTACGCGGCTATGGCCCTCAGCGGGGCGGTATTGATCTTCGAAAACAGGAACCTGAAATGAATCGGCGGAAGACCTCATGGGTGGCCGCAGCTTGCCTGTTGTGTTCGCTCCTCGCCAGCGCCATCCTGTTGCGTCACTCCGACAAAATACGACCGCAATCCACGCTCAGAGAAGTTTTGTATATTAATTCTCCGCAGTTCCTGAAGCGCGCCAGCCTTGGTTACAGCGGACTGCTGGCCGACATCTATTGGACTCGTGCCGTGCAGTACTTCGGCTCCAGGCACCACGACGAGGCTAAGAGCTACGAGCTGCTCGCACCCCTGCTGGAGCTCACCACTCAGCTCGATCCCCATCTGATCGTGGCTTATGAATTCGGAGCCAGCTTTCTGGCTCCGCCGGCGCCCAGCGGAGCCGGCCAGCCCGATCGAGCCATTCAATTGATGGAGTACGGCATCAAGAACAATCGCGACGACTGGAAGCTTTACTACGACTTGGGATTTGTCTACTATATGAATCTTAAGGACTATCCGAAAGCCGCCGATGCCTTCGAGCGAGGGTCGATGATCCCAAACGCGCATCCGTTCATGCGGGTGCTGGCGGCGCAGATGGCGCAGCATGCCGGGGAGTTTGATACGGCGCGCATGCTCTGGTCCGCCACCTACCAGAACAGCCAGGACAAACAGATTCGTACCAATGCGGTGGAACATCTGCGTGCTCTGCGGGTCGACGAGACGGTGACGCAACTGCAGCAGGCGGTCACCCGTTTTGGCGGGCGCACTGGCCGACTGCCTGCAAGCATGTCAGAACTTGTGACCGCGGAGGGCTTGCCTCGTGTTCCAGTCGATCCCGATGGACATCCTTACAAACTGACCGCGGAAGGCCGCGTCGAAGTTCGCGTGCCGGATGATTTTCCCTTTGCCACGAAGGGACTTCCGCCTGGGTACACGCCGATACCGAAGTTCCATTACCAGGAGCAATAATCTGGTCGTCGCTTATGATGGCGAAGCATGGACGGCCGCAATACTTCCATTTCGCGAGTCAGCGTGCGGCGATCGGCGTGGAATTGGTGGAAGGACATTGCGGGTCGGGAAGGCCCAGTCGCAGCCACGCATCGTCTGCTAGGCGCCCTGGTGGATTTTGTTCGGGATTCGACGCCGCACCGGCGGCGCCAGCGCTATGGCGATGCAGAATATGATTGGGATCACCGTGTCAACACAACCAGCGCGGCAGTGGGTTGGCACGATCGGTTGTTGGGAGTTTTCCATTCCCCATACCAGCCGACCGAAGCTGGTCTATTCCACGAAATGATCGTTCCTTTGTCGGCGCATGTTGGCTTCGATTTTCGAGATTTCCTCTTCATCGATTTTGGGTCGGGCAAGGGACGAACATTGTTGATGGCTTCGGATTATGCCTTTCGCCGCATACTTGGCGTGGAACTTTTGCCCGCGCTGAATCGCGATGCTCTCGCGAATCTCAGCAAGTATCGAAGTGAATCGCAGAAGTGCTTTGCGATGGAATCAATCTGCGCGGATGCAACGATGTTTGCCTTTCCCGAGGAACCGATCGTGCTCTTTCTCTTCAATCCGTTTCCCGAGTCTGGGCTGCGCAGGGTGATCGCGAATCTGGAACAGAGCCTGCGGGAGCGTCCGCGGAAGATTTACGTGCTCTATCACAATCCGCTGCTGAAGTCCGTGTTTGCCGAATGCGCCGCGCTCGAGAAAATTGGCGGAACGCATCAGTATGCGATGTATGCGTCGCGGTAAATGCTGTCGCGTTGTGACTGTGGATTGCGGCTGCAAATATTCTTTCTGCGCTCGATCTGCAGGATGCATTCTTGGATCAGAGGGTGGTGCTTATTTGCGAAACCTCGGGGGTTCCCCCTCCCCCTCACCCTCTGAAAGTCTTGCGCGGCGCGGGGTTCGTAAAAAGTGTCTGCTGATCTAGAGGGTAAGGAGTGGTCAAGATCGATCCGGAGAACAAAGGACTTACGCCCGTTTCTATTGCCCTGACCATGAGGGGCGGATTTGTGGTCGCGCACAACCTCATGTGTCACAGGGCGGTTCTCGATTTCCAGTTTTCAGTGATGCGCTGCAGTCGACTGTTAGCACCTAAAAAGGTGCTCGGACTGGAGGACTAGCGTGCTTGACATTACCAAGGACATTCAATCGCTGACAGCCGTCCGGCGGCGTTCTGGCGACTTTATGAAACTGCTCAGGAAAAGCAAGCGGCCGGTAGTGCTTACCGTGAACGGGAAGGCGGCGGCGGTGGTACAGGATGCCGAAGCGTATCAGCGCTTGCTGAATGCAGCTGCATTCGCCGGCGCCGAGGAAGGTGTCCGGCGCAGGGATTGGAGGACTCCAAGAAACGCAGGATCCGGCCGGCCAGGAAGTTTTTAGACGAGTTCGAAGCACGGCATGGCATACCTCGTTAACATCACCTCCCGCGCGGAGCGCGATCTTGAGTATCTGTATCGCGAAATCGACGCTACGGGCTCCGATGCCGCGCGGAGATGGTACGAGGATTGAAGAAACAGATTCTTAGTTTGGAAGAGCTCCCCAATCGGTGTCCGGTAACGCCCGCGAAAAAGACAGTCAGGCTCCTGCTCTACGGTCGCAAGCATGGCGTCCATCCTGTGATCCACCGCGTCCTTGAACGGCAGAAGGTGGTTGAAGTGCTGCAAGTCCGGCACGGTGCCAGGAAGAAATTTCAGGCGGGGGATTTGAGGTGAGTGCTGGGCGGTTCAGGATCGGCCTCGGCTTCAACTTGCCCACATTTCAAAAAAAATGCGCGAAGCGGGCGCCAACTCCCCTCCTCATGTTGTAAAGGTGGGATTCGTTAAGATCATGTCGTTGAAATCGGCGAAGAAGGCTACCAGGTGTGGGTCTTTCATGAGAGCCTCTCTCGGGCGTGTGCTGTGATTGCCGTACTGACCGTCGACTTTGACCAGGCGGTCAAGCCTGATTGCTATCGAGCGATTCCATCCCCTCCCGGCAATGAGGTCTGTGTCGAAAATAGTTTGGAGGTCGCCTACGTTGCTGAGCTTAAATTCCCTGTTAAACCGTTATTTGCTTAACCTCTTCCTTTAGCTGCGCATAGTTCCTCGGAGCGGTGCCTCGTCACAAGGGGGAACCCACTCCGGGGGTTATGGGAGTCGGCGATCTGGGGCGGCTCGACAGCGGACTCCTGTGTTCGCTGCAGCTGCGAAAATCAAAGCAGATTCCTGGCTCGCGTTCGCCGCTTTCACCGGCTCCGAAGCCGCTCGGAATGACCGTTTCTTGGAGGGACGCATTTTCCGCCGCGCAAAAAGCGCTGCCCCACCCAAAACCCAGAGTCTGCCATGGGGCGATAGAATGGTGGCCATGCTGAGACTTGCTGGCGCACTACTCATAGTCACCTTCACTTGGCCGGCGTGCGCCCTGGCTGAGGATGTCCAGGTGATCGCGCAGGCCGTGGATGAGCATTACAACCACGTGCGTACGCTCCAGGCAGAGTTTACCGAGGTTTATCGCGGGTCAGGGGTGGAGCGGACGGAATCCGGGACAGTTTGGCTGGCGAAGGGTGGACTGAAAAAACCTGGCAAGATGCGCTGGGAATACCGTTCTCCCAAGGAGAAGCTCTTCGTAAGCGATGGGAAAGATGCGTGGTTTTACGTCCCGGACGAACGGCAGGCGAGGAAGTCCGCCGCTCGGAAGCTGGATGATATTCGATCTCCACTTGCATTTTTGCTTGGCAAGACCAAGCTGCAAAAGGAGTTGCAGGGGCTATCGCTAGCCCCGGACGTTGCCCCGTTGGCGGCTGGGAACCTGGTCTTGCGAGGTGTGCCCGAGGCGATGGCGGACCGGGTGAGTGAGATTTTGTTGGAAGTCACGCCGGAGCATCAAATCGTGAGGATCGTGATCGCTGAGGTGGATGGATCGACGACGGAATATCGGTTCAGCAATCAGAAAGAGGACGTCGCAATCCCGGATGCGCGCTTTCAGTTTCATCCACCACCAGGAACAGAGACGGTGGAGGGAGAGCTGGGAGGTTGAAGTGCGGGATCGACAAGAACGGGTACCCTTTTGCACAACCGAGCCTTAGGATCCAGGAACTTCGTTTGAAAACACCTCGGCTCATATGCGAGTTCTCCTAGACTCGGGTAGGCCGGGGTCAGAGCGGCAAGCCTTCCGGCACAGAGAGTGCAATTGTTGATGTTACTTGCGTACCCGAAAGGCAGGAAGATGCGGTGATGGACGGTTGAGATGCGAAGCAGCAATGTTAGACTGAGCCGATAGGGTTGTGGCCGGTGGAAACCGGAACGAACGGGTAAATGGCGGAATTTGTCGTAAAAATCGCGGACGAACGGGGGCGTTTGCTCCAGCAGGTGGAGCAGGGCTACTCGGTGTCGGAGGTGCGCGACCGGTTCGCCGCCCAGGGATACCTAGTCTATTGGGTGAAGCCGCAGGGAATATTTGCCGGCGGTATGTCGCTGCGCCGGCGGCGCAAGATCAAACAGAGCCGTTTCCTGGTGTTCAACCAGCAGTTTCTGACGCTGATCAAAGCCGGGCTCCCGATCCTGAATTCCCTGGACCTGTTGATCAAGCGACAAAAAGACGGTCATCTGCGGCAGGTTTTGGAGAATGTACGCGAGCGGGTCAAGGGCGGTGAACTGCTGTCCGACGCCTTTGCGGCGCATCCCGTGGTGCCGAAGATTTATACCACGACGCTGATGGCGGGAGAGAAGAGCGGAAACATCGATGAGGTGCTGACCCGCTACATCAACTTTCAGCGGCTGGCCATGACGTTTCGCAAGAAGCTTTTCGTGTCGTTGATTTATCCCACGCTGCTGGTGACCGTGGTGACGATTATGGTGATGTTTCTTTTCACCTACGTGGTGCCGAAGTTTGCGGAGCTGTTCAATAGCCTGGATGCGCAGCTTCCGGCGATCACCCTATTCATGCTGGCGGTGGGGCAGTACGCGCAAAGATATTTTCCCTTTGTCATTCTCGGGCTGGGGTTGGCGGGATTTGTGTTCTGGCAGTGGGGAAAGACGGATCGCGGAGCCGATCAGATTGACCGCTTCGTCCTGGGTTTGCCGTTGCTGGGCGATATCCGACTGAAACATCAAATCGCGACCTTTTCGCGGATGCTCTCTACGCTGTTACAGGGCGGCCTGCCGCTGGTGCCGTCGATGGAGACGGCCGGAAGTTCAATGACGAGCCGGCGCATCGTGAAGGGCGTAATGCGGGCAAGTGTACGGGTCCGCGAGGGGCAGGGACTGGCCGGCAGCTTGGAGGAACAAGATATTTTCCCCGACCTCGCAGTGGAAATGCTGGAAGTGGGCGAGTCGACGGGAGCACTGCCGGCGATGCTGAATTCGGTGGCGGAATTTTATGAGGAGGACGTGCAGACGGCGTTGGGAGCCTCGATGGCGCTGATTGAGCCGCTGATTCTGATGGTAATGGCGGTGTTTGTGGGCGGGGTGTTGATCTCGCTGTATCTGCCGATCTTCACCTTGGGAGTCCACTGAGTCGGAGTCGGATTGAAGTTTTCGCAGTGACGCTGGAGATGTGGGAAATGGCAATGGCGGAGAAGAAATCACTTTTCGTACACGGTGAGAACGGCGGCCAGCTGACTACCACGGGCAATCCGATCACCGACCTGGAACGGGCGCAGGATGTGGCGCGACGCTATCGCTGCGAATTTGTGGACCTCACCGACTTCCAGCTTCATCATGAGCTTTTCAAGAAATTCTCGCCGGAATTGATGTTCCGCTACAACTTCGTGCCGCTGGAAGAGACCTCCGACGGCAAGCTGGCGATTGCCATCGCGGACCCCAGCCAGCTGATGATGATCGACGAAATCAGTTTGCTGCTGCAGAAGCGGATTGTAACCAAAGTAGCGACGCTGAAACAGATCAGCGACATTCTGAAGAAGACGGAACAATCGCAGCGCGTTCTGGAAGAGGCCAGCGAAGGCTTCCAGATCATTCGCGAAGACGAAGCTACCGGCGTCGAAGAGACGCTGACCATCGACCGGCTGACGGCGGCGGGCGATACGAGTCCGATTATCCGGCTGGTGGATACCACGATTTTTACTGCGCTGCAACGGCGGGCCTCCGACATTCACATCGAAACGCGGGACGACTCGGTGGTGATCAAGTTCCGCATCGATGGCGTGCTGACACAGGCCATGCCGCCCATCGGGAAGGAACATCACTCGACTGTCATTTCGCGTATCAAGGTGATGAGCGAGCTGGATATTTCCGAACGGCGCGTGCCGCAGGATGGACGCTTTCGGGTGAAGTACAACGGGCGCGCCATCGACTTCCGCGTATCGATCATGCCGTCGATCCACGGGGAAGACGCCGTGTTGCGCGTGCTGGACAAAGAATCGATGAGCGAGAAGTTTCGAACCCTCACCCTGGACGTGGTTGGTTTTGATGAGGATGACCTGCGAAAATTCCGGCGCTACATCAAAGAACCGTACGGCATGGTGCTGGTCACGGGACCGACGGGCAGCGGCAAGACCACGACGCTCTATGCCGCGGTAAACGAGATCAAGACCGACGAAGACAAGATCATCACGATTGAAGATCCGGTAGAGTACCAGCTTCGTGGTATCACCCAGATTCCGGTCAACGAGAAAAAAGGGTTGACCTTCGCGCGCGGCTTGCGCTCGATTCTGCGCCATGACCCGGACAAAATCATGGTCGGAGAAATCCGCGATACGGAGACGGCGCAGATCGCGATTCAATCCGCTCTCACAGGACACCTGGTATTCACTACGGTTCACGCGAATAACGTCGTTGACGTGATTGGACGCTTCCTGAACATGGGCGTCGAGCCTTACAACTTTGTCTCGGCTTTGAATTGTATTCTGGCGCAGCGGCTGGTGCGTTTGATTTGCGAATCCTGCCGGACGCCGGTGAATTATCCGCCGGACGTGCTTGAAGCTAGCGGACTCGATCCCGAGCAGTGGTCGAAGGTGTCACTGTATGAAGGCCCGGGATGCATTGAGTGTGCGGGGACGGGCTTCCGCGGGCGAACCGCGATCCACGAACTGCTCGATTTAAGCGACCGCATCCGGGAGATGATTCTGGCCAAGAAGCCGACCTCGGAGATCCGGCGCGCTGCCCGGGACGAAGGAATGCGTTTTCTGCGCGAGTCGGCGTTGGATAAAGTTCGGCTCGGCCTGACTACGCTGAAAGAGATCAACAAGGTCACGTTTATCGAAGCGATGCGGTAAGAGCAGTTACCAGAGCTTCGTGGCCAGCCTGGGCAGAGAATTTACTGGTCACTGATCGCGAGCCACGGTTGTGCCCTTCCAGCTATTGCATTTAGCGGCGTGGGGCGTTTGAATTGTAGAAGCGTGACTTGGGAAGTGAATTTCTGAAATGCGTTCTGGATCCAATCCAGCAAAACCGAGACTGGCGTGCGAAATCGCCGCCGACCGCGTACTGGTGGGCCGGGTAGCGGTGGATGGCCGCAGCCTGGAAGCCTGCGCCGCGCGCGAACTGGCGCCCGGTAGCGTGATCCCCGACCTAGTGGAAGGCAACCTGCGCCAGCGCGAGGCGGTGAGCGAAGCCCTGGAATCGGCGTTGAGCAGCGTTGGAGTACGTTCGCACGATATCATCGCGGTGGTCCCGGATGCCGCGGTGCGAGTAGTCTTGCTTGAATTTGATACGTTGCCTTCTGATTCGGAAGAGGCTGCCGGCGTGGTGCGCTTCCGCATGAAAAAATCTTTGCCCTTCGACGTGGATAAGGCGAGAGTGTCCTACCACGCGCAAAAAACCACCGTCGGGGTGCGCGTGGTGGCCGCAGTGGCTCTGGCCAGTGTGGTGGAGGATTACGAGGCGGCGGTTCGCGACGCGGGATTCAGTCCGGGAGTGGTCCTGCCTTCCATGCTGGCGGCGCTGGGCGCAGCCGAAGGACAGCGTCCGACGTTGGTGGTAAAAGTGGATGCCCGCACCACCAGCATCGCGATCCTCAATACGGACCAGTTGCAACTGTTCCGCACGCTGGAGAATACGCGGGGCGTGACCATCACGGGGGAGCAGTTAGCGGAAGACGTGTACCCATCGGTCGTATTTTTTCAGGATACCTATCATCTGAATATCGAAAAAATATTTGTGGCCGGATTATCCGACACAGGAAGCGCCGCGCCCGCGCTGCGCGCCCAGACCGGAGCCGAGGTGCAGGAACTGGTAACCTCTTCGCAGTTAGGAGTGAGCACCGGAGGTTCGGTTCCTCGGTGGAGAATGGCTGGAGTAGTTGGGGCCCTCATTTCATAGCCGGAGTTTTACAATTAATAGGTCGGTTTCCAGCGGAGCTGATTTCTAAGCGATGCGTCTCGATATTAATCTCGCCAGCCAGCCGTATGAAGATGCGCGGCAGTTTTGGGTGCGTTGGGGAACGGCTCTGGCGGCCGTGGCCCTGGTGACGCTGGCATTGGTTGCGATGACAGTTTCCGGCTGGTTATCGGCACGCCGTGATCACGCCAAGATCGCCGACTTGAAGGCGAACATTGCGCTGCGCGACCGGACCCGGCAACAGGCTGAAAACTTTCTGAATCGCCCGGAGAACCACACCACGCGGGATCAGTCGCAGTTCATCAACGAGTTGATTGCGCGCAAGTCATTTTCCTGGACGCGAGTGCTCGAAAACCTGGAAAAGGTGATGCCGGCGAGGGTCCACCTGGTTTCCATCGCTCCGGAACTGGACGAGGACAACCAGCTCACGCTGAAACTGTGGGTGGCGGGCGACTCGCGGGATCGCGCGCTGGAACTGGCTCGCCGTATGGAAGAATCGCGGCGCTTCGCCCGGACTTATATCGAAACGGAAAGCTACAGTGGGGAATCCTCGGTTGGGGGAGATCCGTTTCAATTCAGCATCCACGCAATCTACGTTCCTGAGACGACGCCGGGATCGGCAAGGGGAACAGAGTCGGCCCCGACCGAGATTTCGAAGGGGAATGCACCCTGATGCCAGACCTACGCCAAACCCGGAAGAAAATCAAAATCGCTTTGAGCGTGCTGGTCGGAATTGATGTGGTTACGATGATGGTATTTTTTTCCCCGCTCGTGGGTTCGACAGAGTCGCGGCGATTGGAACTCAACCAGTTGTGGAGCGAACTGCAGACGAAAACACGGCAAGTGGAGCCACTGAAAGATCTGGATAAGAAAGTGATTACCGCGAACCATCAGATTTCAGACTTTTACAGAAAGCGATTCCCCGCGCAGGACTCTCAGATCGCCACTCAATTCGGCAAGATCGCCGCAGCCAATGGAGTCACGATCTCGTCGGCGAAATATAAGCAGCAGGACTCGGACGTGGGGCTGCTGCAACCGGTTGAGGTGGAGGCGGATCTCTCGGGCAGTTACGTTTCCTTAGCCAAGTTCATCAATGCCCTGGAACGCGATGACATGCTTTTTATCATCAGCAACGTCACCCTGGCTGGCGAGCAAAAGGGACCGATCAAGCTGCAGGTGAAGGTAGAAACGTATTTGAAGGCAGGGGATCAGTGAAGCTGGGAACGGAAAACAAGAAAACCATGATACTGGCGGCGGTGTTAGGGGTAGTGGCCATACTCACGATCGTTTATGAGTTGGTGCCTGCGTCCTCGACCATCGCTTCGACTGGAGTAACCACGGGGGGTTCGGCAGTTTCCAGCAGTCTCCTTCCTCATCCCCGGGCGCATCGCAGAGCGGGAACGGCATCCGCCCAAAAAGAGCGTGTTCCTGAAAGCCTCGACCCCACGCTGCAACTGCAACAGCTCGCCGCCATCGAACAGATCAAGTACGAAGGGTCGGGAAGAAACATTTTTGTGTCGCAGGCGGAGACTGAGATTCCCAAGCCGCTCGCGCCGGGACAGACCGGGCCCAACGAACCGAAGACGTGGCAGCCGCCAGCGGCGACGGCTCCGCCTCCGATTCCGCTGAAATTTTTTGGCTTCTCCAATCAACCGGGAGAACCGAAAAAGGT
Source organism: Candidatus Sulfotelmatobacter sp. (assembly GCA_049515395.1). Lineage (GTDB taxonomy): Bacteria > Acidobacteriota > Terriglobia > Terriglobales > Acidobacteriaceae > Sulfotelmatobacter. The sequence goes on along the minus strand of JBEKUD010000070.1, from coordinate 11,293 downwards.
TTTTCTCTCCAAGGGTGAGGATGTTTTCATCGCCGGAGAGGGTGAGATTATCGACCGGCGCTACAAGGTGGTGCGGATCTCCCCCACCTCAGTAGAGATCCAGGATGTCGTGGGCAGTGGACCGCCACAGAACATCCCGCTGACGCAAGGCTAAGTCCTCTTGCGTTCCGATGGTTTACAGTTTGGCAGGTTAAACCCAACTCCGCTGCATCTAAGTTCAAGGTGATTAAATACGCACAATTCCGCGTTCGAACCGCTCCCGCTTCAAAACAGCGTTCATCTTCATGCCGCCGTCGGTGCCGCCGGCGGGAAGAGGGGTATGTTCTGCTCGCGCTGCTTCTGATGGTGGCTCTGATGGGCATCCTGGCCCTTGCAGTCATCACCCCAATCAAATTTGAGCTTAAGCGCGAACGGGAGGAGGAGCTGATTCATCGCGGAGTGCAGTACTCGCGCGCAATACGCAATTATTACAAGAAATTTGGGCGTTATCCCACGAAACTGGAGGATCTCGACAGCACCAGCAACTTGCGCTACCTGCGCAAACATTACAAAGATCCGATCACCGGAAAAGATTTCAAGTTATTGCACTATGGCGACCCCGGAGTAACGCTTACCGGCAGCATTGGTGGCGGAATGATACCCGGTGCAAACACCGTGAACTCGATGAATGGGGCAAGCAATTCAGCCTTCGGCGGTTCGGGTTTTGGCGGCTCAGGCTCGGCACTTGGAGGGTCCGGAGTGAACGGTTCGGGCGCGTTCTCCCAGCCATCCTCGTTTGGCGGAAACTCGAGTGGCGGTTTCGGCTCGAGTTTTAACAACTCGCAAAATTCCTCTGCTCCGCAAGGAACCGGTACCGCCACGGGAACCGACCCATCCCAGCCGGTTTCCCAGACCCCGGGAACGACCTCCACCGAGTCCGGCTCCAGCACACAAACGGTATTCGGCGGGGGTCCGATCGTGGGGGTGACCAGCGCGAGCAAAGAGAATACGATTCGCGAGTTCAATCACAAACACAAATATAACGAGTGGCAGTTCGTCTACGATCCAACCACGGACCGGGGCGCGCTTCTGACGACGCCCAGCCAGCCGGTGCTGCAGCTTTCCAACCAGCCGCTACCGAATGGACAGACGGGCAATCCAAATACGAACGGAAGTGGGTTCGGGCAGTCGACGGGTTTTGGCAACAATCAGTCGGGCTTTGGTAACACGGGTTTGGGCAACAACAATTCGGGCGGGATCGGTGGCTTTTCGTCGCCGACGCAGCCCCAGCCACCCTCGAATCCGCCTCAACAGTAGCTTACACCTCAAATCCAGATTTTCGGGAAAAACAAAGGGCCCCATCGGGAGACGAGGCCGTTCCTGGGCTACAAAAAACGGTACCTAAACGCTGAAAGACGATCCGCAGCCGCAAGTGCTCTTCACGTTCGGGTTTTCGAACTTGAAGCCTGCGCCTTCCAGAGTCTCGACATAATCCACCATGCAACCGTTCAGATACATCACGGAAGTGGCGTCGACAAACACCTTCAGCCCGTCCATTTCAAAGGTTTTGTCCATCATGCCAGCGGCATTTTCGAACTGCATGGAATACGAGAAACCGGAACAGCCACCCCCGACCACGCCGATGCGCAGACCGGCGGGCACAGGATTTTGCTGCCCCATAATCTCTTTAACTTTGCCAACCGCGCTGGCGGTAAGCGTAACCGGGGCGGTTTTCTTCACTTCAGAAACATTGATGGTAGCTCCTGGGACCGTGGTCGTAGCCATTTTTTCTCCTACGCTCTGGAATCTTTCGATTATAACATCGGGCGCAAGCCCTGAGCACCCGAAATTAAGCGGTCGGGCCACGCAACGGCCCTTGCTCCATTGGATGCACGGCGACCCCCTGGGTCGCAGTTTCCGCTGGAAAGAGCGGGGTTCTTGCGCCGCTCCCTGGGTTCTTGTCAAGTGGGCTATAATGATCTCGTTAAGGCCCTCCCCCGAAGTTCCGTGCGCAGGGTTGGACGCTGCATTGGTGACTGGGAGAGTTGGCCGAACAGGTTTGCAATTTGTCGAGGTGGAGCTATGACCTGGACGTGGACTCCTTTACTTCTTGGGCTCGCGATCGTGTGGGGTATTTTTACCGTTGGCCTGATCATCTTGCTCATCTATCGCAGCACGCTGACCATGCACGAGGATGAGCAGCTATATCTTGACGACGCGAACTCGCACATGCAGCAAGAGCAAACGGAATTGCTGGTGAAGGTGAACCGGCTCACCAAACCGGTCTGGGTGTTCGGCGCCGGTTCAGGCGTGTTGCTGCTCGTGCTGCTGGGCATGTTCATTTACCAAGGGCTGAACGCGGTTCAATAATCACTGATTCGTTGTGGGCGGGACCGCGCTGCAGCCTGACCACTGCATCGCGTCCGGTGTGCTTACGCCTAAGTATGTCCTGGGTTGTGAAATCTCTTCGAGTATTTTCCCCGCCTTGCCTTCTTTCCAGCCTTCGCCGCAGACGATTCACCTTAACCTGAATCCAGGAAACGAGACATGCTGAGTGCTCCCCGCATCCTGAAGCGTTCGCCGTGCATCGCTCAGGGATAGGAAGAGGAAGGCCAAATGTCACGTGTTTTCATCACGGGATCATCGGAGGGGCTGGGTCGCATGGCTGCCCAGCTTCTGGTTGCGCAGGGGCACAAGGTTGTTTTGCATGCCCGTAACCAGCGGCGAGGACAGGAAGCGCACTCGGCAGTTGCGGCAGCGGAGACGGTAGTCATCGGCGATCTGACGAGCATCGCTCAGACACGCGATGTGGCGAAACAGGTCAACGCACTGGGTTCCTTCGATGCAGTGATCCACAATGCAGGCGTCGGCTACAGGGAGCCTCGGCGCATCGCGACCGAAGATGGGTTGCGCTAATCAAGCGGCCGAAGCGCTTGGTCTCCCTGAGTTCCGGCCTGCACCAGAGCGGCGATGCGACCCTTAAGGATCTGGCGTGGGAGCGGCGCCCCTGGCAAGGACAACAGGCTTACTCTGATACCAAACTGCACGATGTGCTTCTGGCCTTTGCGATAGCGCGGCTCTGGCCCGATGTTCTCTCGAATGCTCTTGCGCCTGGGTGGGTGGCGACCAAGATGGGCGGGCCGGGAGCGCCGGATAACCTGGACGCCGGCCACCGCGCTCAAGTGTGGCTTGCGGTCAGCGATGATCCGTCTGCGATGGTCACGGGCGAATACTTTTACCACATGCGGCTTCGTTCGCCGAACCCAGCCAGCCGTGATGTTGCAACCCAAGAGAAGCTGCTCGATGCCGGCAAAGGATTTTCTGGAGTGGAGCTGCCCGCAAACTGAAAGCCGAGCGTCGGCTACTTCGCATTTTTGGCATTCCAGAAAAATAATAGGAGACTCCAGACAGCAGAAAAGCGCATCTGAAGCTCGAGGAGAAGTTCCCATGAAGGCTGTTCTACTGTATGCATATGGCGGTCCGGAACAATTGCGATATGAGGAAACTCAGAGGCCGGAGTATGGCGACAACGAAGTCCTGGTAAGAGTTCGCGCTACGAGCGTCAATCCCATTGACTGGAAAATACGAAGTGGTTCCGCGAAATCGCGCATGCCGATCGAGTTTCCAGCGATCTTAGGCCGCGACCTCGCCGGAGAAGTAGTGGAGTCGGGGCGAAATGTTACGGGCTTTCCAAAGGGAATGCGCGTGATGGCGCTCGCAACTGGAACCTATGCTGAGTACACGGTCGCCAAAGCTGACGCGCTCGCACCGATTCCTGATGCTTTGAGTTTTGAGCAGGCAGCTGCACTTCCTCTCGTCACCATCACAGGTGCTCAATTGATCGAGCGAGCGGTAAAGCCCCAAGCAGGACAGACGGTGCTTGTGACCGGAGCACTGGGAGGTGTAGGACGATCGGCCGTGCATGTGGCTCACAAACACGGGGCCCGAGTGCTGGCTGGTATACGCGCCAAGGAAAAAGAAGAGGCCGCCAAGTTCGTCGCCGACGGAGTAGTCGCCATCGACAGCGAAGAAGAGATTGGACATCTTCACGATCTCGATGCGATCGCCGATACGGTTGGAGGCGCAACGATACAGCGTCTGATGAAGTGCATCCGTAAGGGGGGTGTGCTGGGCTCAGTGCTCGGACAACCCGAAGGCGCGGACAAATATGACATTCATGTTGAAGCCTTTATGGCGCAACCGGATGCTTCCCGACTGTATCACTTAGCGGATGATGCCGCTCGTCAGGAATTCTCCATTCCGATTGCCCGCACGATGAAGCTGCAGGACATGCAAGAAGCGCATCGCATTTCGGAACAAGGCGGAGTCGCCGGGAAGATTGTTCTGGTCCCCTGACGGGCGAACTTCCAAGAATATTCTTGGCGTCCAGCGGCGTCTGTAGCCGGTTGCGTTAGAAAAAAGCCTCCGCAAGTTCGATAGAAAAAGATTTGGAGGTTCAGCATGGGCAACACAGAAATTGATGCAAGTTTGGCCGGAAACAATTCGCTTGGTGGCACACTTCCCGTTCACCGGCTGGGCTTCGGAGCCATGCGGCTTACCGGAGAAGGGGTCTGGGGTCCGCCAAAAGATCGCAAGAAAGCTCGATCGGTGCTTCGGCGCGCTGTAGAATTGGGGATGAACTTCATCGATACCGCGGACTCATACGAACCGCATGTGAGGGAAGAATTAATCGCTGAAGCGTTATCGCCTTATCCGAAGGATCTGGTGATTGCGACTATGGGGGATGGAATCGTCCTGGTCCGAATCAGTGGACGCACGATGCCACGCCATCGCATCTTCGCGAGGCGGTTGAAGGCAGTCTGAAGCGGCTGCGCCCGAATCGCCTCGATCTTTACCAGCTGCACCTACCGGATCCACTCGTATCTTTCGATGCATCGGTCCAGACTCTGGCCGAGCTGCAACCAGAGGAAAAGATTCGATTGGTCGGGCTATCGAATGTGACCCGGGAACACATTGAGAGCGCCGCAAGATCGTGCCCATCGTCTCGGTGCAGAATCGCTACAGTTTCGCCGACCGTGAATGGGATTCCGTGGTCGATGATTGCGAGCGCAATGGAATTGCCTTCATCCCGTGGTTCCCGCTCGGAGCGGGCCCAGTACCCCCGGCGAGATTTTGGCATCGCATCGCGAAGGCAATTCAGCGAGTACCCATGCAGATCGCGCCGGCTTGGTTGTTGCAGCGATCGCCCATCATGCTGCCGATTGCGGGAGACATCCTCGATCGAGCATCTGGAGGAAAATCTTAGAGCAGCGTCCTTGCGGCGAACGCAAGAACAGTACGACGAACTTTCCGGCGTTCCCGAACTGGTCGCAGCGCGTTGATCTTGCGCGCCGGCGGAGTCTCATCTGCTGTTAGGGAGTTCGGGTCCGCACGCACTCAATACTCGGCCAATTCCTTCATGGCAAGGAATAGATCATTCGCCTGGGGAAGAATTGCATCTTCGAGGATCGGTTGATAAGCCACAAACGTATCGGCAGCGGCGACGCGGCGCACCGGCGCATCCAGATGATCGAAAAGTTGATCGGCGATGCGGGCTGCGATTTCCGCGCCATAGCCCCAGCTGAGGGTGTCTTCGTAGGCCACGAGCACGCGGTTCGTCTTGCTTACCGAGGCCGCTATCGTCTCCCAATCAAAAGGATTGAGACTGCGCAAATCGATCAACTCCACTTTCACGCCATGCTCGCGCTCAATCTTCTGGGCCGCCTGCAGCGCCCGTGGCACGACGGCGCCGTAGGTGATGACCGTCAGGTCCGTCCCCGGGTTAACAATCTTCGCCTTGCCGAACGGGATCATGTAGTCCGGCCCGGGATAAGGTGCGCGCCCGTAGGTCTCGCGGTAGAGGCGCTTATGTTCCAAGAACAGCACTGGATCGTCGCAGCGAACTGCAGTACGAAGCAATCCGGCGGCATCGAGTGCGTTGGAGGGGAAAACAACTCGCAATCCTGGGATATGCGTGAACACGCTCTCGCCGCACTGCGAGTGATAAATTGCGCCTCCAGTAAGATAACCGCCGATCGCCACGCGAATCACTACGGGACAAGAGAAGACATTGTTCGACCGCCAGCGAATCACGGAGAGTTCGTCGCGAATCTGCATCATGGCCGGCCATATGTAGTCGAAGAACTGGATCTCCACCACCGGCTTGAGCCCCCGCGTGGCCATGCCCGTCGCCCGGCCCACGATGGCCGCCTCAGCCAGGGGTGAGTTGAAAACGCGATCGTTGCCGAACTCGCACTGTAAACCGAAAGTGAGCTTGAAGACTCCGCCCTTCCCTTTCACCAGCTTGCGCTTCAGGTATTCTTCGCGGCTGCAATCCGCCACGTCTTCGCCGAAGATCACGATGCGCTCGTCGCGCTTCATCTCGTCGCGTAGAGTGCCGTTGATCAAGTCCGCCATGGTTTTCGCAACCGGCTTCTTGCCGTCGGCGGAATCTGGGCCGATCACCGCCTGCGTATCGAACGCCGCGGAGGAAGGATCGAGGTCGGGCGAATACACATACTGCATCACGCTCTCAGGAGCGGGCGGCAAAGCCTCCAGCGCTTGATCCACCGCTAGTTGAAGCTCCTCTTCCACTTTCTTTTCCAGATCATTGATGCCCTTTTCGTCGAGAATGCCTTCGCGCAGCAAGAACATCTGGGTGCGTGAAACTGGATCGCGAGCCGAATCCCGCTCACGTTCGCTATCCGGACGGTACAAGCGCTCGTCGTCAGAAAGCGAATGAGAATAGGGACGAATCACGTGAGCGTGCACGAACGCCGGCCCATGCCCTTCGCGACAATATTGCGCGGCTCGACGAAATGCTCCATAGCTCGCCACAGGATCGGTGCCATCGACTTCTTCGAAATGAAAATTGGGGAAGCCCGAAACCAGCCGCGAAATGCTGCCTCCAGCGGTCTGCACTTCCACCGGCACGGAGATCGCGTAGCCGTTATCCTGCACCGAAAAAATTATGGGCAGCTTGTTCAAAGCCGCGGCGTTCATCGCCTCCCAAAACTCGCCCTCGCTGGTGGTCCCATCTCCGAGGGAAACGTACGTAACCTCGTCACCCTCGAATGTCACATTCTTAAATTGACGGTAGTCCGGCTTGTCGTCATTCTGGGCAGCGCATGATTCGGCGGCCCTCGGGTGCCGCGTGAAATAGCGTCCAGCTTCGGCGCATCCCACCGCCTGCAGAATTTGCGATCCCGTGGGGGAGGATTGGGTCACCACGTTCAGCCTGCGGAACCCCCAATGCGAAGGCATTTGGCGTCCTCCTGAACTCGGATCGTCGGCCGCTCCTACGGCCTGCAAAAACATCTCCAGAGGTTTGGCACCCAGAGCCAGGCAGAGGGCGCGGTCACGATAATAAGGATAGAACCAGTCATACCCCGCTTTCAGCGCCATCCCAGCCGCCGCGCCGATCGCCTCATGCCCGGCCCCCGACATCTGGAAGAAAATCTTCTGCTGCCGCTTGAGCATGATTTCCCGATCGTCGATGCGCCGGGAGGTGTACATAATGCGGTAGGCTTCGATCAACTGTTCACGCGTCAGGCCCTCGTAATTGCCGGACTTCTTCGTGCCAGCGATCGAGAGCTTGGGGTCGGTTTTTGTTGTAGCCATCCGATTCTCTGAGTGAAGAGTGTACGAGACCGCTTATCAATAAGGTGCGAACTGCTACGGCGCAGGTTGCATTGTAAATGGGAACGTGGAATTGGAAAACATGCAAGTTCCAGCAAGCGGATCAGGAACTTTCGTCACCCGAGGAGTGTGGCGTAAGGCCCCACACTCTACTCAGGGCGTGCTCGAGATCATCCAGCAAATCCGCGGTGTCTTCCAGCCCAATGTTCAGCCGAACAATGCGGTGGCCGTAGTCCGGGCGTCCCTTTGATCCGCCAAAGTCGTATGCCACGGCCAGACTGGTAACGCCGCCCCAACTATAACCAATCTCGAACAACTCCAGTTGATCCACAACTGAGAGCACTTCCGCTTTGGTGGCCGCCGGTTTGAAAACGACGGCAAAAACCCCTGCCGATCCGGTGAAATCCCGCTTCCAGATTTCGTGCCCAGGCGAGCTTTCCAGCGCCGGATGCAACACGCGCTCGATCTCCGGCCGAGCCGCCAGCCAGCGCGCAATCTGCAAAGCCGAGGCCTCGATGTGCTTTAGTCGCACTGCCATGGTCCGCATACCACGCAGGGCTAAACTACAGTCATCCGGCGAAGACGCGCTTCCCAAAAGCTGTTGCGTCGCTCCTAATGGCTGGTAAAGGTCCGGATCCTTTACGGTGACGGAACCCATCAGCAGATCGCTGTGTCCGCCCACGTATTTGGTGAGCGCCTGCATCGTGATGTCCACGCGGTGTGCGAAGGCATCGAAATACACTCCCGCTGACCAGGTATTATCCAGCACAACGAGCGCCCCGCGAGCATGTGCGGCCTCGGCAATGGCGGGCACGTCCTGCACTTCCATCGTGATCGATCCCGGACTTTCGCACCAAACCAAGCGCGTGTTCTCGCGTAACCAATCCTTGATTCCGGCGCCGATTTCCGGAGGATAGAAGGTGCACTGCACGCCGAAGCGCCGCAATACACTCCGCGCCAGGTGCCGGTTGGGAGTGTAGACATTCTCCGGAACCAGAATGTGATCCCCGCTTTTCAAGAACGCCAGATTGATCAGAGAGATCGCGCCCTGGCCTCCGGGTGTAATGATCGTCCGATAGCCTTTTTCCAGTTCGCAGATTTTTCCCGCGAGTTCGAGGGTCGTAGGGGTACCGTAGAGACCGTACGTGTAGCCGACTTCGTGCTGATCCCAAGCGTCGTCAACCGACGCCGCGTTAGGAAACAAGGTGGTTGAGCCGCGAAATACGGGACTCGCCAGCGAGCGGTAGCCTTCGGGCACCTGGACATCGGAGTGAATCAAACGCGTCTTCCAACTCTTCGTCATCCCGGAATTATACGGACGGGACGATCCCGTTGCCGATCCCCGCCGCGGTTGCGAATGGGTTTTTGACACGGCTCGGCACCTTTTCCGCTTGTGGCCACTCCCTGAGCCAGCAGCCTTTCCTCTTTAGAAGAGCATTCATAATTTCTTCCCCCGACCGGGGTCTGTTGCGAAGTCGGCTGCCGTCAGAGAACTGGCTAGGAAAGGGCTGAAACCGGGATTCCCCCTAACCTCAGGCTAGCTCAAGTCTTGAAAGCCCATCGACCCATCAGGAAAATCACGCTGGATCGTTCGCTCCGGGGACCGGCCGATAACACCTCGGTGGCGGGGGGCCTTGTCCAATCGCTCGATCAAATCCTGGGTTGAGAAGTGAACCACTGCCGTGCTCCGGTACACGAGAGCGATCAGATCGTCAGAGGAAGCCCTTCTTCCATCACCGGAAAAGTGGATAGGTTCTTTCGATCATGTCTTTCTAAGATCGCAGATTGCTACAAGTCCCCAGTGCAACAATCGTTTATTCTAGAAGCTCAGATGATTCAAACCCGCCGCGCCTTCGATCCGCGTTCAATCAAGCTTGTGATTTTTGATCTGGACGGTACCCTGATCGACTCTCGTCTCGATTTGGTGCATTCCGTGAATGCGGCGCTGCGCCACATTGGAAGGCCCGAGTTGCCTGACGAGGTCATCGCCAGCTACGTAGGCGACGGTGCACCGATTCTGATCCAGCGCGCGCTCGGCGGAGAAACGGTCGATGGGGCGCTGTTGCGCCAGGGGCTGCAGTTTTTTCTGTCTTACTATCGCGAACACAAGCTCGACCATACTACAGTCTATGAGGGCGTCCTCGAGTCGCTGAGAGCGATTCAGAACCCGCTTTCCAAGCCTCGGGACGGTCGTACCGATAAGTCTGGAACTCAACGCCAGATGGCGGTGCTGACAAATAAGCCCGTCGTCCCGTCCCGGGCGATCGTCGAGGCGCTCGGACTAGGGCCATTTTTCACCCAGATCTATGGCGGCAATAGTTTCGCCACGAAGAAGCCCGATCCCGAAGGCGCACGAAGGTTGCTGGCCGAGCACGGCGTGCGCGCCGAAGAAGCCGCCATCGTCGGCGATTCCCACGTCGATGTGGAAACCGGACGTAACGCCGGTCTGTGGAGCGTGGGCGTGATGTATGGTTTTGCCCCGCACACGCTGGCGGTGAGCCCCCCGGACGTGCTGGTGGACGCGGCTCACGAACTCGCCGATGTTTTCGCCTAGGGGCAGAGCCATCCTTTCCTCTTTTTCGGCCTTCGTTCTGTCATGTAAACTCATGCGACGATGAGCGATTCAACTGGTTTCACACCCGCGGAAATGGGCCAACTCCGCAGGATGAAAGATCCCCATGGCATTCAGAAATTTCTCGACGACGCCCCTTATCACCTCGCCGACACAGCGTGGTCCCCGCGGCGCGTACTGGCGGAGCGGACAGCGCACTGCTTGGAAGGCGCGATTTTCGCCGCCGCCGCGCTTCGCGCCAACGGCTACCCTCCTCTGTTGTTGGATTTTGAGGCCGAACACGATACCGACCATGTGATCGCCATCTTTCGCGAGAGAGGATGCTGGGGCGCCATCGCAAAATCGAACTATACCGGCTGCCGCTGGCGCGAACCGGTCTATCGCTCACTGCGCGAACTGGCCTTAAGTTATTTCAACATTTACTTCAACCTGCGGCGCGAGCGCACGTTGCGGCGTTTCTCGGTGCCGGTCAATCTGAAACGCTTCGATCGTCAAAACTGGATGACCACCGACCAGCCCGTGTGGTTCATCGTGTACCACTTGTTCGAGATCAAACATTACCCGCTGATCACTCCGGCCATGGCCAAGCGCCTGCATCGCGCCGATGAACGGCTGTTTCAGGCAGAGTGTCTGGGGAAGGCTCACAAGGACGAATGAAGCGCGATTGGAAGCAGGGACGGTTACACATTCGTTGCCACTTTCATGCATCCTTGCGGGAACTCCGGGCCCTCTAAGAACGTAATGCCAATCATGCGGCGATCGGGTTTCGTTCTGCTCCTTGTTCTGCTGGGCGGCCTTAGGGTGTTCGCGCAGCAGGATCAAACCACGCCCGATCAACCCGCGCGCGCTAAATCGCCTCCGGCGAGTCAATCCAACTTCTCGCCGGAGAACGTTTCCTCGCTCCATCTGAAGCCCGACGCAAATGGCGCGCTCTCGCAGGAGCAGATGCAGCAGCTGTTTCGCGTGGTCGCCGCAAAGGACGTGGAGAACGACAAGCGCCAGCGCGACTATACGTATATCGAACGCGAAGTCCAGAACAAGCTCGATGGCAAAGGCCAGGTCAGGTCCACTGCGGCAAAGACCTACGAAGTGCTGGAGCTTTAC
>JBEKUD010000069.1:0-25957 GCA_049515395.1 Candidatus Sulfotelmatobacter sp. | reverse complement strand
TGGCGGGCGTCGGTGCGCCACCTTGACACGCTACCCCACTATCCGTTAATCACGCACCGGGGCGGATTCCCAGATGGCAGTTGACCCGAGCGTGCAGAATGCGAAACCAATCAATGAGCATCATCACTCCCATCCTCGCAAAGTTGAGCGAGTAGTGCTCCTCTTTTGGCATCAGGAACACTGAACGATTCCTCACGTAGATGTGCGTCCGCGGCGACTTCGTCTCATTGGAGAGTTCGCCGTCACCCACCCAAGCCCTATGCTAAGCTTTCGCGATGCGTTTACGAATGCGCCCTGTGCCGTTACTTCTCCTCGCGGCAAGCGCCCTGTCGGCCAATATGGTCGTCATGCCGCATGAGATTGGCGTTGCCTGTCTTAAGCACAAGCCCTTTACCGCCGTTGCCCGGACGACCCTTTCGCGGGTGTTTACAAGCGGAACTCAACGGACAGTGACTACTGAAGACCGGATTGCCAGGGACGGGGAAGGACGGATCCTGCGCGAGCAACACTTACCGTGGACTGAAGATCCAAAGCTGCCTGTTTATTACATCAACATTCTCGACCCGAAGAGCATGGAGAATATTCACATTGATCCTCAAAAACATTTGGTAGTTGAGCGACCAGTGGATCAAAAATATGCGTGGGATTATGTTCCGTACGATGGGACTCAATATCGACTCGCCGTGAAGCCCGGAGTCTCGGTGAACACCAAGCTACTAGGAAATCAGCAAATCAATGGTCTGAAGTGCTGGGGACAGCGTACGACATATCTCTTTGCGCCTGGGACCTACAAGGGAAACCAGCAACCTGTCACACGCACCTGGGAGGTTTGGTATGCCAAGGAAATTGGATCTGATGTCCGCATCGTTGCTCACGATGCTGACCCAGAAGCTGGCGACCAACAAACAGATTTAATCGACGTAACGTATGGCGAACCTGATCCCGCGATCTTCACCTGGCCCGCTGGATATGCTACTCAAGCAGACCGTCCATAGAAGTCGCGAGCATCGTCTGATCTTCGGAACGCGGTGGTCCCCTGCACAACCCACGACGGAGCCTGCGAAGGAGGATTCTGGAACCATGAAAAGAGACGAACAGGAGTACGGGAACGTCAATCCCAACGCACCCCCAGAACTTTCTCGGTTCGCCTTTCTTATTGCCAAATGGCGTTGCAACGCAGCACTAAAGCGAGGTGATAGAACGTGGGAGAGTCTGAAAGCGACATGGGAAGGACGTCTCATTCTTGATGGCTATGTGTGCTGCTAGTCCACTTCGCAGACGAAATGGACTCGGAGAGTAACCACCTGAATAGAAATTCTCGTTGACGGCAGCGAGTCCGTTATCAGCAGGCGTCCTCTGCCCGAGTTCCCAGAACCAATCCATTCCGAAACCGAATCCTTCCCGTTTGCCGGCCCGCTGTAGGTTCTTTTCATGCTGGAGTCTTCCCTGTCCTGGGGCGCCCACCGAGCCCAGTTGTGGAGGTTGTTGATGAGCGTAAAGACCCTTTCGGGAGGAGCGTCAATACCTACGGTTCTCTGGATACGGAAAGTTTTCGGCTTCGTAGCGGCGACGATGAAAACGGTGGCAAGGAAAACAGCGATGACGATCATGATTCTCAAAATCATGCCCGGCTCCACGATGATTCGGTTCCAAATGCTTGGGTCGAAACAGAATAACTCGAAGTAACGCGCTTCGCTATTTCCACCAGCCGTGACAATCGAAAATAGCGAACCCTGCTACTTGCGCTGGGGGAAACAATCAGAAGCGACGATCACTGGTCAGCAATTCATCCCAAGTGATCGCCGTAAGAGCATCGCCGAAGCTCTACAGTCTGGACCGGAGTACGGACCGCCAAGGGCTATTTGTTTCGGCTCTGGCAAATGGAAGATCCGCGCTGTTGCATCTGCCTATTCGATGAGAGTCTGCGAAAGTCGTGCTCGCGGTTGAGTGATTAACCGCGAGGCTTTTTTGGCGAATTGTCTGCGTAGTCGGTGAACGCAGGTGCCTGCGATAGATCCGAAGCTGCGGATGCCGGTTGCAGTGGAAACTCAATGAGAAAGTTAGATCCGTTACCAATCGAACTTTGAACGGTAATCGTTCCCCGATGCTGCTGCACGATCCACTCGGCAATCGCGAGGCCAATGCCCGCTCCGCCAAGCTCACGGCTTCGTGCCCTGTCAACACGGTAAAAACGTTCGAAGATCTTGGTTTGATCCGGCTCGGCAATTCCGATTCCTGAATCGCGCACCGTGATGACGGCCTTATCGTCCCGCGCCTCCAGCCCCAGTTCGATGACTCCTGGCGGCGGTGTGTACTGGACGGCATTGTCGAGCAGGATGGCCAGCAATCTCTTGACGGCCCTGAGGTCAGCTAATACTGGAAGCTCACAATTCGCGAACCGCTGCGTGAACTGAAGATTCCGGGCCTCCACCAAGAGGCGCCATTCGCTCGCTATTTCCGTGATCTCCCCATGTAGTTCGACCAACGTCAACTGCAAGCGCTCGCGACCGGAATCAGCACGTGCCAGGGATAACAGTTCTCCAACCAAGGACGAGGTTCGTTCTGCTTCCAGGAGGATGTGCCGTAAAGCTTCGCGATACTCGCCATCCCCCCTCGACTTCCGGAGAGCAATTTCAGCTTCGGTCCGAATGAGAGAAATGGGCGTTCGCAGCTCGTGCGAAGCATCCGCGGTGAACTGAGTTACGCGTAGAAAGGCACTCTCAATTCGTGCCAGCATTTCGTTCAACGTGTCTGACAATCGTTGGAGCTCATCGCCAGTGGCAAGCTTCTCCAGGCGTGCGCCCAAGGTATTGCCGCCGATGCTTCGTGCAGTTCGGGTGAGCGCATCGACTGGAGACAAAGCCTTGCGGCTGAGCCAGTACCCTCCGCAGGCAGCGGCGAGCAGCAACAGCGGAGCCAACATCACGAGGTAACGCCTAAACAAAGACAGCGTAGCGACGATCTGATCGGTGGGAACGCCTGTCTGCACCATGTAAGAACGGCCATTCACCTCGATCCTCTGCATAACGAAACGGAAGGGTTTGTTTGCCAGCTGGACGTTTCGAAATGACCGGCCTTTGATCGTTGCTACCGGAGCAAATTGGTTTTTCTCCAGCAAAGGAGCGCGGAAGATCCAGTTTCCATCCGCATCGTAAATCTGCAAAAAGTCGCCAGAGTGTTCCAGGTCGTAGATTTCGGAGACTTCTTCCCGAAGTTTCATTACCGTCATATTTTTTTTCTTCTGCGACTTCAGGAAATTTGCGAGGTCTTCGATCTGGGCGGTCAATGCACCATCAGCGACGCTGTAGAGTTCTTGTCGCAGAGCGAGCCACATTCCGGCGCCAAACAAACCCTGGGCAACCGCAAAGATTGCCAGGTACCACAAGGTAAGCCGGAAGCCGATGGAGCGTCTTCTCACGATTGGCCTTCCGAGCGGATCACATACCCAACGCCGCGCACGGTGTGAATCAGTTTTTGCCGATGATCACAATCAACTTTGTTTCGCAGAAGCCGTACAAAGGCTTCCAGCGTATTGTCGCCGATCTCCCGCCCCACAGACGCAATCAGTATCTCCCGAGGAACAACCTCCCCGGCGTCACGCATGAGCCGCTCCAGTAAAGCATATTCGGTGCGCGTCAAGCTTATGCTCGCCCCGTCGCGGCAAGCTGCGTGCGTGGAAAGATCCAAAAACAAATCATCGACGTTAAGCTGCGTTCTTCGCGGCGGAGCCGCACGTCGGTTCACTGCGGATAGTCGCAGCAGCAGTTCATCAAATGAGAACGGCTTCGTCATGTAGTCGTCCGCACCCAGGTCCAGACCATGCACGATGTCTGGAACAGAGTCTTTCGCCGTGAGCATCAACACGGGCGTGCAATTGTTCTCGGTTCGCATGCGACGAGCCAGTTCAAATCCGTTCATCTTGGGCATCATCACATCAAGAATCACAACGTCGAAGTCGTGATCTCGAACCATCTGCAGTCCTTCGTTGCCATCAGCAGCGCACGAGACCGTGTGCCCTTCTTCGCGGAGTCCCTTTCGCAGCAGCTCCAGCATTCGCCGCTCGTCTTCTACCACCAGCAGTTTCATCGACAGCCCTGTCCGGTTCCGGTTGGCCGTTGAGAGTTCAGCACTAAGACTAGAATGTGAAAGGGCTCGGAGAATAGAGTCTGAAAAAGTATTAATCTCCCTTTAACAAAGGCTTCACAAGCCCTTCCTAAAATTGGCAGTCACTTCGACCGGCTCAACTTTCTGTTCAGAGAGCGCGCGAGTTTCCTGATTAGTTTGCATTCCGTCAGGAGCCCGCCTGAAGACTTTCCGGTTCGAGATGCCAGTTCTCAAGGAGCTGAAGCCAATGAAACCAAAGCATTCATATCGCACTCTTTCCCTGTTTTCGAAATACGCTACTGCGGTAATCCTCGTCCTGATCTTAGGAACAACGGCATACGCACAAATCGATCGCGCGGAACTCGAAGGCACGGTGACCGATGCATCGGGAGCCGTTGTCTCCGGAGCCAACGTGAAGGTTGTGTCTACAGACACGAATATCGCTCAAGAACAGAAGACCAATACGAATGGCTACTACCGCTTTCCGGGCCTAGCAGTTGGCAGCTACACCGTGACCGTTACCAACGGCGGCTTTAAGACCAAGATTATCGAGGGCGTAATACTACACGTCGGTCAAACCCGAACTTTGGACGCTTCGCTTGCGGTGGGCGCGCCTGCCGAAAAAGTCGAAGTGAAAGCGTCGGCGGCGCCTGCGGACCGCAGTTCCGCAGAAGCGGCAACCGTCATCCGCGGGGACCAGATCGCAAGTTTGCCCAACAACGGGCGCGACTGGTCAAGCTTTACGCTTCTCGCGCCCTTCGCTCAAGATGATGGCGGCGGCGATCAGCGGACGATTCGTTTTGCGGGCCGGGCTCGCGACGACAACAACTTTCAGATTGACGGAGTCGATGCCGGCGGCATTCAGGAGCAGGCTCAGAAATCACAAACCCGTCTGCAAATCTCTCAGGACGCCATCGAGGAATATCGCGTCAACAGCGCGTTGTACGATGCAGAGTACGGCACGCAAGCCGGCGGTCAAATTGACGTCGAGACCAAGCATGGCACCAATGATTTCCACGGTTCCGTTTTTGGATACCTCAGGAATTCCGTATTCGATTCGCGGAATTTCAACGACTTTGACGTAAACGGCAATCCTGCCATTCCCCCCTTTCGCTACGGACAATATGGAATGTCGCTTGGCGGCCCGGCCGTCAAGGACAAGCTATTCTTCTTCGTGAACTACGAGGGTCTTCGTCAATACGGAGCAACGACGAATCAACTCCTGGTGCCCAACCCTGTCACTCAGCAGGCCACTCTGGCGACATCACCGCAGATGTGTTCCATCCTGCAGGCCTTTCCGTGGCGGGCATCTGCCGGTACCATCGAAGGCTGTAATCCCGTCCACGTTTATCCCGACGGCGCGTTTACGGATCAGACCAGCAATGGGTTGCCAGACTCCGATCAGCTTACAGCTCCTGCCCCGACAACGGTCCATGAAGACACGTGGCTTGTCCGAATGGACTACCAGATTAACGCGAAGACCATGCTGTACGGAAGCGCGCACCGAGACATCAGCCTGGTAAGCGGGACCAACGGCAGCAGCGCTCTTCCCTACGACCTCCTGCAGACGATTAATCATCCCGCCGGGTACTACGTTGCCCTTCAGGACACTTTTTCGCCGCGGCTGCTGCACGAGGTCAAGGTTTTTATAAACCGAGCACCGTTCATCAATCCACAGACCCCCCCTCTGCCCTATTCTGTCGTGACCAATAACTGGGCCACGATCAACAACAACCAGACGGATCACGAAGTCGGGACCACCTTCGGCATTGTCGACAACCTAACCTTCGTGCGCGGCCGCAATACGTTCAAGACAGGCATGGAGATTCGCCGGGTTCGCCTGAATCAAGGTTTGACTGCCGGCAACACCCTTTCCTTTCAGGACAATAGCAGCACGTCGGATACAGGCTTTGAAAACGCGGACCTGTACGGAATCTCATACACTTCGACATGGTGTTGCCACAAGCTGCGGCGCACACTCTATATGCCCTATTTCCAGGATGAGTGGAAGGTCACTCCCACCTTGACCTTGAACCTCGGATTGCGCTGGGAATACTACGGAGTCGCCCACGAGGCCGACAATCGTACCACGGTCTTTGATGTCAGCGAATTTCACGGAGTCTGCTTCGGCTCGGCCTCGACTTGGCGCTCTACCCTTCTTACTCCGATTCCAACCCCTATCAATACTCCGGCGTGTCCGAAGGAGCCCGCTCTTTACAACGCTGACTACAGAAACTTCGATCCTCGCGTCAGTTTTGCTTGGGCTCCAAGCATCTTCCATGGGAAGACGGTGATTCGATCGGGTTTCGGAATTTATCACGGCGCAGCGCAGAACGACGATTTGAACGCCGGCCTGGAGAGCGACCGGTATACCGCGTTTGCCACTTTCGATCCGTCGTCAATCGGCACGCCCCTCTTGCCCGCTTATCAGCAGACCAACCCGGACCTCAGCAGCCTGCCCATCACCCCAGCCCAGCAACCTCGCGCCTTGCAGCGACACGGTCGCCGCGACCTTTATGTCGAGACCTGGGGTCTGACCATCGATCGCGAGCTGCCCGCTAACTTCCTGGCGTCGGCGCAGTATCTTGGATCGCGCGGAGTACGCCTGTTCTCCCGTGGAGGCGTGAACTTCTGCGCGACCCAACCGCAGGGGACTGACGCAAGCGGCAACATCAATTGCACGCGCCCGCTTGACCAGTACTATCCCGGGGGAGATCCGTACGGTTCGGTAGACTACAAATCCGACATCGGATCCAGCACGTATGATGCCCTTCTTCTCAGCCTCGAACGGCGCTTTTCCAATGGCTTGTCCTTCCAGAGCCGCTATACTTGGTCCCATTCCATTAATGACGGATCTGTCGGCGGCGGCGAGTCGAATGGTCCTGAAAACGTAAATTGCCTTCCCTGTGACAAGGGGCCAAGCGTCTTCGACGTGCGGAACAACGTCACAGTGAATACCGTCTACGAACTGCCTTTTGGGCCAGGCAAACCGTTCTTGAATAGCACCGGAGTGCTGGGCAGGATCGTCGGCGGCTGGGAATTGGGCAGTATCGGCGTCTGGCACACCGGTCATCCCCTCACGATCACGATGAATATCTCTCCCGACCAGTTGCCGGACGGGAACGATCAAACCACCCAGAGGCCCGACCTTGTTCCTGGAGTTCCCATATTTCTCACGGGAGGCGTGCACGACCACACACTTCCCATCAATCCGGCTGCCTTCGCCCCACCCCCGCTCGATCCCACAGGGCTCCTCAACGCCAGCGGGAATTGCATCAACACCTGTGGGCTTGTAAGCCGCTTTGGCGATGCTCCCAACGGGTTGATACGGGCTCTTGATGTTTGGCAGATCGACCTGGCATTGACCAAGGAAACCAAGCTGACAGAGCGCGTGTCCATGAAATTTGGTGCGCAGGTATTCAACATCTTCAATCACGTTCAGTTCGGCGATCCAAATCCCAACAATATTGCTTTCAACTACACTAACGTTCCGGACAATCTGGGAAACCCAACCAATAACTGGATACTTCAACCGGCTGGCAGCCTCGGCCTGATCGACACGACGGTGAATTTCAACAATAATAACGACAACGCAGCATCGCCAAACACAGGAACCGGTCTACCGAGGCAGATTCAATTCATGCTTCGCTTTGAGTTCTAGCTTGCAGCCGCACACTTATACAGACCGCGCAGTTTGCCGCTACGGTCATTAGTTGAATCAGAAACAAGTTGAGTTCAACATTCTTCGGGAGGAGCCCATTGAAAACGCTGTGCATCTTCGTCCTGTCATTGAACTTTCTCGCTGCTTCAGCCCAGACAGCCGGGAGCTATCACATCACCAAGAAGATTCCCGTCCCCGGCCAAGGTAGCTGGGATTACCTTGCCGTCGATGAGGGCGCGCGCCGGCTGTACGTTTCCCACGGAACCCAGGTCGAAGTGCTGGATGTCGATTCCGGAGCAATCGTCGGTAAGATTGAGAACACTCCCGGCGTGCATGGCATTGCCATCGCCCCGGAACTAGGGCGGGGATTTGTAAGTAACGGCCAAGCTGCAACGGTTACGATCTTCGATCTGAAAACCCTGAAGAAGATCGCGGAAGTCCCCGTAGGCAAGAAACCCGACGCGATCATTTACGATCCTGCAACCTCAAGGGTCTTCGCATTCAACGGTGACAGCAACAGTGCCACAGCAATTCAGGCGGCGGACGGAAAAGTGGCGGGAACCGTCGATCTCGGCGGCGGTCCTGAATTTGCCGTGGCCGACGGTTCAGGGTATATCTACAATAACCTGGAAGATGCGAGCGTGGTCCTGAAGATCAATGCCCGCTCCCTGAAAGTTGAGCAGCGCTGGCCGACGGCTCCTTGCTCTTCACCGTCGAGCATAGCGATGGACCGGCAGAATCGGCGATTGTTCATTGGTTGCCGGAGCAAAGTGATGGCGGTCATGAATGCGGACAATGGCCAGGTGATCATAACCCTGCCAATCGGCGACCACGTGGATGCGACCGCTTTCGATCCTCAATCCCGCCTCATCTTCAATTCCAATGGAGAAGGCACGATCACGGCGATTCGCGAAGACACCCGGGACAAGTACTCGGTTGTGGAAACGGTGAAGACGTTGCCCAAGGCGAAGACCATGGCACTCGATCCTGAAAAGCATCAACTTCTCTTGTCGACGGCGGAAGCGGGACAGTTCGAAGTGCTGGTGGTGGGAAGGTAGCTGGGCTCCGTCGAGGGTTTAATTGCGCTCTCACAAACGAAGGTCTGCGTCATTCACCCGGCAGAGCACGAGGTTAGGCAGGCGGCGAGAGGACGTATCAAACTATGCGCCTTTCTGTTTGCCAAAATCCTATTTGGGAGCCTCCTGTGTTTGACGGCTGCAAGTGCTTACACGGCGTCTCACTCTCGTTGCCGGCTGGCTGGCGATGGACAGGCCCGGATCGCTGGGGAGATCAGCAAACTACCTTGTCATTGCGAGAGCCGGAAACGCACCAGGAAGTCCTGCTTTACGTGAACATTCTCGGCACTCCAGAGGTTATTCCAGCACCTGAAATGGACAAGATCTTGAGGGGAGTCAAATACAAAATACGCCAGCGGATCGAAGAGGGATACAAAGACTATCACCTTCGCGACAACAGTTGCCAACTGCGTTCGATCAACGGACGTTCAGCCCTGAGCTGGGTCTCGGAGTTCACAGATCATGGCCACAACATGGTGGACTATCTCACTAGAGTCCGTAGCGAGAACACGAACGCACTGTTTTTCGTTAAATTGCCCGCCGGGCATCTCGATGATTTCAAGGGACGCGTCGATCCGATCATCGAGACTCTGCAAATCCGCTAGGCAGGCTCTGGCGTAACTGTATTTCCAACGGAATCTTGCAGTTTTGAAGAGCCGGTTATGGGAGAGTGAGAAGAAGGAGTTGGTGCGTCTAGATGAAATTTATCCAGAGACTGACGCTTGTCGCGCTTCTCGGCTGCACTGCCTGTACGCGCTCGAACTTGCAGACGCAGCGGCAAAGTTCTCCGCCGCCGCAGCGGGTAGAAATACGACTACCAGTGAGTGCGCCTTTCCACTTCGTCGTGTATGGAGATTCGCGCTTCCATGATCCCAAAGATACGGAAGCGGCGAATCCTGCGGCGCGGCAAGGTCTGGTGAAGGCAATTGCACAGACAAATCCAGCGTTTATCTCTTTCGGCGGAGACATCGTCTACAACGGCTACGATAAAGACGACTGGAAAGTCTACGATTCGGAAACCGCGGTATGGCGGGAGAAACAGATTCCCGTCTACCCTGCATTGGGCAACCACGATCTGCACGGGAATGAGGAAGTTGCCCTAGGCAACTACTTCGAACGCTTCCCAGAACTTAAAAATAGTCTCTACTATTCGGTCCGCGCCGCTAATACGCTGATGCTGGTGCTGGACAGCGCACTCGACGAAACCTCCGGTCTCCAGGGGCAGTGGCTGACACAAAAGTTAGACAATCTTCCCGACGACGTGGATTTCGTTCTGATCGTTCTTCATCATCCTCCCTACACGAGCTCGTCCGACTTCAAAATGTTCGGTGGAGGCCACTCCCCCCGCTGGCAAGAGATAAATCTTGCGGAGATGCTGGAGGCGCGACAACAGAGCCTCCGCGCTCGGATTATCGTCTTCTCGGGACATGTGCATAACTATGAACGCCATGAGCACGGCGGTGTCACTTATTTCGTGACTGGTGGCGCGGGAGCGCACGCTTATCCGATTGAACGTGCCAAGGATGATCCATTCCAGAGTAAGGAAGTGAACTACCACTATCTGCAGGTAGAAGACGATACCGGTAGGCTGAAGATCACAATGAACCGTTTGGATTTGACCAGTGGCACTGCCGCGTGGACGCAACCTGATTCGGTGATGATTTCGGTATCGACAACAAAGGCTGCCGCGCCAGGCCGATAATCGTTTCGGACTCCAAAAAGGAAGCCCCGAAGACAACTAATCTGGTTGCGTTGCTTCACGCAAGTGTCTCCATCTCATCTGCGGAACGCAGCTGTTTTTCGTCTTTTGGGCGCTGGATTCAGGGCGATGAGGGGTTTTCCAAACGGGCGGCAGATTTGCGAAAACTGCGGCCACATTGTTGTTTCCCGAGCGACACAGCTGTTAAGTGCCCGTGCCCAAAACGCCTAGAAGTGAATTTTTCGTCAACGATTCGCCGCTCGCGGAGGACCTAGGCCAGTATCTCGAAAAACTCTGCGAGCGGCTTTACCTCTTCGCGTTTCGCTCGCGCCCAGACTTTGGGTTCATAGAGCGCGCACGACCAACACGACCAGCGCAAGTACAATAACTGTTCCTAACAAGCCATACCCCAGCATAGTTCCTCCAATCCTCGATGCGGGAGATCTGGACTAATTATGTTGAAAGATGACAGTCTGCACTGCTCAGTTTTGCTCACTCCGTCGAAGAAACAAGTCCTGGTGGTGCGAATCGTTCCGTGCCGACACGAGACGTCGGATAATCAACCCCATTGCGAACCTGAATGAAAGCGGCGCGAATCCGGTACTCGGACTCACGCCGATGAAGTTCGCTACGCAAACGCCACACAGGGGCAGCCGCTATTGGTTGAAGCTGAGTGCAATGTTAACGCCTGGATACATCGGGTTGCACAGGTAATACACGCCGTCAATGTCGATAACATAGACGTTCTGCGTGTAGAGCCAGTTGCTGGGCCACGCGCCAACAAATCCGAACGAATAGCCGCCGTATTGGAAGCTGTGATTACCGTAATCGCCTTGGGTGACACGAAACGTGTGTTCGCTTCCAAAATTGGCCTTATAACGGTCGTCGGGAATGCGGCCATTGCTGTTACCACCGGCGCGCTGGGCCTGTTCTCCAGGCTTCGCCTGCTGCTGTTGCTTGGCGTTTTTCTCTTGGGGCTTGCTGTTATTGTCTTGCTGCTGTGCATTTCTCTCTTCGGGCTTTGCATTCATTTCCGGCTGCTGCACGCTCTTCTCGTCCGGCCTCGCATTCGTTTCCGGCCGCTGCGCACCTTTCTCCTCTGGCTTTACGGGTTTATCGGGTTGCGTCTTTTTCTCGTCCTGGGAAGGCTGAACTTTCTGGTCTTCCTGCTGGTCGTGCTGGTCCTGCTGTGCATATACCGGAGCAGCGGCTCCTAGGGTCAAGGACAAAACTGCTGTGCTGATCACTCCTACTAGTTTCATGGGTGTTACCTCCATTTTCTATCGATCGTTACCTACCGTCGTTTGCTGCAAGCTTCCTGTCATCGTTTTACTGCATTGAGCAGAATTAAGAATGACAGGTGGGGATCTTTCGCGTCTGAGCAACACAGCTCATATGTAAAGAATTGGCCTGCGATGCCTGGACGGCAGGGCCAAATTGCGGAAACGTCGGAGTAATTCGCGGTCCTCAGCGTGCGTCGCCGTTGCAACTTGTTCTGGACGCGCCACTTGTAAAATTCTGGTTCGGCCGTTTGCAAGCGCAGGATGGCGAGCATCGCCGCCATGAGGCCGAATGACATCATTCGCCTTGTGTTCGCCACCAAGATTGTGCAACTCTTCGCCACGGTTCTGAGATGTCAGGAAGAATCGCCCGAGACCATACACCCGGTAACCGTACAATGGGCCCGGACCTAGTTCCGGCAGATAGCCGTGCCAGCCCACATCAGTTTGCTCGGGAAGCTCTCATGTTTCCCAGAACCGTCGAACAGTCAAAGTTCCACATTCTCCGCGTGCTCTGACTAGAGCACGAAGTTGACCCCCTCGGCATCCCACGTTGATCCTCGGGGATAAGGTTGGCCAAGCCAAACCATGGGCTGAGGTTCGTTGGACATCAATCTTGGATTCCTCCGACGGTACCAGAAGGAAGCCTCTTGGAGCTTAGGATATATCCGTAAGGATCCAAAATCACAATACTGGCGGAATCGATCTGCCGTACCGTCTGCGTGGGCAGCGTCGAGCGCATACTCAATCTCAATTTTCCTCGGCAGCGCTGTGCAGTATCCGCTCACTTATGAGGAAGTAGGTCTTGCGGGGCCTTCGGGAGTCTCTCTGCACTCCTCCTATTCTCTTACGTGCCGTAGCGTTGATTCAAAAAGACGGTCAATTTTGACCAGCTTTCCGGAGCCTAAAGCTTGATGCTGGCGATGACAAGGTTCTGACGAGAAAGAGAATCTCGTGAACCGACTTGGTTTTGTGGAGGTTTCAATGAACCTAAGTCCGCTGGATCCAAAGCTGATTGTGCTCGCCGCGGTGGTGGTTCTGATCATCGCAGGGCTTGCTTGGCTGTATGTGCGAAAACGCAGGACTACTAGTGCATACCTGCGAAAAAAATTTGGGCCTGAGTACGATCGGGCGGTGCAGGTGCATGGGGCAGAACGAGAAGCAGAAACGAAATTAGCGGATCGCGAGAAACGGGTTGAAAAGCTCAACATCCGCGATCTTGATTCGATGGAACACAAACGCTTTTCACAACAGTGGGAGTCCTTGCAGTCTCGTTTTGTCGATTCCCCAAAGGGGGCAGTCGCAGAAGCTGATGACCTGGTGTCTTCGGTCATGAAAACTCGTGGCTATCCCGTATCCGATTTCGAGCAGCGTGCCGCGGACATTTCGGTCGACCATCCCCGAGTAGTGGAGAACTACCGCTCAGCGCATCAGATTGCGCTGCGGGTTGGGAAGGACCAAGCAACCACCGAAGAACTGAGAACGGCGATGATTCACTACCGCTCTCTATTTGAGGAACTGGTACAGGCGCCAGTGGTGATTGAGAGAAAAGAAGTGGCGTAATGCGCGGCAAATACACTCTGGCAAGGGAGTGGAGACACGATCGAACTTTATTGCAGGAAGAAAGGCAAGAACGATGAAACCAAGCACGCAAGACCGGACCGAGGGCAAGCTCCACGAAGTGAAGGGGAAAATCAAGGAGGAGGTCGGAAAGGCGACGAACGACCCAAATCTGGAAGTCTCAGGGAACGCAGAAAAGAACGCTGGCAAAGTTCAAAAATGGATCGGCCGTGCTGAAAAGGCCGTCGGCGAATAAAGGGCTTACAACAGCGGCTCGCAAAACGCACAGGAGGGTACCGTGTCACAAACCGTAGTGGAGAGAACGGCTGAACAAATCGGCAAATCGGCTCGCCAGGCTTCTCGCGCAACTAGTGCGATTGCTGATGCGATAGAAGATGGCGTCGGAGTAGTGAGGCGTGCGGCAAAGCAGGGTGGTGATGCTGCCGAAGAATTCTTGAATGAATCAACTGAGCGCCTCCAGCGACACCTCTTCTTAACCGTTGCGACGACGTTCGCGGTAGGCGTCACCGCGGGAGCACTGATCGGCTGGATGGCGAAACGAAGGTAGATCAGCTACCCCATGAAGAACAACCAGCGAAACACTTCTGGTGCGTGGCCTCGTCCATCAGCCGGCGTGGCGCGAGATTGTCACATGATCCGGTGTCCGCTCATCCAGCCCGATCTGCAAGAACTGCCGCAAACATAACGAATCCGCAACCCGCCACGCGATGCCTCTCTCGCTCTCGATCCCTTCAAAGAACCCGATCAGCATTACCCGGAAATACATCCCAGGAGGCAACGACGGGCGGCCCAACCTCTCGTGATAGAAGTTAGGGCAGCGGGCTTCGTGAAACTCATCGAAACCCTGCGTGACCCAGCAGCTCGTTCAGCTGCCGATAGAACTGATTCCGGAACCTCCGCCAGATCCCTGCGATACCACAGCTCCTCTTGCCGCTGACGCCGCCTGCGTGCGCCATCACCATGCCCCAAACTTAACCGGAGACCGTCTGAGCGCAAAGTGATTAAATTGCAGCGTACACTTACGCGGCAGCCCGGAGGCGGAGGATGGAGGAAGAGCGTTCTTTTGCTACTCGCGCTTTGAGCATCATCGGCTTTGGACTGTTGGCGTTTGCTATCACAATTCTCGCTGGCGGTATATGGAGTGCCCTGCTCGTCGCCAATCTTCGTAGCAGCCCTGCAGTACCTTGGTCCGTTCCCGCGATGGCGCTTCTGTTGTGGCTGATGTGGGGCTATCTTGGAGGAAAGGGATGGCCACGGACCACTTCCTATGCGCGACGCCACTCCCTGCGGGCCAACAGAAGATCTGCTCGGACGTATCTGTGGTCCTTCGCGGCCGGTGTTCTATCTGTGACTGCGCTGGCTGGATACTGGATCGTGCTGTTCCGATTGGTCAAAATTCCACCCAACGCACTCCCAGATATGTCGAGCTATCCCCGCATGACCGTCGCCCTCATGATTCTGATGGGGTCCTTGGTTGCGCCGTTCATGGAGGAGGCTGGGTTTCGCGGATATTTTCAGGTCGCCCTCGAACGGGAGTTTCGCGGTTCGATCGCGGTCGCGGTCTCCTCCCTCGTGTTTGCCTTCGCGCACTTCGCTCATGGCATCTTGTGGCCGAAGTTTCTGGTGTACTTTCTTGTGGGCATAGCGTTTGGCGCGACGGCGTATCTCACCAACTCTACGCTTCCGGCTATTCTTCCCCACGTGATCGGCGACCTGACATTTTTTACCTTGGTGTGGCCGAATGATGCTGCGCGACGGCTGGTCTTGGACAGTGGAGCTGACAATTGGTTTTGGATACATGTGGCTCAGACGATCGTATTTACGGTGCTGGCAGTTTGGGCTTTTCAGCGGCTCGCCAAAGAGAGCAGTCAAGACGCACTCTCCGGGGCGACCAATTTTGCCTTCCGCAAGGTGGCTGGCTCATAGTAGCTTCGGTATATTCGTCGAATCGACAACCGCGCAGGTCAGCATTCAAACGACTTTAGATACGGGCTGCTAGTGCACAGTGGCGGCATCTGCATCAGTTCCTGCACTGGACGGAATGCTGGCAAAGTGAATCCCACATCTTCATGGTGAGCGTTCAGGAGCACGAGGAAGTTTTCGTCGCTGGAGTTTCCGACCGCGTTCATCGGTCTCGTCCTGATTGGAGCCGAGTTGATTGAAGCTGCCGCGGGGCGCGGCACAGGGAGGACGCCGGCCGACTGCGACAGTGGGCGCGCGGGATACGCGAAGAAAAGGACCTACAAATCGCACCCGGCCGCTTTGCCATGATGCGTTTCCCCTTTTCTTAAACGCTGCTGGAAGATTCCGGGCGAAAAACCACGATCCCAAGAGGAGGAAGGGTCATATTCAGGGAGAAAGGCCGCCCATGAATCGGGAGTGGCATAGCCGCTAAGCCACCGAAGTTTCCCTGGCCGCTGCCGCCGTACAGGGCTGCGTCGCTGTTCAGGATCTCTTTCCAAAGACCGTCCAACGGTACACCAACGCGGTAGTTCTGACGGACGACCGGCGTGAAATTGCAGACAAAGAGCAGTTGCTCATTCGGATTCCGTCCTCGGCGAAGGAAGCTAATGACGCTTCTCTGCGCGTCATTGCAATCCAGCCATTCAAAGCCGGCAGGATCGCAGTCCCGTTGGAGCGAGGGATCGCTGCGGTATAGACCATTGAGATCACCCACCCAATGCCTCAGCCCAGCGTGCAGTGGAATTCCCAGCAGGTGCCACTCCAGGCTCGCATCGTGATTCCACTCCGACCACTGGCCGAACTCATTGCCCATGAACAGGAGCTTCTTGCCGGGATGGCCGAACATAAACCCGTACAGGAGCCGCAGATTCGCGAACTTCTGCCACTCATCGCCGGGCATCTTGCGCAGCATGGAACCCTTCCCGTAGACCACCTCATCGTGAGAGAAAGGCAGGAGGAAGTTTTCCGTAAAGGCATACACCAGACTAAACGTGATCTTGTTATGCTGATAGCTTCTGAATACGGGATCTTTCGATACATAGTCCAGCACGTCATGCATCCAGCCCATATTCCATTTGAGACCGAATCCCAGTCCTCCAATGTAAGTGGGCCGCGACACTTGCGGCCAGGCGGTCGATTCTTCCGCGATCATCATGACGTCGGGAAATGTTGCATAAACCTGCTCATTCAGCGCTCTCAGAAAGTGAACCGCTTCTATGTTTTCTCTTCCGCCGTAGCGGTTTGGTATCCACTCTCCTTCGCGCCGTCCATAATCGAGATAGAGCATTGAGGCCACGGCATCGACCCGCAGACCGTCCGCATGATATTTGTCGAGCCAGAACAGGGCGTTGCTGATGAGAAAGCTTTGGACTTCGTTCCGCCCGTAGTTGAACACAAAAGTGTTCCAGTCCGGTTGTTCTCCTTGCCTCGGGTCGTCGTGTTCGTAGAGATGAGATCCATCGAAATAGCCGAGACCCGTCTCATCCTTCGGGAAGTGGGCCGGAACCCAATCGAGGATGACGCCGATTCCGTTTTGGTGAAGACAGTCCACAAAATACCTGAAATCGTCTGGCGTACCGAATCTGCTGGTAGGAGCAAAGTAACCGGTGGTCTGGTATCCCCAGGAGCCATCGAAAGGATGCTCCATCACTGGCAGCAATTCGACGTGGGTGAAACCGGTCTCCCGGACGTAATCCGCCAGGAGCGGCGCCATCTCCCGATAAGTCAGCCAGCGATTTCCTTCTTCAGGCACGCGCCGCCAGGAGCCTAAGTGCAATTCGTAAGCGGAAATGGGAGAGTCCAAAGAGTTGCTCTTTGCCCGACTCGTCATCCACGAACCGTCATTCCAGGAATAGTTTTCTAGATTCCATACGCGAGAAGCCATCTGGGGACGAACTTCAGCGGCGAAACCATAGGGATCGGTTTTGTCGACCGTATAGCCTCGGTGGTTGGACGCCACGTGATACTTGTATACTGCGCCTTGACCGAGAGCTGGTATGAAGCTCTCCCACACGCCGGCAGGGCTGGAGCGCATCACGTTGGCAGCGGGATCCCACTGGTTGAAGTCGCCCACTACCGAGACCAGCTTGGCATTCGGCGCCCACACAGCAAACTGCACGCCCTGACGTCCATCCCGCTCCGTTAGGTGCGCACCGAGTTTCTCGTAGGCACGGCCAAACTTTCCTTCGGCAAGTAAATACACGTCAAAGTCGCTCAGCGATTGCAAGGTTGGCTCCATGGTTCTCATCCTTCCATGACGAAGCGAATTGGAGAATGCGATTCCATGACACTTAGAGGTAATCGTCGAAATCGCGTTCTGTCCGTGTTCTTGTTTGGCAGGTTCATTCCCACATCATCCGCGCAACCATGACGAAGGCAACCGCTTTATGCTCCTCTGACGCGAATGGGGAGGCGTGGTGTGCTCATGCGGTGCTGCGCTCTCGCTACCGCGCCGGAGAGACCTAACAGGGTTCGCGAACTGAAAAAGCTTCTGCTGTGTGGTCAAGCTCAACCACTGCTATCCGGATCGACAAACATTCCCCAGCGCTTCAACAGCCATTCCGGGATATAGCATCGATCTTTGTTGCGCTCGCACCATTGCTTCAGCTCGCGTGAGGTTTCGCAAGTCTGCTCGTTCAATCCGAGTTGTTGGACCTGCTCTTCAAAGCCGGTAGGCTCTGCTGGCCGATTCTCAGGCGGCCCTGCGCTGGCCCGGTTCGCGTTTCTCGTTTTGCGAGTCATTACGGAGCCGCCTCTTTTCTCGACGAAATCATACGTCCTGCGACTCCATCGTTACAATCACGTCAAGAACGGGAGGATCGTTTGCTGGCCTGAAAAAGGCCACTCTTAAAACTGGTCAATTTTGACCAGTCTTCCGCTTGGCCATCGCCTATCGTGTCTGTCACCAGCCTTGGAGGAAGTCATGGAAAACTTCGCCGAGTTGATGCAAAGGCTACTGGAAATCCAAAGTGGCGAAACACAAAGAAGCCAAAAACTGATCGCGGAAGATGAGCGATTGATGGATTGTCTCCAGAAGAGAACCCTAGGAGGAAAAAAACCTGCGCAAACGGTAACGCTTAGCCAAGACGGTCCGATTGGGGAGATTTAAGGCTTAATTTTTTCCCCTTGGACCTTCGACCATTGCATGGCTGGTGTCGATGGGCCTTTACATCCCTTGTAACTGCCGCTGAGCTATGAAGGCATGACTGTGGCGACGGACGAGATGCCTGGACTTGTGCTGTGGCTGCAGACTGCTAGTTGGAGGCTGTCTTTGCCCATCGCGCTTTCTGCACGATTACAGTAGCAATTGAGCCTTACGAGCTACGTCGCTTATTTCGGCTGTTCGGAAGGCGCTATCTGAACCTGAATGGCATGAATGTTGTCGGACTTTGTGGTGTCCACGGAGACTACTCCAAAACTGCCGCTCGCGTCGCGCACTTGAATGGTTCGCGTAGCCTGCGCTCCGGAAGGGCCTGGGCGCACCGTGTCGGTGGTTAGTGTGGTCACTCGCACACCGGAGCCTGGATCACCAGGGTCAGGCCGCTCCACTTCCTGTTGGGTGGCTTGCTGGCCACTTGGGCTAGTCTGCTGAGAGGTGGTTGCACGCTCGATAAGGTGCAGGCTGCCGTCCGGAGCCGATCCTGGGAGATCGACGGAATAGGTTTCCAGTGTGTTGCGCTTTTCTCCTGAAGCGCCTTCGGACTCCTTGCTCACGGTACGAGAGACTTCGCCTAGCTTGCCTTCAGAGTCGAGGCGGGAGACCCGCTCCTCGGTGCTGCTGTTCTTACCATCGTGCTTGGCAGTAGCTTGCCGTATTTCGCTCACTTGCCAGTTTCCGGCGCCGTCGGGAAGCAGCGTGGTTTTCTGAGATTCAACCGTGTCATTCGCGCCTCGTTCGCGGCGCTCTTGAACTTTCATGGAAGGAGCCATACCACCATTGACACTGGGGAGCATCACCGTGGTTTTCGTCTCCTCCACATCCTTATTGATCCTTTTCGTCTCTTCGATTTGGCGCTGAACCAGCTGAAGCGTGCCGTCGCCATCGGGATTCGAGGTGGAGCGTACTACGTTCGAGTTACCTCCGGGCAGAGTGTGCTTTTCTTCTTCGGTTACCTGCACCAGTGTTTTCGCCCCCTCGGCATCTCGACCGAACGTGCGCGTGGTGGTTCGCACGGTGGTAGCGTCGACTTGCACCGTTTCCTTTTCGATATCCTGGTAAGGTTCGAAATGTCCGTCAAACCCGCGGTGCTCGACCGAGTGCTTGTCTAGGGTGCGATTGCCGGTCTGGGTGTGGCTTTCGATGGTGCGTGTGGGGTTTACGTTGTCGCTTTGCGACTCCGTTGTGTCCGTCCAGGCCTTGTTCGCATCGCCGGTTTGGGAATCGGATGTCTGCGCCCAAAGCACAAGACTGGAACAGAAGTATGCCGCAATCGCGAGTAGCATGAGCTGGCTCAAACGCGCAGTGCGTGACGTGCGAGGACGGCCGTCACTCGATCGACGGCCAACGCGTGCGGATCGCTCATGTCCATACCGTTCGGAGATACCTGAGCTTGGCATGCCTATTATTCTAATCATGTGTCCTCACCTTTTTCTAGCAGTGCTTGCTAGGCGCGATGCATTCGGACGTACGCGAGGGGGTTGCACTCGGGGCAGATCGGAAACGGTATCTCCCAAGTTTGTCCACCATAGGAAAATACGAAGTTCCGGTATTCCGCGGGTGACTCGCAATCAGGGCAGAAGACGGTAGACAAGGGAGCGCTTGCGGAGCTAACAAAATCTGTGATTGCTCGGCGAATGGGATTATCGACAGCCATTTGGCGACCTCTCTCGAAAGCGCAGATCAATCCGCACAAGAGGCCGCTGACGGCAGCAAGTTTTGTGCTAAGACTCTCTCAGTATGACCACGTGAGCCTCAAGAAACTGTTCAATACGGCACATTACGCTTTCTGAATTAACAACGCGCAGTTTGCGTTTTAGCATCAAGTTGACTCCGTTCTGCTGCGGCCCTCACCGCATAGACCGAACCGAGGGCGACCGTGGTTACGACCTGAGCGTATCCGGCGAGTCCACGTGACAGACGCATCATCCCTTTTCTCGCGACCCGCAACAACGAGCATGGCAGCGGACTGGGGGCGATGGCGATGCGTGGTCGAACGGACCTTCGCTCGGCTGAACCAACTCCGGCGATTGCGCGTCGCGCTACGAGAAGCGGGCGGACATTCACGAGGCATTTCTATCCCTGGGATGCGCTCTGATCTGCTGGCGCTTCCTGCGAGTCGATTGGGTGGACTGGTTGAAGGTTGAAGTTAGCTTTGCCTGCAATGCTTTGCCCGCAATGCATTGACTTGCCGCAGTTTGGCCCCTACTATGGTCGCTCACCGGAGCGGCCTCCTTCATTGATCGGCGAAACTATCTCGCACTACCGCATCGTCGAGAAGCTGGGCGGCGGAGGCATGGGTGTGGTCTATAAGGCTGAGGATGTCAAACTCGGTCGCTTTGTGGCTTTCAAGTTCCTGCCCGACGATGTAGCCAAAGACCCGCAGGCACTCACTCGCTTTCAACGCGAAGCCAAGGCGGCCTCTGCACTGAACCATCCCAATATCTGCACCATCCATGAAATTGACGACCAGCACGGCGAAGCGTTCATAGCTATGGAGTTTCTGGATGGGCTGACGCTGAAGCATCGCATTGCTAGCCGACCGATGGAAACCGAGTTGATTCTGTCGCTCGCCATCGAGATCGCCGACGCGCTGGATGCCGCACACGCAGAAGGTATCGTCCACCGCGACATCAAGCCCGCGAACATTTTTGTGACCAAGCGCGGACACGCCAAGATTCTCGATTTTGGGCTGGCGAAGGTCATGGTTACGGCCAGTTCTTCGAGCAGGAGCAGGAGGAGGCAGCCAACAAGGAAGGCGTGTTGAAAGCACTGGGTGAAGCAGCGTCCAGCCTGCGCGGGAAGCTGGGTGAATCGCTGGCCACGATCCAGAAATTTGACGTCCCGGTTGAGGCCACGACGCCCTCACTGGAAGCCTTGAAAGCCTTCAGCATGGGAATGACGACCTTCCGCGCAAAGGGAAATGCTGAGGCTATTCCGTTCTATAAACGCGCTCTCGAACTCGATCCGAATTTCGCCGTGGCCTATGCCGGTCTGGGCATTGTCTACGGCAACCTGGGACAGGCCAGTTTGTCAGCCGAGAATATCAAGAAAGCCTACGCCCTGCGCGATCGAGTCAGCGAGCGGGAAAAATACCGCATCTCTTCTCTGTACTACAGAACTGTCACCGGCGAGTTGGAACAGGCCACCCAAGTCTACGAACTCTGGGCTAAGAGCTACCCGCAGGACTCGATACCTCCCGGCAACTTGGGAGTCATTTACGGCGAGCTTGGACAGTACGAGAAGGCTTTGGCCGCAACACAGGAGGGCCAACGCCTGCTGCCGAACGCGATTGGTTACAGCAATCTCGCAGATTGCTACCTTCAACAGAACCGGCTGAACGACGCCCAGAAAACAATTGAGGAGGCGCAACAGCGTAATCTCGCAGGCGATTTTTTGCACCTGGCAATCTATCAACTAGCGTTCCTCAAAAGCGACGCTGCGGAAATAGAGCGGCAGCTCGCCTGGGCGGCGGGTAAACCCGGAACCGAAGACTGGTTACTATCGTCGCAATCCGACACCGAGGCCTATTACGGACACCTCAACAGCGCACGGGACTTTTCCCGCCGCGCGGTGGACGCCGCAGTCCGCAACAACTCAAAGGAAACGGCGGCCATCTGGCAAGTGAATGCTGCTCTACGGGAGGCGGAATTCGGCAACCCCGCAGCTGGGAAGCAGGACGTTGGGGCGGCATTAACGCTGTCTCCGGGCCGGGATGTGAAAATGCTTGCTGCCTTGGCGCTGGCACGAAGCGGTGAAACCACCCGCGCCAAGACCATCGTCGAAGAATTGGAAAAAGAGTTACCCGTCGGAAACGGTGCTGAAGGTCTACTGGCTGCCCACCATCAAGGCGGCGATCGAACTGAGCGACAACAATGCTGCGCAGTCCTTGATGAATCTGGAGGCCGCTGCGCCCTATGAATTAGGGGAGCCGCCACAATTTCAGCTGGGGACTCTGTATCCCGCGTACATTCGCGGCCAAGCCCAGCTCATGGCGCACAACGGCGCGGCGGCAGCCGCCGAGTTCCGGAAGGTGCTGGATCACAGGGGCACCGTGCTGAACTTTGTGACGGGAGCAATGGCTCATCTTCAAATCAGCCGTGCATATGCGATGGCAGGTGACACTGCCAAGGCGAAGGCGGCGTATCAGGAGTTCTTTACGCTCTGGAAACACGCCGACCCCGAAGTGCCCATCCTGAAGGAAGCCAAGGCGGAGTACGCAAAACTGCAATGAGCGGAACTAAGCTGCCGGGGTCGAGGTTTTGTTAGGCGCTCTTCGTCCAAAAGGCGACTCATCGGATGGGAAGGTCGTTTTAGCCTAGACGGTGGATTCGTCTGTACAGTAAGGCACGCATTCGGGTTAAATTTCGCCGCTCCGCGGTCGCCTGAGAACATCGGGAACAGATTTGGATGGGACGCGGTTGTCGTTCATGCAGCGCCATGACGGCGACAAACAATCGCCGATCGGGCACTGCGTAAAGAAATCCGCGGCCAGACCTGCTCTGGGTCGTTTTCTTTTGGCATACACCCCATGTCATCAGAATGCCCTCGGCGACTCGGTGATTCTCCAGAAAATGGGGGGCTGCCCGTCGCATGATGTAACCGTTGATTCCAGCCGAGAGGATGCGGGCTTTAATCTCCGAGTCCATCTCGTCGGCGAAGTGGTCTAGCAGCACCGTGAAGACCCCAGTCAATCTCGCAAAACGGACCTCGGAATTGATGACGAGTGGTAGGCGGCGAGTCTTGGCGGCCCTCGATTGTCAACGGCACGAAGGCGACGGATTCGAGCTGAGGTTCGGCAGTTCGTGCAAGGCGCGCTATCCGATGGTATGCTTTTCGGGTTGACGACCTTGCGTCGGGCGCACTGGCGGGCGCATTTGGAAATGACAAAAGCGTTTTCACTTTTTGGTTCAGGTTCCGGGCCTCAATTGGGTCCCTTCGAGCAGCAAGTGCTACAAAGGCTTTGGTCGCATGGCAGCGCCACAGTTCGCGAACTGCTTGCGGATGGCAAGATCCATCAGGCCTATACGACGGTGATGACGACCATGGACCGTCTTTACAAGAAAGGCCTGCTTGATCGCGTCGCCGAAGGCAGGGCGTTCCGCTACACTCCGCGCCACACTCCCGAAGAACTGCAACGGGTCACGGCGCTCGAGAGCATCCGGCAATTGCTGGGATCCGGCGATGCTTCGTCGCTGGCTCTCTCGTATCTGGTGGAAGCGCTCAGCAGCCAGGACGCGCAACTGCTGGATGAGCTGCAACTCCTGGTCGAACACAAACGTTGCGAACTCCAGAGCCGGCAAACGAAGGAGCAGGAAACCAGGGGCCGGGAAACTAAAGATCAGGAACCAAACTAATGTTTGCGCTGCGCGGAATCGCCGTCTCGCTTGCTTTCTTCGTTCTGCTCTACTGCCTGCTATCGGCGCTGGTGGCAGTGGCATGGCGCTCGCTGAAATTGTTGCACACGACGGAACAGAGACTGGCTGATCTGCTCTTCGCGTCGCGCGTTTTTCCTTTGGCGGCTTCCGTTGGCATTACATTCGTTTTTGTTGTGCCGTCGTTTCAGTTGCTGGAACCGCGCTCAATTGAGGAAGGCATAGGCACGATACCGCTCGCGCTGGGCGTTTGCGCTCTCATGTTGATCGCTTGCGGCTGCTTCCGCGTGATCGCCACCCAGACTCGCACGTCTCGCGTTGTGGCTCGCTGGCTGGAAGGCGCGCATCCTCCGAATGTAGATGCCGCAGTTGAGACGATAGGCCAGATCGTGACGTTCCAGTCCACACGCGAAGCTCCGCCGCTCACGCTGGTGGGTGTCCGCAAACCGAGAGTGCTGGTTTCAGTGTCTACGGTTACTCTGCTGACCCACGACGAACTGCACATTGCGCTCAAGCATGAACTCGCGCACAGGCAGTCTCGCGACAACCTGAAAAAACTCGTCTTCCGTTTCTGTCCTTTCCCCGGCATGGCCAAGCTGGAAAGCGCCTGGTCCCAGGCGGCGGAATTCGCCGCTGATGATGCCGCGGTTTCAAATCTGGACGACGCCGTCTACCTGGCCGCAGCCCTAGTCAAGCTCTCCCGCCTAGTTCCGGTCGAGGCCGCTCCGGTCTGTACCGTGCGCTTCGTGACTGGATCCATCGGCGCCCGGGTGGCGCGCCTGCTTGTCCGGAATGAAGCCGCGGTCGGCGAGGCCCGGCAGCTACGGATGCGTCCATGGTATGTGATTCCTACCGTTCTCGTGGCTATGTTGTGCGTGTTTGCCACCTATGGCCCGGCCCTGGCGCTGGCGCATGAAATGACAGAGTGGCTTGTCCGCTAGGCTGCCTGTGAAATGTGCCAGTTTCTGTAGGGCCACGTCCTTCAATATCAATCACCCGTTAGGAAATGGTACTGTCTTTCGCCCGGAGTAATCTTTCCGCCACCCATTTGGACTTGACTATCGCTGGTAGTAGTTAGGGCGTCTCGATACTCTCGATGAACTCGCCTGTTTCGCCGCGCGCGGGCCATTTTTCCGAAGCAGTTTCGAACAGCGGCAATCCTTATCCTTCGTCGGATGGTCTTTCATGCTCGCGAGTTTTCGGTTGTCTGAAGTTCGCGGATCGAGGTCGCCGCTGCGCGCTGTCATTCTCCCGATTTTACTGTGGCTTATTGTCTCCGCATCTTCTCTCATGCCGGCCCAGAATCCGAACGGTGCGCTTCGGGGAGAGGTTCAGGACGCGAGCGCCGCGCGGGTAGCAGGTGCTCAGGTCACAGTGCAGTCAAAGGGTTCTTCC
The DNA here is from genome assembly GCA_049515395.1 of Candidatus Sulfotelmatobacter sp. Classification (GTDB taxonomy): domain Bacteria; phylum Acidobacteriota; class Terriglobia; order Terriglobales; family Acidobacteriaceae; genus Sulfotelmatobacter. The sequence continues at coordinate 667 of JBEKUD010000069.1, read as the reverse complement.
ATCACCCGCGAAGCAACGGCGAATGAGCGGGGAGAATTCCGCATTGAGGGACTGCTCCCCGGTTCTTACCGTGTCACCGTGACCGCCAAGGGTTTTGCCGAGGCTACTGCCGATCTAGAGGTCGCCGTCAGCGTGGTGCGCGATATCGCTGTCACGCTCAAACTGGAAACTGGGCGCGAGACCGTCAACGTGCAGGGAAATTCATCTTCCATCACGACCGAAACGATTGACACGTCGAGCGCCGTGCATGGCGGCGTCGTCGGCAGTCAGGACCTCGCAACTCTGCCACTCCCGGCGCGCAGCTTCGCCAACATCGCTTATCTCGTGCCCGGAACCGAGCCCGTCGAGCCTTCCGATCCAACCAAGGCGCGCATCACCGCCGTCTCCACCGGCGGGAGCTCCGGTTTGAACAACGAACTGTCCGTCGATGGCGCCGACAACTCCGACGATTGGATCGGCGGCTTCCTGCAAAATTTCTCTCCCGATGGCATTCAGGAATTTGCCGTGCGCACCTCAAATGAAGACGCGGACACCGGGTGGACCACCGCCGGATCCGTCGTGATCACCACCAAGCACGGCACCAACGAGTGGCATGGCGACGGAGCTTTTTACGAGCGCGCAGCACAGCTCAACGCCCGCTTCCCCATCGAGAATCCGGCGCCCAATC
>JBEKUD010000068.1:0-26115 GCA_049515395.1 Candidatus Sulfotelmatobacter sp. | reverse complement strand
GGCGGCGGTGGTTGCTCGGGCTGCACACCCGCGGGAGCATACACCGTTACGGTTACGGGGACTGATTCTGCGAACACAACCCACTCCACCACGCTGACGCTAACCATTAATTAATTGCGCCCGTTTCGCCGGCCGCCTCTGCAAAAGGGGCGGTCGTTGTTTTCTTGGCACGTGCGATTGGCGGGATAGCCCACTCTGGTCTAAAATTCTTATCTGACGCACTTTGCAACAAGACTCAGATAATATTGTTTTTGGACTATCCCGTAAGTCAGGATTCTTTCCTGTCCGCTCGGGCAGCGTTTGCGCCGTTGGAGGAATCGAAGGTAGTGAGTTCCCATCCGTCCATGTTGGAATGCAGGCACCTCATCCGCGCCATCGCCTTCGCATGTTTCGTATCTCTGTTCGTGGCGGCTCATGCTCCACGAGCGGCAGCCCAAGACTTTTCCCTTAGTGCGACCGCATTCTCGCCTCAGGCCGGCGTAACCCCTGGCGGCCAAGCTAGCGCCGGTATCACGCTCAGCACAACCGACAGTTTCACCGGAACGGTTACATTTATCTGTTCCGTGGCGCCGCCCAGTGGGGTCACCAGCAATCTCCCGCTGTGCCTCATCAGTCCGTCCTCCGCGGTACCGAACGCCACTCTGTCGTTGACGGTCACGACCGTGGGAGGAGTATCGCCGGGGCAGTACATTGTCACCGTCACGGGCACAAGCGGCGCCGAAACAGAAACTGCCACCTTGTACCTCAATGTAGTGAACGTGCCTCAGAATTACACTCTGGGCGTATCGAAAGCGATCAGTCCGACGACCCTCACTGCAGGCGGCATCGCACAAGCAACCATCGCCGTGACGGCGATCGCTGGCTACACAGGCCATGTCACCCTCTCGTGTCTTTCGATTACGCCCACAGTAACGGCATCCCCGATCTGCGCATTCAATCCGTCTACGGTGACCGTGACCAATGGAGCCCCGCCCACGTCGGTTCTCACAGTCTCCACTTACGGAATATTGCAGAATCAGGCCAACAGGTATGCCCCAAGAATCTTCTTCGCTTTCTGGTTTGCTGTTCCTGCACTCGCACTGGCTGGAGCAGGCACCAGCGGAGCCCGCAGAAAAACATTGTTGGGACTCATGTTGCTTATCGCCCTTGCCGGCAGCTTGCTGGTTTTGCCATCCTGTAACGCCACCTCCACAACATCCAACAATAACAACGGCCTTGTCACTCCCAAGAATACCTACACCTTCACCTTGACGGGCGTGGACCAGAACGGCCTGTCGCCGAGCAATACCGCCAACACAACCAGCGCCCAAACGACCGTCAGCCTCACGGTGAACTGAGACGGACTTCAAGATGAACGGGAGGACTTCGCGCTACCGTCTGGGGCCGTCTTACCGCTTTCCCCGCCAGCGGCGCGTGATGTGGGCCATCCTCTTGTCGGTCATGGTGGTCTCCGCACTCACCTCCGCGGCATCGGCCGCCGCACCCGCTCGCGTATTTGCCGACGGCGAGAAGAACAAATCCGCGCCCGTTATTGTGCGCTGGAGTGAGGCCCAGCCGGGCTGTACGTTCTCCTCCGATCAAGATGGCAAATATCGTTACGGACTGTGGTCGGATGACGTGGGAGTCATCCTGGCGATCGACGCGAGGGAAGTGCAGATCATACGCCATCGCATTGAACCGATATTCGGAGTTGTTCTGACCATCCGGTATCGTGGAGCGGGCGAGGTTGCGGTGAGCGCCGACGGAGCTATGTTGCAGTTCATGAAGCACTTCAAGGTCGTGCAGGCAGCGCTCAAGCCTGACGATTACATCCAGAAGATTCAGGCAGACGCGGACGCACTGGACGACGAAACCAGGCGTGTCATCGCGAAGCACCCCGATGAAAAATCGGCTCGCGAAGCCCGCTTGCAGGACTACCAGAAATCGGTAAGTGAACTGATCGAGTTTCTGGGCAAGAACAGCTTGCGCCCGGCGCACCTGGACCGCAGCCATCCAGAAGCGAGCGGGTGGGTCTTTTTCAATACAGCAAATAAATGGCTGGGAGGATGGAAGGCACAAGAGGAGTTCGTTCTGCGCGTGCCGCTGGAGGGAAAAATATTCGAGTTCCCTTTTAAGCTTCCCCCAAAAGCAGGCGAACTTCTGCTGCGGAAACGAGATTGAAAAAGAGGCTCTGGCCTCCGGGCTTCGGCTCGGCGTGCTTGGCGGCAACGTGGCGCGCCCAGCAATTACATGCTTTGATAATTGTCAGGGGCGATAAAAACATGAAGCCCGGAAGCCCGGAGCCCTTCTAGGACGCCGCGCGCCGGCTTTGCCGCTGCATTTCGCCAGCCTGCTGCATGACAACGTCCCGCAGCGAGACCAATCCTCTTAATTGTTTGCCTTCCACGATTGGCAGATGGCGGAATCCGAATTCGTGCATGATGAACAGGCACTCCTCCACGCTCTCGTCCACGTTCACGGCGCGGGGATTGGCGGTCATCACTTCCGACACCGCGGTGTGGCCGGGTGTGCGGCCCACGGCGACTACGCGGTTCATGATATCCCGCTCGGAAAAAATGCCGGCCAGTTCGCCGTTCCGCAGGACCGGCAAGGCGCCAATGTTGTGTTCCATCATGAAGCGCGCCGCCTCCAGCACGGAGCTGCCAGCATCGATGGAATAAATCTTGCGGTCTTTCAGCAGTTCGCGGAGTGTCAGCATGAACCCCTCCCTGAGAGTTTCAAACGAAGATTGAGACGAGGCGGCCCGGGCCCCCACCGCCCGGCCAATCCGCAGGCGGAAATTACTCTACCACACAAGCATCCGGATCATCCGATTGGACGGAAACCAAAAAATGTCGGCCTCGGAAAGGCCGCCTACACGGAAATCACAGCCAAGCTTAGAAGCGGCACAGCGGTCGCAAGCTAATTGGCATATTTTATTGTGCGCGCCGTTAAGGAAGTAGATGTCATCGCCGATTTCGGCTCGAACTCCGATCGGGCCGGCCAATGCTTCGAAACCTCCGCCCGGCGATGAATAATTTTACTGCAGGTGGTTGACTCGCGCTGGACCGGCCTCGGCTGTGCTGTCGCCGCGCGGTTGGATTGACAAGATCACGTATTCGCGTTCCCGGCTGTCTGGCCCTTCCATGCGCAACAGCATCCTGTTCTTCTGGAGGCGGAACTTTGCGTTCTCGCCTATCGGCAAGGGTGCGAAATCTCTATCATTCTTAAGCCGAATGCGATAGACCACTTGCTCAGTTTGCAGCACATATTCCTGGCAAAGGAGAGCATGACCGTTCTCCGTCTCGACCTTGCTACACTGCACCGAATCCATCCGCAATAGATTTCCGTCCTGATACGCCTTCAGCTCTTTGGCGTCGGCGGTTGCCACCAACAGAAGCGATGCGAACAGAAGTGAGTGAACACGCATGCAGTCCCCCCAGTTTGATCTTGGACAACGATTCGAAAACGCGCCGTTCCGCCATTTGCCGGGCGGAGGAGCGTTCATCCCATGGATTGTTTCGAATCTTGCACGGCTGCGTTAGATTACGTCGGTATCGACCGCAAGTAACGGGAGGAACTCTTGCAGGCTTGCGCGTGCGGCTGAGGGCAGCAGCTCAACGCTCGACAAGTCCTTGCAGCACAGAAAAGAATTCGGGATAGGAGATTGCCGCCGATTGGCTGTCGCGAATCAGCGTCTCGCCCTTGGCTCGCAGAGCGGCAATGCTGAATGCCATCGCGATGCGGTGATCGCCAAAAGAAGCGAGTTCGGCGCCATGAAGCTCTTGCCCGCCGGCGATTTTGAAGCCGTCTTGCCGCTCCTCGACCTGTGCACCCATGGCACGAAGATTGATGGCGATCGATGCAATGCGGTCCGATTCCTTCACCCGCAACTCTTTTGCATCGCGCACCTCGATTCCCTGTTCGGTATAAGGAGCGATCGCCGCCAGCACGGGGATCTCATCGATCAATGCGGCCGTATCGGATCCTGCGAGGCTTGCGCCCTTCAACGTTGCGCCTTCCACCTGCAGGGCACCGACCAATTCGCCGTGAATCTCCTCCAGTTGTGTGACCGAAATACACAGCCCCATCTGGATTAGAACGTCGAGCAGGCGGGCGCGGGTCGGGTTCATCAGCAAATTTGTCACGGTGAGGTGTGAGCCGGGGAACAGCGCAGCGGCACAGAAAAAAAATGCGGCGCTCGAAAGATCGCCAGGGACGACCGCTTCGATGCCACGCAAACGTTGCCCGCCGCGAACGGATATTTCATTCCCTTGTCGCTCAACGTTCACGCCGAAGGCGCGGAGCGCGACTTCTCCGTGATCCCGCGTACGCAGCGGCTCTAGGATGCGCGTTTCGTCGTCCGCCAACAGCCCTGCAAAGAGCAGGCAGGTCTTGACCTGCGCGCTGGCAACGGGCATCTGGTACCGGATTCCCTTCAAGTTGCCGCCACTAATGAGCAGCGGGGGGCACCCGTTTTGCGAGCTGATTTCTGCGCCCATCGCGGTGAGCGGTGCGATCACCCGCTCCATCGGACGGCGCGAGAGTGACTCATCGCCCGCCATCTCGCTGCGGAAATTCTGACCCGCGACGATGCCGCTCAACATCCGAATCGTCGAGCCTGAGTTGCCACAATCCAGAGGCTGGGTCGGGGCATTCAACGACAGCCCGTGTCCCTGAATTTCGATGGTGTTGTGAGCCGCGTCTTTAAGCTCCCACTTCACGCCAAGCGAACGCAGGCAGTCGAGCGTGCTCGCGCAGTCTGCTCCGGTTGAATAGTTTTCCAGCCGCGACGGTCCGTCGGCGATCGCTGCCAGCATTGCGTAGCGGTGCGATATCGATTTGTCACCCGGAAGGCTTACACTTCCGCGCACGTTGCGCGCCGGGCGCAAAACTTCGAGCGATTGGCTTTTCATTGGAGGATGAACATAAAGAGAATAAAAAGCAGACGCAGATGAGCGCCATTGTTGATTGCTAATTTCTGATGGTTGATCGAAATCCAGCGCCATCTTTGGAATAGGGAGTTCAATCAGAAATCAACAATCAGCAATTTTTAGGCCAGAGCTTTGGCCTCCGCCGTTGCATCGCGCAACACATCAGGCGGGATCTCCCTCAGCCTCACGCCAAACTCGAACATCGGCGTTTCCGAGCCCCGGCCCCAGCGCGCCACTTCCCAGTGAGCGCGCACAAACTTTACGTCGGGATTCGCCGCTAGATCGAGCAACAGCGGCCACTGCCCGCAATAAAACTCTTGCGGATAAGCGACCAACGGCTTTCCGGCCCAGGTTGTGCCGTCCGCGGAAGCGAGAATGCTGAGGTCGAGCGACTCCTGCTCGATGATCCTGGTTATCTCCAGAGTCACAAGAAATACGCGATTCGCCGCATTGCCAATTTCGATCGCCGGGCCGTCGCCTTTCGAATTCACTACCGTTTTGTCTTCCACCAAAACCTTATCAATCATGGCGAGAGGATTCTAACAAATGCGGAGGCGGCAGTCAGCGCGCAGATTACTCGGATGGATGAGGACCGGTGAAATCGGAGCAGCATGGCTTTTCTACCGGCTTGAATTCCATCAACTCGATGCGCGTAAGATCGGGATCGAACACATTGAGCTGCCACTTGCCATCTTTCCCCATCTGCGCCTTCTCATCTCCATGCGGCTTCCAACCGTGCGATTCCAGAATAGCCTGCGCTTTCTTCATGTCGACCACGCCAAGCGATATGTGATTCATCACCCCAGTGACTCGCAGATCAGGATGCGCGGGCTGATTCAGCATGTATTCCAGCCAATCAGTGCCCTCGGGAACCTGAATCGAGACCCAGTCGGTCTCGCCGGGCTTCATTCCTCCGTGCCAATAGGGCCGAAAACCAAGCAGGTCGCGGTAGAAGTGATCCTCCGCCTCGCGGTTGTGAACCATAAATCCGGTATGAATCATCTGCCGCGAGACCGCGGAAGCGGGTTGCGCCGGTGCCGTCTCGCCATGGCTCCGCTCGACAAATTCGATGCGATGGCCTTCGGGATCGCTCACGAGAAAACTCGAGCTATGATCCGAGCGGACTTCGATTGCCGCCGTCTTGACTCCCTTCGCCATCAGATACTCACGCAGCGCCACGATGTTGTCGGTGGTGAAAGCTACGTGATCCATGCGGTCGGTGGCATTGCGATCGGGAGCCGCGCCGTAGCCCACCCACTGCCTGCCGACCAAATAACGAGCGATTCCGCCGGCCTCGAGCGGCGCCGCGGACGCCAATCCGAGCGTGCCACTGTAAAGCTGGCTCACGCCAGCGGGCACGGTGGTGTAGAACGAAACGTGGTCGATACCGGTGATGCGCGGCCGCTCGGCGGTAGGAGATTGCGCCGGGACGGATAACAGGAATGGGAAGAACGCGATCGCAGCGGAGAGTGTTTTCATGGCGTCTCGATTCTAACCGGAGACGAACTCGTGGCAGAATGCTAAATTACGTCCTTTCAATTGCATCCAGGAACTGGCGCAGCAGTTTGCCGGCGGCCTCGGGTTGCTCCCAAGGCGAGTAGTGGCCGGCTCTCGGGATCACGCGCAGCTCACTGTTGGGGATGTGCTGGCGCATCAACTCTGCTTCCTTTCGGCCGGTGAGCATGTCCTCGTTTCCAGTCACGAGCAGGGCGGGGACATTGATCGTCTTCAATGTATCCATGGAGTCCGGACGCTCGGCCATGCCGCGCTGCACTTGCGCCACATCTTCGGGAGACATCTTCCGCATCATCCGTAGTGCGCCGTCGATCAGGTCAGGCCGCAATTCCCGCGTACTCTTCCCTAGCAGGCGAGGAATCATGCTCTCGAAAAACGGTTCCGTTCCGCGTTCCATCACTTCCTCCGCCGCGTGCAGGCGAGCGCCTCGAGCTTCGGCGGAATCCGCGGGCGCTTTCGTATTGCACAGGCCGAGAGCGGAGACGCGCCCGCGATGCTTGCGCCAGAATTCCAACAGCACATATCCGCCAATGGAAGCGCCGATCAGCGGAGCGCGGCCGACTCCGGCATCGTCCATTACACGGGCGAGGTCGCCAGCGTGCTTCTCCATCGTGGCCGGACCTTCGCCAATTCCGGAATCTCCGTGACCACGCAGATCGGAAAGAATTAGCCGATAGCGCGTTGAAAGAATCTCTGCCACAGGCAGCCAAAATTCATGATTGGCGGGAAACGGATGCAGCAGAATTACTGCGGGGCCCTCCCCCTGCGCGTAGTAAACAATTTCCGTGTCGCTGCTCTTTATCTGCTGGGGAAGCATGCTGCGCTATCGATTGGTCGTTACGGATTCGTCACGCGCTGCACCCCCACTGGGGCCGCTAACCGGAGCGGCTCTTCCGGCATGATGATCCAGGCAATGGGATAGGAGATCAGGCCGATGCCGGTCATGAATGACGCAATCAGCCAAACCAGGCGAACCAAGGTTACGTCGACGTCGAAATATTCCGCACAGCCGAGGCAAACGCCGGCGATCTTGCGGTCTTGCCGCGGACGCACGAGACGCGTGCGGGACACCGACGCCGCCACGCGAACGCCACAATAGGCACAAACCGCGGCGTCGTTCTGAATCACTTTTCCGCAATCGTTGCAGTACATGGCTTGCCCCTCTTCCACAGAATACGCAATTGTACCCTTTGAAGTTCCCCGCCAATCCGGGCAGCGGATTCTCCATTCCATAAATCCCAGCAGGACATAGGCGCCGCCGTCACTGCCACAAGCTCACGCGGATCCGTCATCGTCTTGGCGAAAATATCTTGGCCCATTTTCCCTTTCTGTGACATAATTTCTGCCGCCCTCCCCCTCCCCTCCCGAGTACTCGACGAATGAGGAATTTGATGAGTTCCAACGGCTTCGTCGGCATTTTACTTCTTGCCTTTCTAGCACCCGCCGCCGCTCAAGATTCCCTTCGCCTCTATTACGTCGACGGCCAGGCACTCGAGCAGATAACCGACCATGACGTAACTGTCACGGTGAACCTAAAGGCCCAGGAGAAAGCGAACTGGCTGACCGTGTACGTCGTTAACGATTCCAATGATGCGGTCAACGTCATTCCCACGAGCATTACCCTTCATGAAACCTCGCCCAGAGAGGAAGACCTCAAGCTTAGAACAGAGCGCGATCTGCAAAAGTCGGCGGCTCACAGTGTCTTCTGGGGTCAAGTTATGGCCAGTATTGGAAGCCTTAGCCAAAGTTTGGCCGCACCAAAAACAAGTAACGCTTATGATCCGGTCGAAACGGCTACGAGGGCAACGGACAACGAAGCGCAGGCCCTATGGTTAGCAAAGGCTGATGCGGTCGCCGAGCGAGGACAGGCGATAACAAGCGTGCTGAGTCACGAGTATCTTCGGACCACCACGGTTTTCCCGGGTTCGAGATTCGCCGGAAAATTATGCTTCAGCCGCGACAAAGCGCTCGTGTCTGGCGTGGTGCGAGTCGCACTCGGCACACGTTCCTATGAATTTCCCCTGCCTGCATCGGCGTCGACGCCGATGCCGTCATCTGCTCCCGAGCTTCCGGCCTCGGGCGCTATGCGCTCCACAACCGCGAAGAGCGATTCTGGCTTGGGCGATTCGGCATGGCGTGCCGGGTTTGCTAAATCCGGAACGCTTGGTATTTCAGGGGCGAATTGGATGGAAGACCGGGTGAAGGGAGTCGAAATCCTGGAAGTGGCGCCAGACAGTGCTGCCGAAACGGCCGGCTTACGGATTGGTTACGTCATTACCGCCCTGAGTGGGCAACGCATCCACTCGACAGAAGATCTGGCGGGCATTCTCACTCACAGCAATCCTGGCAACACCATCCTGGTGGAATACCTGTTCCCCTCAAACCTGGGCTGGTTGCCGAGCCATGCGAAAGTCGTTCTCGCCGATCGCTGATTTAACCGAAGAGCTCACTCCCTGTAGGCTTCCTTGATGTGCTTACGGGCCTGTTCCGCCGGAGGAGTGCCGGCATTCTCGGCTAGAACGGTCTCATACTTTTTCATTGCCAGATCGCGTTTCTGGAGCAGGTCGTACATTTCACCCGCCGCCAGGTTGGCTTTCTGAAGAGTCTCGGGATCTGGATTCGAAACCTCGCTCACCTGCTCGTAGGCAGCGGCCGCTCCAGCGTAATCTTTCTGGCTGCGCAGCAACTCACCCAGGCCCCATGCGGTTATTTCGTAATGCAGGGCGCCGTACTTCCCCTCTCGACCGGCTTGCAAAACTGTACGATAGGAGGATGCGGCGTCCGCCGGGTGGCCACCGGCGCGCAACAGATTCGCTTCCTCCAGCGGGAACAGATAATTTCGGGAGTAACGAATTGCCAGATCATGCATGAGGCCGCGCGCCTCATCATAACGATGTTCGCGACGCAGGAATAACGCCAGCACAACTTTGGCGTCCACACTGTTCTCTCCGTTGCTATCGGCGACGTCGCGCAGATATTGCAAACCTTTCTCTTTTGTGCCAGTCAGACCCACGAGCGCTATGGCGGCCTTGACGCTCCAGGGAAGGCTGCCCATCACGTAGTTGTGGGTTCCGACGACCAGCTTGGCGTCCACATACTTGGGATCCAGTTCCAGCACGCGTTCGTGATCGTGGCGCGCGCCAACAGCGTTGCGCAGGGCAGAGATCCATGCGCGCTCCACCAAAGCGGTGTACAGCGAAAACTGAGCCCGGGTTACGCCGCGGGCATAGAGCGCGTCCGTATTCTTCGGGTCGGCTTTGAGTTCTTGTTCCTCGAGACCTTCGGCGCGTTCGACCAACTGTTTGATGCGCTCCTTCACCTTGGGATCGGCGCTGCGATGCGCCTGTCCAATGAAGCTGTCGTTGGCATATTCGCCCGTATTCATCGCCCCCATGCGGTAAAGCTCCCGCATCAGAACCGCGGCCAACAAATGATTCACCGAGGAGGGATCGTCGGGGTGAAGATTCAAGATCCTATCGAACTCCTGGATCGACCGGTCATAATCCATTTCGTAAAAGTGATCGAAGGCGGAGACGACCAGAGGATCGTGGCCGGGAGCCGTCAGAGCATTCGACGCGGCACTCGCGTCGCCGATGACGATTGCAGAGCGCGTCTGAGAATCAGCTTGGAGCAGCAGACAGAGCCCGGCGATCCAAAACAATATGCCGCCGTGAAGCAGGCTTCTCGTGAATTTCGGACTCAACTGCATCCCCGGTGTTCTGGCCCTGGGTTTTAGTTTAACTGAACCTGACGGACGCGGCAGGAAGATCGGGAAGCTGAGACGCACGATGGGTCAGTCCTGATCAGCCGAGGCTTGCATGACTTCGGGCTCGGCTTCCAGCATTCTAAAGTTTGTAACTCCAGACCGAAGTGACTGGGGCATCTTTACGCGAGTTTGTGAGTAATAATTGCCCGGAATTCTCTGTGAGTAGCTGGGCAAAATTTTGCAAGTGGCTGAGTTTAAAGCCCTTACCACGCCGACCCTTTTGGTTGTTGATTTGCCTTTATGGCTACGTCCTCAAGAGCCTCACTCCCATGTCTGAAGTAGTTCACGATGCACAGCAAGAGTTTTGGAAGCCGCCTTCCCAGTCCAACCCAGAAGCTTTGCCGCCCGCAATTCACGAACAGATGGCCGGTGCTTGCGAAGGTTGTGCCAGCGAGTTCATGATTGGTGCGAAGTTTTGCCACACCTGCGGACTGCGCCGCGCCTTCTTAGCCGCTTCTCCGATTGAGAGCCACACGGATGCCGAGATCATAGCGAGTCTGTGGGCGCGAAATCTGGCGTGGATAAGGACCAGCGGTGACTGGCTTGCGGAAACGTGGCGCGGGATCCCTTTTCCCGAGTGGCTGCATTATCTGCATTTCCACGAGATAAAGCGCTGGGTAGGGTTGCCCACGGCGGCGTTGATTGCATTCATGATTGGATTGGGCTGCGTGGCCGGAGCGCTCGGGGTGAGCCTCTTCTTCAGGGCATCCAATCTGGCCGAGTTTCAGGCGATCCAGATGTGGCGCATCGAATGGCTGCTGGCTGCCACGGCATCGTTTGTTGCTGGAATTCTGCTGAAGAATCCTTCTGACTCAGATTAGGACTCGTGTGATTGTTCGGGGTAGCGATCCTAGGACTCGCCTCCCGAACTGGCGCTGCGGCGCTGCTGGTTCATGCGATAGAGATGGTGGATTGGGCCGGTTCCGCGGCCCAACGGATGACCGGCAGCAATCGCCGCCGTCACGTAGGTTTTTGCCAGCAGCACGGCTTCGGCCAAGCCGCGATCCAGCGCCAGGTGGCAGGCTATCGCGTTGGCAAAAGCGCAACCGGTTCCGTGGGTGGAATTCGAGCGTTGCCGCTCCGCTTTAAATACTTCCTGCTCGACGCCGAGCTTGGAGGTGAAACTCAATAGATCGGTGGCCTTTTCTAAGTGGCCACCGGTGATGACTACGGCAGGCAACCCCATTTCATGAAGTTTGTCGGCGGCCACCCGCATCTCGTCGAGATTCGTGACTTTCAGTCGGGTAAGGACGGCAGCCTCATCCACGTTTGGCGTGAGCAGAGTGGCCAGCGGAATGAGCTTTTCGATGAGCATTTTGGCTCCTGGAGCATCCAGCAGGTCGGCGCCGGAGGACGACTTCAGGATCGGGTCCAAAACAATGTTTTGCAGCTTGGCCTTGCCTTGGCGCTTGCCCAGGAACTCAGCCACAGCCCGCACGACTTTGGCTGTTCCGAGCATGCCGACATGAACCGCCGCGATCGGAATGTCAGCCGCCAGCTCCTCCAGGGTTTCGGTGATCAGACCGGGGTCGACGGCCTCCACCCGGCGGACCGCCGAGGTTGACTGCACGGTTAGAGCGGTTATGCAGGCCACACCGTAGCAGCCGTGAGCGGCGATCGTCTTGATATCGGCCGTTACTCCGGCGCCGCAGGAGGGATCAAAACCCGCGATAGTCAGGACGACTGGAGGAGATTCGGCCATGTTTCTATGGTCTATACCCTAAGAACAACGAGAAACAAGCATTCGCAGCAAGTAACCTGGGCCCTAACGTTCTGACATTAAGCAAGTTAGAAATGGGTCCGTCCCTAACTCATTGAATCGGCTGCAGTTGAAAATAATTCCTGGTATGAGGGATTTAACTGAGTTACTGATCTATAAACATTTAAGTCTATTGTTTTTATAGACATCATGATAATTCATTATGATTAACAGCAAGTTACGTGAGCTATCGATTACTACGAGGTCACTATAGACCACATTGTTTCGGATTGACAAGGTCCAGTTAGGCCTCTACGATCTACAAATCGTTAACGGGAGAACCTAGCTAGGACGACTTTTTGAGATGCGAGGAGAACTGAATGCAAATGCGTATAGCTCATGGACTGATGGTCGGGTTAATGATCGTCGGGCTGGGAGCGGCTCAGGGTCCGAACAACTCGGAGGCCAGTTCCACCCCGATTAGAATAGCCCAAATCAAGCCCGAAATTCAAAAAAAGCCTGTCAGGAATCAGCCGTATCAGATTGGTACAGCGTCTTGGTACGGGGAAGATTTCGAAGGCAAACAGACTGCAAGCGGCGAAGATTACGACATGTATGAAATGACCGCTGCGCATCCTACGCTTCCGTTAGGAAGTTATGTGCGGGTAACCAACCTGCGCAATGGACGAACGGTCGTGGTGAAGGTCAACGACCGGGGGCCAATCATCGCCGACCGTATCATCGACCTTTCTTATGGAGCGGCTCAGGCTCTTCAATTCCAGGAGCGCGGCCTGCAGCGAGTCAGACTCGACGTCGTGAAGGCGGGTACGTCGTTGCACCGGCCGATCTATCAAACCGTCGCGTTCAACCCCCCTATGGCGGAACTCCGCTAGCCGATTTACACTGCTGGGGATGCAGACCACTCTGCCCCATCTCATCCCTGGCAGCGATGTAAGTCAGACCGCCTCCCCCAGTTCTGATTCGCGAGAATCTGATTCGCAAGGAAAAGACTCTCGTGAAAACGAGCCACTAGCGACTGATTCCGCACAAAACATTTCTCGCGAGAAGCTGATCGTAGCGCTCGACCTCTCCACGGCGGCGGCCGCGCACAAAATCGTCGCGGCCATTGGAGAGTCAGCGTCGATCTACAAGGTCGGCATGCAGCTCTACACTGCCGAGGGACCGCAAATTGTAAGAGATTTGGTGGGAGCCGGACGGCGGGTATTTCTCGATCTTAAATATCACGACATTCCTCACACTGTAGGCGCCGCGGTGCGGGAAGCGGCGCAGCTTGGAGTAGGCATGCTGACGGTGCACGCCTCGGGCAGCAGCCAGATGCTGCGGGCTGCCGCCGACGCTGCGCGCGCAGTCAACCCGGCGTTGCTTGTGCTGGGAGTCACCGTGCTCACCAGCATGGACGAAAGCGATCTGAACAACATCGGCATTCGAAGCACCGTGCAAGATGAAGTTTTGCGGCTCGCGGCCCTCGCCCTAGCCAACGGGTGCCAAGGCATCGTCACTTCGGCGCGCGAAGCTTCGCGGCTGCGCACAGAGCTAGGACAGGATTTCGCCATCGTCACTCCTGGCGTGCGTCCCGCCGGCACCGGCCACGGAGATCAGGTCCGCGTAGTGACTCCCGCCGAAGCGATCGCGGCGGGAGCAAGTCATATCGTTGTGGGACGGCCGATCACCGAAGCTTCCGATCCAGCGGCGGAAGCTCGGTCCATTCTGGCGCAGATGGGCGGCTAGAAAAATCCGCATCCCAACCGTCTGGGGGATATCTCGGCGCTGGCGAACCGCTAATCCCGCGTCGGAATTCGTGGCGGAGCTAAGGTGTGGATTGCGCTCTCGCCGATCCCTCCGCCACCGCCTTCCGTAGCTCCTCAGCCGAGCCGTTCAGCAGATTGCGCAGCACTGCCACCTCCGCGGCAATACCGGTGCGCAGCGCCGGATCCACATCGGGTGCGAACAGTGGAGAGTGATTCGATGGCAGCATCGCGCCGGCCGCTTTGGCTTGCGCAAACATGTCTGGATCGGCTCCGCCCAGACTGAAATAAAAGCCTGGAATTCCCTGCTCGGTGAAGTATGAAAAATCCTCCGATGGCGTAATCGGCCCCTGGATTACAACCTTGCCTTTGCCGAGCGCCGACTCCAGTACACCGCGCAGCCGCTGCGCTAGCGCGGGGTCGTTGTACACCAGGTCGGTGCCTTCATAGTGATCGACGAAAGGTTCACGCGTTGCACCGGCCGCTTCGGCTTCGCCCTTCGTGATACGCGAAATGGCAGTGAGCACCTGCTTGCGTACTTCCGGTTTATTCGTGCGCACGGTCAAACCCAGTTCAGCCTGATCCGGAATGATGTTGTTCTTGGTGCCGGCCTGAATGTAGCCGACCGTAACCACCGCCATTTCCCCGGGCTTCACTTCGCGCGAGGTGATGGTTTGCAGCGCCAGAATGGTTCGCGCCGCCATCACGATGGGATCAATCGCCGTGTGCGGCGCTGAACCGTGTCCACCTTTGCCATAGATCGTAATTCGCAGCGAGTCCGCATTGGTGTTATAAACTCCCGGCGTAATCCCCACCGTTCCTGCCGGAAGAGTGTTCCCCACATGCAGGGCAAGGACTACGTCGGGTCTCGGAAAGCGCGTAAACAGGCCTTCCGCGAGCATGCCTTTGGCGCCCCCGATGGTCTCCTCGGCGGGCTGGCCGATCAAAATCAGTGTTCCGTGCCAAGTGTCTTTGCTGTGGGCCATGATGGCCGCCGCTCCTGCGATTGCCGCCATGTGCAGATCGTGTCCGCAAGCATGCATGACGGGCACATCGCGCCCGGCGTCATCTTTGGTGCGGACCTTGCTCGCGTAAGGAAGGCCGGTCTTTTCTTCCACCGGCAGCGCATCCAGTTCGGTGCGAAACATTACGGTTGGCCCGGAGCCGTTTCTTAGAATGGCAACAATCCCCGTGCCTCCGACGCGCTCGGCTACTTCATAGCCGAGAGCGCGCAATCGGCCAGCCAACTTCGCTGCGGTTCGGATTTCGTGCGCGGAGA
This sequence comes from Candidatus Sulfotelmatobacter sp., assembly GCA_049515395.1. Classification (GTDB taxonomy): domain Bacteria; phylum Acidobacteriota; class Terriglobia; order Terriglobales; family Acidobacteriaceae; genus Sulfotelmatobacter. The sequence goes on along the minus strand of JBEKUD010000068.1, from coordinate 11,177 downwards.
GCTCCGGGTTCTCATGCAGCTCCAAATAGAGCCCGTGCGCATCAGGATAGACATTGTCAACTTCCTTGGACCCAGGAGCCTGAGCCCCGGCTGAAGTGAGCATAAAAACTGGGATGAAGAGTAAGATTGAAACTCTGACAAATTTCATCGCCGGATCATAACTGGACGACGCGTCGCCTGCAAAATAATCCGCCCGCATCAGGTTCGCTCAGCGACGAGTTCCACAGTGGACGACCCCCGAATTTCGAGCACGCGATTCGCGTTTTTCCACCGAGCGACCGGGTGTACAATCGTCGTAGAAAGCACTGGTTTGCGCCCTTCGTTTGCAAGCTCGAGGTGCTAATGAACGTCCACGTCAGTTACCGGCTTCACAAAACTCCGGCCGTCGAAAAAGATTTCCAACATCACATAGAAAAACTGCGGAAGCGACTGCAGGTTTTTCGCCCGGAACTGGTTCACTTAAAAGGCGTAGTGGAGGAAATCTCCGCGCGCGAGGGTACCAGTGTCTCGCTCAACCTGCGCCTGCCTTCGGGCCAGATGGCCGTGCTGGCCAAAGCGCCTACTGCCGAGGCTGCGGTGAAAGGCGCATTCGAAGATTTGCTGCAACAAGTCAACCGACATAAGGAAATGCTGCGCTCCACGCATAAGTGGTCGCGCCGACAGAAGGAAGTTCCAGCTCGTCGCAATGTTTCTGTGCCCTTCGAGGAGACTCTGGCCGTAGTGTTTCCGCCTACGGTTTCTTCCGAAGATGTGCGTTCCTACGTCAATGCGAACCTGCCCCGCCTGGAGCGTTTTGTGGAACGCGAGATTTATTTCCGCGAGACCGCCGATGAGGTTTTGCCGGAATCCATCACCAAAGAAGAAGTGATTGATGAAGCCATTGCGGCCGCCCTGGGAGGTGATGGGTTAGAGCCAGCACGGCAAAAGCCCGAGCGGCTGGCCCTCGAGCCTTGGCTCTACCGCTTGGCGTTGGATGCGCTCGATCAGCTTTCGCGTCCGGAGGGTACCAATGGCGGCGCGATTCGACTGGAGGAATCAGCCCGCAAGCCTAATGTAAAGGCCAGCGACGAGCCCGAGCTGCAATTTCACCAACCGGACGAGACTTTCACCGAAGAAACCATCATCGCCGACGACCGTGTGTCCACGCCCGAACAGATCGTTGGTTCCGATGAGATGATGCGCCTCATCGCCATTTCCCTGCGCGACATGAAGTCTGACCAGCGCGAGGCCTTTATCCTGCATGCCATAGAAGGCTTCGGGGTCGATGAGATCTCCGCCATCACCGGCAGCCCGCCCGAACGGGTGTTGCAATGTATTTCTGCTGCACGCGATCATTTGCGCCAATCGCCCCAGTTTGCCGGCCAATTTAAGGGACGTTTTGCGCCCACCAGGACCGCGTAGATTCAATTCCGATTGAAAGGGAGCGATATAGCGAATGATTACTCGCGATCAAATCCATGAAATAGCTCAATTTGAAGATCAGGGAGCCTGCGCTCTAAGCTTTTATTTTCAACCCACGACGCCTCGCAATAAAGCCCACAAGGAAGAGGCTATCTTGACGAAGGACCTGGTGCGGGAGGCATTAAGGAAGTTGGAGAGCAGGGCCAAGCTTCATGATCGTAATAATGAGGGTGCCGATAAGAACAAGGAAAATAAAGACAAGTATGAAGCGGCGCGCGCCGATATCGACCGCATTGTGCGCTTGTCCCAGGACTTGCGCGGCAATGGCACGCACGCCAAAGCAGTCTTTGCCTGCGCTGCACAAGGCTTCTGGCGTGAGTATGATCTTCCGCCCCAACTCGGCGGCACACAACTTCTGCTGAGCCAGCATTTTTATCTGAAACCCCTGGCCCAATTGTTGGGAGCATTCCCCAGCTTGGGCGTCGTTCTCGTCGACCGCCAACGGGCTCGCCTGTTCGACCTGCGCCTGGGCGAACTGACCGAACGCGAAGGATTTTTTCATCCACTTCCCCGCCGCGGCCGCGGTGACGGCTTCGCCGGATATGATGGTGGGCACGCCGAACGCCGCGTCGCCGACGAGGCTCGACAGCATTTCAAGCTGGTCGCCGAGGTCCTGAAAAACGCTCTCGAAAAACATGCGTTCGAAAAATGGATCCTAGGTTGCCAGGAGACTCACTGGACTCAATTTCAGCCGCAATTGCATCCTGATGTCGCGCAGAAGTTGCTGGGACGATTTTCCACCGAGATAGCCCATGTAAGCCGGGACGCGATTCGTTCGCACGCCGAACGGATTTTCGTTGATTGGCAAAAGAAACGGTGCAGCGAAGTGGTTCGCGAAACTATCGATCAGGCGCGCGGCAACGGTCGGGGCGTTACCGGACTGCGACGGGTGCTGCGCTCGTTGGAGCTGGGCGAAGTGCAAACCCTACTGATTGGCGACAATTATGTGGCACAAGCCGTGGAGTGCACGGGCTGCGGCCATCTGGACGCGCATCTGGTGAGTTCCTGTCCGGTCTGCGGACGGGATACTCGTGAGGTTGTCGATGTGGCAGAAGCCATCTTGCCCTGGGTCATTCGCCACGATGTCGAAATGTTTTACGTCAAGGATGATCCCGAACTCGATGCTGTGGGCAACATCGCGGCGCTGCTCCGTTTCCGCTCCGCCCAAAGCAACGTTCGAGAAATTACCGATGTCGCCGCAGGCAAGGAAAAGGAATCCGTGAAGCCGAACTCAGGGCTGGTCGGCAGATATCGTGGCGTGGCCGCTGGCCGATTGCGGCAAGTAAAAACCAAGGGTGCAAAAGTTCGCAGTTGACCCATGGCCGGTGCCCCATTTCTCGCGTCCTTTGCGGGAAGTGGGGCTTTCGATTTTTTCGCGCCATACCTTCTCGAAGTGCGTATTCACCGTAGCCCAGCAAAGGCATTGTCCTCCCAACCGAGCGAAGTGGAGGGAGACGGCGACCGATCTACCCAAGCAGCGGATTAATCACCCGAACTGTCCCATAACTCTGCTTCGCCGCCAAGTCTTCGGAGTATAGAATCGCGGCACCTGATTTCTCTGCCGCTTGCAGGATCAGGGCATCCCAAAAAGTAGTCTTGTAGCGCACTTCGATCTCGATCGCTTGCATCACGGCTTCGGGAGGGTTGACCACCATCTCCCAGCTCATGTAGTCATGGATCAGCCGGCGGATTTCGTCCACGGCAAGCGGACGAGCAACTTTGCGCCGCAGGTGGACGCAAAGTTCTTGCAGGACCTGCGTGCTCAAGACGCCGGGCCCGCCGGTCCACAGGCCCTCGATGAGCTGGCGCGCACGCTCGTGCTTGATGCCCGCTGCGCGGTCGTGGGCGTAGAGCAGAATGTTCGTATCGACAAAATACTTGTCGGCCATCGTAGCGCCTTCGCTCGACTATCGTTCATGGATCTCGTCGCGGGACCGAGGAGGCGTCCACCACAGATCCATTCTTTCGCGGAGGCGGGCCAGGGCGCGGCTGCGCGCCCGATGGTAGGCTTTGCGCTCGCGTACAATTTGCTCCAGACGGGCGGCCAGCATGGCACTGATCGAGGTGTCTTCTTCTGCCGCTAGAATACGAGCTTCGCGCAGCAAATCAGCGTCCAGTTTGAGCGTGACGTTGGTTTTCATATTGAGCACGTAATAATGTGCAGCACAGTTCTACGTGCAGAAAGCATTGTCAACTTGAGGGTCGCGCCAGCACTTTTTTTACCAGGAAGCCCTCACGCGCCGCGCTTCCCCCTCAGCCATCCAATATGAACCCCACCCTCATCGCGTGATATGCTTCCCGCTTTCCTACATGCAGGAGGAACATGACTTTCTCGCGCCGTGATTTCGTTCGAACGTCCGTCCTCGGAGCCGTCGCTGCTGGAGTAGGAACGCACGCTCACGCAGAGTCTAAGCAAAGCACCGCACAGGAACCCGACACGCATGCGGAATCGCACAAGCGTCCTGTCATCGTCTGCGCCAATAATGGCTACGCTTACCTCGAGAACGCATTCGCCTTCCTCAAAGGCGGCGGAGACACACTCGACGCCGCGCTCAAAGTTGTGAAAGGTCCGGAAGACGATCCCCACGATGATTCGGTCGGCCTGGGTGGAATTCCGAACGAAGAAGGCGTCGTCGAGCTGGACGCCTGCTGCATGCACGGACCCACGCGCCGTGCCGGTTCCGTCGGCGGCGTGCGCAACATCAAGAATGTATCGCTGGTGTCAAAGGCGGTGATGGAGCACACCGGCCATGTGATGCTCGTGGGCGAAGGCGCCGAGCGTTTTGCCGTCGCTGTGGGCTTTCCGCGCGAGAACCTGCTCACCGAGCGCTCCCGCAAGATCTGGCTGCTCTGGAAGGAATTCCATTCCACCGACGACTGGTGGGGACCAGGTCTAGCCGATCCGCATTGGCAGGCCCCCGCGAAAAAAGACGAGCCGCAGTCCGAACTGTGGCGAAGGAAAATCCGGAACCTGCAGGCGCGGGCTACGGACCTCGGCATCGAGCCGCATCTCCGACTCGCAGCCGTGCGCAAAGTTCTGTTTCCACCCACTGGAACGATCCACTGCTCGGCCCTGAATGAGAAAGGCGAGATTTCCGGATGCACCACGACCAGCGGACTAGCCTTCAAACTTCCGGGACGCTGCGGCGACTCACCGATCATTGGCGCGGGCTGCTACACCGATCAAGACGTGGGCTCCGCAGGCGCGACCGGAAGTGGTGAAGAGAACATCAAGGTCGCGGGCGCGCACACCATCATCGAAAATATGCGCCATGGCATGTCCCCGCAGGAAGCCGGCACGGACGCGCTCAAACGCATCGTACACAACTACAAGGGCGACATGAACAAGCTACGCTTCCTCGACATGACCTACTACGTACTGCGCAAGGATGGCGCCTATGCCGGCGTCTCGCTGTGGGAGGGCTACTCGAAGGGCAATCCTCACAAGATCGCAGTCCATGACGGGGCGCTGCGCGCCGAAGTGACGGTGAATTTGCTCAAGGGATACTCGCAGGAATTTCCTCCTTTCCCCGAGATACCCGAAGATCTGAAAAAAGGCTCGGAATACCTGAAATAGCAACCGAAAAATCGTCGGCAGTGGTTCTCTACGCGAACCTCACCTTCACGTCCGGTCCCTTTTCCAGGTGAATGCTTTCGATGAAGCGCACCTTGCCGGTCTGCTGGGTGAGGATCACGGAGGAAGTTCGGGTTCCCTCGCCGAAAAAGCGCACGCCTTTCAGAAGAGCGCCATCGGTAACGCCGGTGGCGGCGAAGATGAGCTGTTTGCCGGGCGCAAGATCTTGCGATTCGTAAATACGATTTTTGTCTTTGATCCCCATGCGAGCCAGGCGCTCTTCCTGGTCAGGCGCAACCACCAGCCGGCCCAGCATATATCCGTTGAGGCAACGGATCGCCGCGGCGGTGATCACACCTTCCGGCGCCCCTCCCGAGCCCATGACCGCGTGCACACCTGTTCCGATTACGGCGGCGGCAATACCGGCGGAGAGATCGCCGTCGCCGATCAGCCGGATGCGGGCTCCGGCGGCCCGTATGTCGCCAATCAATTTCTCATGGCGCGGACGATCGAGCACAATCACCACCAGGTCTTCGACGTCCCGCTCTAATCTTCTTGCAATGTTTTTTAGGTTATCGGCCACGGACGCGTCGAGTTCGACAGCATTTTTGCAGGAAGGTCCGACCACGATCTTTTCCATGTAGCAGTCGGGAGCATTGAGCAGTCCTCCGCGCTCGGAAGCGGCGAGCACGGTAATCGATCCGGGAGCGCCCGTCGCACAGAGATTGGTGCCTTCCAGCGGATCGACAGCGATGTCGACGTCAGGCACCTCGCGGCCGTCGGTGAACTCGGCCCCGACCTTTTCGCCGATGTATAGCATGGGGGCTTCGTCGCGCTCCCCTTCGCCAATGACGATGGTGCCGCGCATGGGAATGGAATCCATGGTATGGCGCATTGCCTCGGTGGCAACTTGGTCAGAGAGTTTGCGCTCTCCCTGACCCATGGTGCGCGCCGAGGCGATTGCCGCCACTTCCACCACGCGCAGGAATCGCGATGCCAGGTCGCTTTCGATGTTTTCCCCGAAACTGCGGGCCTTGCCTTCTGGACGAGTTTGAGTAGCCATAAGAACCTTCCAAAAGATTGTGGCAGCCATGGCCGCCTCTAAGAGCACCGCGCATCATGCTCCATTAGGGATGTGCCCGTCAAGAAGGAGAAGACCAGCAAGCTGGAAATAGGCGCTACCTAGCCCATTTCAGTCGTGTTATTCTCGCAAGCCTGTTACGAGAAAAGGAGCCTCATGCCTGCTGAATCGCATCCGCTGACCTTGCTCTGCATCACCACGTACGAGAAGGGCCAAGAGTTCATGCGCGAGTGCAAGCGTCAGGGATGCCTTGTGATTCTGCTCACCGCGGAAAAGTTGCGCGCTGCCGACTGGCCACGGGAAAGCCTGGACGACACCTTTTATCTTCCGACGGACATCCCGATCGCCGACATCGTGCAGGCGGTCACGCATCTGGCCCGGACAAAGAAAATCGACCGCATTGTCGCGCTCGACGAATATGACATGGAAACGGCCGCGACTCTGCGCGAACACTTGCGCGTGCCCGGCATGGGCCTGACCACCATGCGCTATTTCCGCGACAAGCTGGCGATGCGCATGCGCGCCCTTGATCGCGGAGTGCGCGTGCCGGATTTCGTGTCGGTCTTCAACCATGCCGACGTACGTTACTACCTGGAACATGTGCCGGGGCCTTGGGTACTGAAGCCGCGCCAAGAGGCATCGGCGATCGGGATCAAGAAGATCCATAATGCCAACGACCTCTGGCCGGTTCTGGAGCAGTTAGGCGACAAGCAATCTTCTTATCTGCTGGAAAAGTTCGTTCCTGGCGAGGTCTTCCATGTGGATTCGGTGGTCTCCGAGAATGAAGTGGTCTTCGCCAACGTAAGCAAGTATGGCAAGCCTCCCCTGAATGTGGCGCAGGGTGGAGGAGTCTTCACCACGTTTACTGTGCCTCGCGGAGGGGACGCCGACGCGGGCCTTCGGCAGATCAATCGCGACCTGATTGCGGCGCTGGGACTGGTGCGCGGCGTGGCCCATGCGGAATTTATCCAGGCACACGCGGACGGACATTTCCATTTTCTTGAGTGCGCGGCGCGCGTGGGCGGTGCTTACATCAACGAGATGGTCGAGGCCGCCACGGGAATCAATCTGTGGCGGGAGTGGGCACGCATCGAGATCGCTGGCGGAGATGGAGGGTATCGGCTTCCGCCGGTGCGCGAAGAATATGCGGGAGTTATTCTTTCACTGGCTCGGCAGGACGATCCCGACACTTCGGGTTACAACCATCCAGAAGTGTGCTTGCGAATCAAGAGGCATCACCACGCGGGACTTGTTCTGCGGTCGCATGATCCGGAGCGCGTGCCAACTCTGCTGGCAGAATACGCGCCCCGCTTTGTCGAGGACTTTCTGGCGGTAGAACCGCCACGGGAAAAACCTACCGCCTAGCGAGACGACTCTCTTGTACCGCCAAAGGCTGGGCAACAAGCCGCGATTTTTCAGTCACCACGACCGCGAACGGAGCTACGCCGCTTTGCCGTATCCTTTCACCGCTCGTGCGATGCCGTCGCCGGCCGCGGCAAGATCTTGCTGGTTCATGGCCGGACGCACGGTGAGCCGCCTGGCATGGCAAGCCAGAAACCATGGTTCGGCGATCGCTGGCAGTTGCGAAGAATCTTTCATGTCGAAGATTAGGTAGCCCGTGCGCTCGCCGTTGTCTTCGGCGAACTACGCTGCCTCAGGTTTCAACTCATCGAGAATGGACTCAATCGTCGCTCCAAGACTGCCGCTTCGAGCCGCCGCATTCCCCGCCTCGACCGGGATGCAAACTTTCAGCAACATTCGCATGATGTACGCCCCTGCTTAGGCGGTGGCGATTATACATCTCCGCTATGCCTTCCCAACGCCGGGCCAGGCAGAAGGCTCTGTGCCCCTTTCTTTCCACCGGCGCAACCAAACTGGCCCTTAGAACGCGTCGATTCCCGTCACGCTCTGCCCGATGATCAGTGAATGCACATCATGCGTGCCTTCGTAGGTCTTTACCGATTCCAGATTCATCATGTGGCGCATGATGGGGTAGTCGTCGGCAACGCCATTGGCGCCGAGGATGTCGCGTGAGAGGCGTGCGCATTCGAGCGCCATCCAGACGTTGTTACGCTTGGCCATGGAGATGTGCTGATGCTCCACCTTGCCCGCATCTTTCAAGCGTCCGACCTGGAGCACGAGAAGTTGGGCTTTCGTGATCTCGCTGATCATCCAGGTGAGTTTGTCCTGGACCAACTGGTGCGAAGCGATGGGCTGATCGCGCCACTGCTTGCGCAGAATCGCATATTGCAGCGCGCAGTCGTAGCAAGACATGGCCGCGCCGATGGCTCCCCAGGCAATGCCGTAGCGGGCCTGATTCAGGCACATCAGCGGAGATTTCAGCCCGCCGCTCTTGGGCAGTACGTTCGACTCGGGAATATGCACGTCCTGCAAAGACAGACCCGATGTTACGGAAGCGCGCAGCGACCACTTACCGTGAATGTCGTCGGCCGAGAAGCCGGGGCGGTTCGTCTCGACTAGAAACCCGCGAATTTCATTGTCTTCGTTCTCCACCTTGGCCCAGATGATGGCGACGTCTGCGATGGTGCCGGAGGTGATCCACATCTTCTCGCCGTTGAGAATGTATTCGTTTCCCACTTTGCGAGCGCGCGTCAACATGCCGCCGGGATTGGAGCCGAAACCCGGCTCCGTAAGCCCGAAACAGCCAAGCTTCTCGCCCTTCTGCATAGGTGGAAGCCAGGTCTGTTTTTGCTCTTCACTGCCAAACTCGTAGATCGGGTACATGCAAAGACCAGACTGCACGCTGACAAAGCTGCGCACGCCGGAGTCTCCGCGCTCGAGTTCCTGCGTCATCAGCCCGTATTCGACATTGCCCATCCCCGCGCAGCCGTAACCCTTCAGCGATGCCCCGAAGAAGCCGAGATCCGCCATGGGCTTGACCAGTTCGCGCGGAAAGCGCCCGGCGCGGTTGCACTCCTCGATGATGGGGACGAGATTATCCTCAATAAATTGTCGTGTGGTGTCCCGGACCAAGCGCTCCTCTTCGGTGAGCAGTGAATCGAACTGGATAAAATCGACACCCCGAAATTTGATGGCAGGCATGATGTATCTCCGTGAAGAATGGATCTCTAATTCGGGACTGATGGCACAGCCACAGGTTTCTCCGCCCCAGAAGAAGCGCGCGCAAAAGCAAACATATGACGGTAGCAGGGGTGAGGGAGCGGGGTCAACGCGACGATGACGATGACGACAATGACGAGTCCAACGTCACTTTCGGAATCGCGGGATCCAGCGCGGGACGGTGCTGCGGTATTCATCGTACGAAGCCCCGAATTGGCGGTGGAGTGTGGGTTCTTCATAGAAAATGACGAAGACATGGGCGACAAGAATGCAGATCGTGCCGTACTCCGCAACCTGCGGAGCGCCAAATAGCGCGGCCTGCCCCAGGATTACCAACAGCACGCCGATATACATAGGATTGCGAACGTGCCGGTGCAGGCCGCTGACGACGAGAAATTTTGTGGGAGCGATGGGCGCGGGCGTTCCCAGCCCCCGCACGGCGAACTGCCATGCGCAAAGAAAATAAATGACCGCTCCTGCCACGACGCAAAAGATTCCCAGCCAAGCCAGAGGGCCGTGGCCGGGTTCGTACATTCGTCCGAGCAAGATGTAGGGAACTCGCAACGTCACGAATCCTGGGACAAGAATCGTGAATAGAAGCGTCTTCAGCAATGGTCCCAGAGTTCGCGGCATGCGATCCTTATTCAAACCAGCCAAGCAGCGAACACAACTCGCACGACTTGACTGTAGAATCAACGGCGACCGAAAAGACACAAGCGGAGAAGATTTATGCCAACAAAACCTGTTTCAATTGCGGCTCTCGGACTCATGCTTGCGCCTTGCTTCTCAGTCGTTGCGCTCGCACAGATGCCCAATGCGTATGGCCTGAGTATCCCCGTGGAAGACGCCAAGAAAGCGGCTGCCCTATCACTCACGGAAGCGAAAAAGAATCATTGGACGGTTGCCGTCGCCATTGTAGACCCATCCGGCAATCTGGTTTACTACGAGAAGATGGATAACACGCAACTGGGCAGCGCCACCGTCTCCCTCGACAAAGCTCGCTCCGCCGCGCTGTTCAAGCGGCCCACCAAGGCGTTTCAAGACGCTCTTGCGGCCGGGGGTGATGGCTTGCGCATCCTCCGCCTGCAGGGGGCCACTCCGATTGAAGGCGGCATTCCGCTCGTCACCGATGGCAAAATCGTAGGCGCGATAGGAGTCTCCGGCGCCACCAGCGCGCAGGACGCTCAGTGCGCCAAAGCGGGCACCGACGCCTTCAAATGATATCGTCGCAGCCTGACCGCCGTTGAATCGTTCGCGAGTCGGATCGCTTTGTGGCCCCACCGCTTCGTTGGCTCCATGGAACATGGCTGAACATGGGAACATGGCTCGACCTCAAGACAGAGGGCACAAGCTTACTGTAAACTTGATGAGAGCCCAACAAAATCAGGATGCGGGCTCTTGTCTCCCGGGGCTACGGACTAAGAGTTTTCAGCAATCTCCCATCCTCAATTTTCCGCACGTACCATGAAGCGGCTCGGGCTGAGAAAATATCGAACATATCAGGAGAATGGATTATGGCGGTAGGCGGAAAGATCGCAAAAACAGCGGACCGTAAAAAAGTTATGGACACGAGCAAGAGCACCGATTGTCCCAAGTGCGGCAAGGCAACGCGCATTGTCAAACGCATGAAGGATCGAGAGCGCGGCGTACCGGGAGGGATCTATATTTCCTGCTCGGGATGTGAGTTCTTCGAAAAACTGTAAGGCGGTCAAGGTTCGCTAAGACCGTAGGGGATCGGTTTGAAATGGCCGGAGTCAGCGGCTACCGCGCCGGAGATGAAGGAATTCTTTAAGTAAGGTTGTCGTGGCATCCCCGCAACACGGCTTATCTTTTCCTGAGGAACCAGAGATTCCAGATGGTAGAACCGAGACGGAATTGAACAGTGAAGAGTCAACGAAAATTCACCGTTCTTATGGAACGGGACGAAGACAGCGATTCTGTAGCCTCGGTTCCCTCCCTGCGGGGTTGTCATACCCAAGC
>JBEKUD010000067.1:0-26255 GCA_049515395.1 Candidatus Sulfotelmatobacter sp. | reverse complement strand
CCCAGAAGTCGTTGGCCGTTGCGGACGATGAATCGGGCTTAGTGGCTGCCGAGCGTGCACTTCATTCGCTGGGATACAAGCCGGAACGGGTAGTTCACCAGGACACCTTCTCCATTTTTGCTGAGCGCAGCCGCATCTCCGAGCTAGCGGTATACATCGTCCACTCCAGCCTCCTGCTTATCTTCTTTGGCACCGTAGTCGACGGCATTTGGGGCTGGGGCGGCACGCTCAACTTGAACGAGGGGCAGACCTCTAACATCGTAGAGTTGCGAGACGGCAGCACGCGCACGCTCCCGTTTGCCCTTCGCTGTGATGCCGCGGGCCAGGAGAACTATAAGGATGGAACTCCGAAAAAGTGGTGGTCCAAACTGGCAGTGGTGGAAGACGGGCGAGATGTGCAGAAGAAAGAAATTGTAGTAAACGATCCGCTTTTCTACGGCGGAGTCCGCTTCTACCAATCGAGTTACGGCCAGAATGGAAAGGTCGAGAAGCTCCTGTTAGTCGCGACCCCAGGCAAAGGCTCCGGCGAGAAGAGGGAGCTGGGGCTGGCCGTAAACGACACCGTCCCCCTCGATTCCGACACCAGCGTGCGTTTCGCAGAATTTTTCCCTGACTACGCGGTTCAAGATGGACAGGTATACCGGAAGTCGAACGAGTTGGAAAATCCTGCGGCGCACTTGATCGTGACATCGAAGAGCTCTGGGAAAAACTTCGACGTTTGGTTCCCGGAGATCGAGGGAATTGCCGACAACTCGAAGGCGCCTTATCTTTTGCAGGCCACGGACCTGAAGATGGGCCACTTCACTGGGTTGCAGGTTTCGCATGAACCGGGGCAGTGGGGAGTGTGGTCGGGCGTAGTGCTGTTAGTCATTGGACTCGGGTTCGTGTTCTACGTTGTCCACGTTCGTATTTGGGTGGTGCCGGTTCTTGATCCCAAGGCCGGCAGGCATTTGCTATGGATCGGGGGCAGTGTGAATCGGAACCGGGACGCGTTTGAAGAGCGCTTCAATTATCTAGTGGCTTCGGTGGGAGAAGAACTCAAAACTATCCCCAGGACTTCTCGCAGTGAGAAGGTTGCTGTGGTCGCCGGGGACTGAACTGGCGCATCGGAGGACGTAAATGGCAAGTGCAAAAGCAGAACCGCAACAAGAGACGACCGGAATGACCCTGATCGTACTGGTCGGACTGGCAATTGCGTTCCTGCTGTTCATGGCATTTCTGAACGTGGTCAAGAGTGGCAATCTTTTGAACGAGACGAACTTGTTATTCGCTGCCCTGATTTTCTATGCCGGGGCGGGCGCTCTGTATCTGGGATTTGGAGTCACCGGCACCGAGTCGTACGTGAAGTTCGCATCGCTCGCCACCTCGTTGGGGTTGATCGCGAACACCGCAGCCATCGCCCATCGCTGGTACGATGCTGGACATCCACCTTTCTCCAGCGTTTACGAAATGCTGCTTAGCTTTGTGTGGACCTTGGCCGTGCTTACTCTGATCGTAGAAAAAAAGTATGGCGTCAAGGTCATCGGCACGGTCACCATGCCGGTTGCGATCGTAGGCGTGGTGCTGATGCAATTGCTGCGGACCGAAGTGCATCCTCTAGTTCCAGCGCTGCAGTCAACCTGGCTGCATGTGCATGTCACGCTGGCCATGCTGGCCTATGCCGCCTGTGCATTAAGTTTTGCCCTGGCCACGATGTTCTTGATTCAGGACAAGATGAAGAGCGAAACCTTTCTCGCCGTAACCAGCTCCAGCACGCTCGCCATTTACGCCAGCATCGTTCTAACGCGCTTCGAGAAGTGGGGCGGCCTGAGCCTGGTGGCTTGGAATCCAGAGTCGAAATCAGAAGTATTTCTTTCCAAGGGAGTGCGCTTGTTCGTCGACGTTCCCGATCTCGGCTGGCTCATGACGCTGGCCCTCGTGGTCGTTGCCTCGCCATTAGTGTGCTACGGGCTGGCGCGTTGGAAGAAGAACGATAGCTTCCTTACGCTCGCCAACCGCGCTGTATTCCTCAGCATCCTTCTTCAGGTGATGGCACTCGTTATGTTTCTGGTGCGAGCCCATGATGGCCGTTACGCGTCACTCGATGCAGATGGCTTGTTCCCGACCAGTCTTGCCGCCAGTCCTTTCATTCTTTCAGGCCTCGTAGGGGGAGTATTTATCTCGCTGCTTTACCTCCTGCTGCTGTGGCGGCGCCCAGATCTCGAGCGTCTGCTGCCCAGCGCGGACAACCTTGACCGCATCACTTACAAAACCATCTCCCTTGCCTTCCCCCTGCTGACTCTGATGATCGCTTCCGGTGCGTACTGGGCGAATCAAACCTGGGGCTCTTATTGGAGTTGGGATCCGAAAGAAACCTGGGCGGCCATCACCTGGCTCGTCTACGCAGGCTATTTGCACATGCGCATTACTCGTGGATGGCGTGGCCGGCGTGCCGCCTACTTCGCTATCTTGGGCTTTGTCGTGGTGATGTTTACCTTCTTCGGCGTCACTTACTTGTTGCCCGGACTTCACTCCTATGCCTAGCCCTACTGAGTTCGCAGCCAATGCCGCGGCAGAGACTCTCCATGGAACTACCAGCCATGAGTCGATAAACAGCGCACAGGTCGTGTCCGGAGGTTCGTTACAAGCAGAAAATCTTCGGTCGAGTTCCGTTCGAATGAACTGGCAGCTCAAGGCCATCTTGCCGGTAGGGTTCGTGCTCGTTGCAGGGCTGATCCTCTTCACACTGGCAACTGTATCTTTGCGCGACCCGGAGCGTCACGCCGTGCTTATCGTTGCAGGAGCCGGAGCGATTGCAATCTGTGCCGTCTCCATGTTGATGCTCGCATATTTGATTCAACGCCCCATGGTTGAATTGCAAGAGAAGATCGGCCTGGTAAGCGATGGAAACCTGGACGTCGCGGTCAGCTTTTCCCGGCGTAACGATGAAATTGGAGATCTCGGGCGCAAGTTCAATCACATGATGCAACAGTTGCGCGATGGCCGCGAAGAGATTGACCGCCTCCATCGCACCCAAATGTCGCGCGCCGAACACCTGGCGACTCTCGGCGAGTTAGCTACGGGCTTGGCCCACGAGATTCGCAATCCACTCGCGGGAATCGCCGGAGTCATTGAAATCGTCAGCCGCGATTTGCCGTCAACAAGTCCCGCCCGCGCGGTCATCAAAGACGTTCGCCTGGAAATCGCGCAGATCAATCGTATCGTTACTGATCTTCTGGAAACGGCCAGGCCCCACCCACCGCAGATTCGCCTGAGCAACCTCAATACGACCGTGGAACACGCCGTAATGCTGGCTCGTCAACAGGTACTTTCCGAACCAATCAAAATCGAGTTGCACCAAGACCCTGAGCTTCCCGAAGTGGAGCACGACAGTGATCAGATCCATCAGGTCCTTCTGAATCTGCTTCTGAACGCCGTCCAGGCCATGACGGCCGGTGTGGTGAATGTCAAGATCGGTTCACAAGAGGGTTGCGCCAGCGTTGTGGTCAGCGATACCGGCCGCGGAATCTCGCCGCAACACCTGGCTAACATTTTCCGGCCCTTTTACACTACGAAAGGCAACGGTACGGGCCTTGGGCTATCTCTTGCGCGGCGTATCGCTGAAGAACATCACGGCCGCATCGAAGTCCATAGCGTCGTAGGCAAGGGAAGCAAGTTCACAGTCTTGCTGCCGTTTCACGCGCCCACCCCAGAAATCGCCGCTTCGTAGTAGCATCGGTGCAGAGACACGCGTCAGAGAGACTCGTATCATGGCGCTGCTCCGGCAATGCCAATCAAAAGGCCAAAAACGTTATCTCGCCGCTCCCCGGTCACACCTTCAAAGCAATCGTTCTAGCTTCGACTTGCTCATGCGAGCAGTTATTCGTTGGCGGGGTCGTCTATGGAAACGCAAAAGGGCTACACGTTACCAATCGTTATCTGGAGCGGTCCGGAGTGGGGGGCCGATAAGGGCTAAACTGCACTGCCAAGGCATGATCAGAATCCGATAACTTCCTCGCTCTTGCCACCAACGTTCGCGAACTCAAAAGATCGCCGGACCGTGGGTCGTTGCCACTTCATCAAAGACGCTTGGGGTGCGATGGTTATGGACTCCTTTCCAATTTCGGACGACGCGACAGAGAAGATTCTGGATTCTCTTTTCATCATCATGAAGCAAGAGCATTGCGAGATTGATCTCGCTTCATGTACTTTGCGCGCCAGTAGAATCATGCAGAGGTGGGCGCCTTCTTTGAGTTCCGCAATCGACGAGCGCTCATGTTGGCTTGCGTGTTCCATCATGCCAGAAACTTAGCGCAGGGTAAACTCCGTGGCTCAAGCATAACTGGCCCACGCGGCGCACGGCCGACTGATGAGTCACAAAGTCATGCGCAGAACATAAGGTGGCAACCGCGGATCCAGCTGTCCCGCAGAAAAAAGTTAGCCCCGGAGATGCAGCGGTTTTTCCCTGATCTGGATTGGCAGCCGAACTTGGGAGGGGACCAGAAGCCCCAGGTCAAGAATGGAGGTCCGCATCACAGCCTATAACCAAGGGGAAAGAAACTGCTGGCTTGGCGTTGATCTTGGCACACAAAGTGTTCGCGCCCTTGCCGTATCGAGGACCGGACTAATCGTTGGACAAGGCGCTCATCCAGTCACCACCCGGCGCGATGGTCCTCGTCATGAGCAGGATCCCGAGGAGTGGTGGCACGCCACTGTCTTTGCCTGCCGCGAAGCCATTGCCGACTTGCCGGCCTCGTCTATCCAGAGCATGGCGGTGGGTGGTACTTCCGGCACGATCCTTCTCGTCGACCGGTCGGGCAAGGCTCTTACGTCAGGGCTCATGTATGACGATTCAAGGGCGGTGAACGAATCGCGCTCCGTGAATGAGGCTGGCGCCTCCACGTGGGCTTCGCTCGGATATCGCATGCAACCCTCGTGGGCACTCCCGAAACTACTCTGGCTGCTGCGCGAGAATCGCGATTTGATTCCCTGCGCGCGGCTCGCTCACCAGACCGACTTCATCAATGTTCGGCTCGCCGGCCACGAGGTTGCAGCGGACTCAAGCAACTCGCTCAAGACAGGCTTCGATCTCATCCGAGAGACTTGGCCGTGGGAAGTTCTTCACGCTCTCCGCATCCCTGATCACATCATGCCTGCGGTTGTCCGCTCGGGCACGCAAATCGGAACCGTCTGCCGAGGAGCTGCAGCAATGATCGGCATTCCCGCCGGAACACCGATCATCGCCGGCATGACTGACGGCTGCGCCGCCCAGATCGCCGCCGGAGCGCTGGAGGTTGGCACTTGGAACTCGGTGCTGGGAACTACGCTGGTGCTCAAAGGCGTAACCGCTGAGTTGGTCCGCGACCCTGCGGGCGTCGTTTACTCGCACCGCTCTCCAGATGGCAACTGGCTGCCCGGAGGGGCTTCCAGCACCGGCGCTGGAATTCTCACGCAGCGATTTCCTGGACGCGATCTTGACGTGTTAAGCGTACGGGCCGCAGATCGGGAACCAGCTACCGTCATTGCGTATCCCCTGGTCTCACGTGGTGAACGCTTTCCTTTCACTGCGCCTGATGCGGAAGGATTTGTGCTCGGCTCTCCTACCGACGAGATTGATCTCTATGCCGCGCTGCTTCAGGGAGTGGCATTCATGGAGCGGCTCTGCTTTGATTCTCTCGATAGGTTGGGTGCACCCATTGGTCACGACTTGATCTTCACGGGCGGCGCAACTCGCAGCCGGTACTGGTGCCAGCTTCGCGCCGATATCCTGAGGCGGCAAGTTCACCTACCGGAGAACCCAGAGCCAGCGCTGGGAATGGCCGTGCTCGCCGCCTCCAAGGGGAAAAACGTTTCTGAGCGGCGGGTTTCCGACGTCGCTCGCGAAATGGTACGCATTCGCGAGGTGGTCACTCCCCGGCCGGACCACGTCGCTCGTTTTCACGATCCATATCTGCGGCTAGTGGAAGAACTGGCGCGCCGTGGCTGGATCCAACCGGCGCTTCACGAACATGCAGGAAGGAAAGCCCAGTAAAAATGACCCGCCTCGCGCTCATTCGCCACGGCGAAACCATCTGGAACGCGGAGAACCGTTATGCTGGCAGCACAGACATCCCGCTGAGCCCGCGCGGCGTGGAGCAGGCGGAGCAACTCGCAAGTTGGGCGTCCTCCACCAATCTCGCCGCCATTTGGGTATCGCCTTTGCTACGAGCGCGTCAGACAGCGGCGCCATCGGAACGAGAAACCGGCATCGTGGCTCGCGTCGACTCACGGCTCAGAGAGATTTACTTCGGGAAAGGCGAAGGTCTGACCAATGCTGAACTCAGGCAATCTTTTCCGGAAGCTTTCGCAGCCTTTCAGTCTGATCCTGTCTCCCATCACCTGCCCGGCGGTGAGGACCCGCGGAATGTTGCGTTGCGAGCCGTGGATTGTTTCAAAGAGATTGAGACAACGTATCCTCGCGGCCGCGTTCTGGTTGTTACGCACAACACCCTGATCCGCGTTGCGCTTTGTCAGTTGCTCGGGGTGACGCTCTCAAAGTACCGTATTGCATTTCCTACGATCGCCAACGGTGCACTGAGCGAGGTTTGCCTGCAGGATGGCCAGGTTTCTCTCTTGAAATTCAACTTCCCATCGGAATCCGCTCTAGCCGAGAGCGCCGAGGCTGCCGAACCAGATGCTCCAGGATCGAACGAGTAGCGGTAAAGATGCGGTAGAATACGCGGCTGGCGCGGGATTCCCGGATTTTTGACGAAAGACGCGAGCGCACACAACTCCGCGGATTCCGAAACTGTCGACGTGGACCGTCTATGACGCGAATCATTCTCATCGGAGCCGGCCGTGGCGGAAGAGCTCTGGTGGAGCTATTCCATCAGGATCCGAGCGTTGAGATTGTCGGCGTGGCTGATAAGGATGAAGGAGCGCCCGGCATCGTCCTCGCCCGCGAGCTAGGCTTACCGGTTGCTGCCAACTACAGAAAATTCTTGAAAGCAGATGCGGCCGACCTCATCATTGATGTGACGGGCGATCCCGATGTTGGCCGGGAGGTTTACCGCCTGCGGCCCCAAGGGACAGAAGTGGTTGGCGGCAAGACGGCCCGCTTCATTTCGGGGTTTGCCGGGAACAAGAATCAAGCGAACTCTCTCCAGGACCAATATCAACTAGCCCTGCGCGAACTTGAAGCGCGCGCGGAAGCCGAGTTTATTATCGGCAACAACCTGAAGATGAAGGAAATCTCGGGATTGATTTCCAAGGTTGCGCCGACCCCCACGACCGTCTTGATCCGCGGCGAAAGCGGCACCGGGAAAGAGCTTGTGGCGCGAGCCATCCACCGCAACAGCGCGCGAAGCAATCACCCTTTGGTCACGCTGAACTGCACGGCATTGTCTCCAGCGCTGCTGGAGAGCGAACTCTTCGGCTACAAGCGCGGCGCTTTTACCGGCGCTTATAACGACAGTAAGGGATTGTTCGAAAAGGCCGACGGCGGCACGATGTTCCTCGATGAAATTGGCGACATGTCGCTGGAGATCCAAGCCAAATTTCTGCGCACTCTGCAAACCGGGGAGATTCGCGCGGTCGGCGACATGCAGACAAGAAAGGTTTCGGTGAGAATTGTCGCCGCCACCAACCGGAATCTCGAAACCGCCATTCGTGACAGCACGTTTCGCGAAGATCTGTTCTACCGGATCAACACCTTCTCGATCACCCTGCCGCCACTGCGCGAGCGGATTGAAGATATTCCGTTCCTTGCGGAATATTTCTTGCAGCGTGCCCGCGCGAAGGTCAACAAGAAAGTAGACAGCATTGCTCCACAAGCACTCGCGCTGCTGAAGAACTATTCCTGGCCGGGCAATCTTCGCGAATTGGAAAACATCATCGAACGGGCGGTTGTTCTAACCTCCTCTTCCGTGGTGGAGGCCGAGTGCCTTCCGCTTCATGTTCAAGATGTGGCGTCGTCCAAGTCCCAGCTGGGATTCATGCCTAGCAAGGCGTTCGCGATTGAGCATTTTGAACGGGAAGCGCTGTCCAGCTATTTGCTCAAAGCCGAGGGAAACATCTCCAGGGCCGCGACGCTGGCGAAAATACCGCGCCGTACGTTTCATCGCTTACTGGCAAAGCACAAAATCTCGATCCGTTCCTCCCCGAGCCTGTGATGAGATAAAAATGTCTCACGTGTGAGACATCTTTGTCTATGATGAGTGCACAATGATAACTTAAGCTCTATCAGACCGTTACACACCTTACTGTTTTTCGCGGGTGGGACATGTGTGTCACGCATTAGTAACCTGCAAGAATCCACGCGCTCCGGATTGCGTTCTTGTGTTTAGGCTCAACCGAAAGAAACAACAACTAGTTAGGAATCGACCTCTGTCATCGAAAATCTCAAAGCAGAATTGGAACCCGAATTGCCTTAACAAAATGTGCAGGCGGTGACAGTCGGCGAAACAGCCGGAACGACTTCGAAGCCAGAGCCGCTGGAAGTACGAAGCGGAAGTTCGAAACAGAAATACGAAGAGGAAGACGCAGCGGGCCAACCAGTCCGGCTGCCGTCTGGAACTACGCATCCCGCCACTGCGATCATTTCAAAAGCATCGTCATTTTGATTTGTCGTTTTCTGGATTTGTCCTTTCGGGAGACGCGTTTCGCCGCACCGTACCAATGGCGGAGAAGTTTACTGGTTTTTTGAGGGAGAGAGAAATGGCTGGCAACAATAACTCGGGCAAGAAGAAGAGCCGTTGGGCCGCAGGTATCACGCCCTATGCGGAAATGGGATACTACGACGCCGATTACGATCCGAAGGCCACCGACATTCTGTGCGCGTTCCGCCTGGTCCCGCAATCGGGCGTTGACCCTATCGAAGCAGCGGCAGCCGTGGCCGGCGAGTCTTCGACGGCAACCTGGACCGTAGTCTGGACCGATCGCCTGACGCCCTATGAGCACTATCAAGCGAAGTGCTACCGGGTCGACCCTGTCCCAGGCACGGATCAACACATCGCCTATATCGCTTACGACATTGATCTTTTTGAAGAAGGCTCGATTGCCAACCTTACCTCTTCAATTATCGGCAACGTGTTCGGCTTCAAGGCGCTCAAATCTCTGCGACTGGAAGATATGCGGATCCCTCCGCACTACGCGAAAACCTTTCAGGGCCCGGCTCACGGCATCGTGATGGAACGCGAGTACCTGAATAAGTTCGGGCGTCCGCTGCTGGGCGCCACCGTGAAGCCCAAGCTGGGACTTTCCGCCCGCAACTATGGACGCGTGGTCTACGAGGCGCTGCGTGGCGGACTCGACTTCACCAAGGACGACGAGAACATCAACAGCCAACCTTTTATGCGCTGGCGCGATCGATTTCTGTTTTGCATGGAAGCGGTGAACCGCGCCACGGCTGCGACCGGCGAGATCAAGGGACATTACCTGAACGTAACGGCCGGGACCATGGAGGAAATGTACGAGCGCGCGGACTTCGCCAAAGATCTCGGAACCGTGATTGTGATGATCGACCTCACGATCGGGTATACCGCGATCCAATCGATGGCGAAGTGGGCACGCCGCAATGGAGTGATACTCCACCTTCACCGCGCTGGTCACGGAACTTACACACGCCAGAAGACGCACGGTGTAAATTTCCGCGTGATTGCCAAATGGATGCGACTGGCGGGGGTGGACCACATTCACGCGGGCACAGTAGTCGGCAAACTGGAGGGAGATCCTAACGCGATTCGCGGGTACTACAGCACGTTGCGGTCGAACAAGATCGATGCCGATTTATCTCAAGGATTGTATTTCGAGCAGGACTGGGCGTCCCTGCCGGCGGTCATGCCGGTTGCTTCCGGCGGCATCCACGCCGGGCAGATGCATCAGTTGCTGCACCTTCTCGGCGAAGACGTGGTGCTGCAGTTCGGGGGAGGCACGATCGGTCATCCAGACGGGATTGCCCAAGGCGCGACAGCGAATCGCGTGGCCACGGAAGTGATGATCCAGGCTCGTAACGAAGGACGTGACTTCCTCAACGAGGGACCGGAAATCCTGAACAAGGCTGCCCGCTGGTCCCCGGAACTTCGCAAGGCGCTGGATATCTGGAAGGACGTCAGCTACGACTTCGAATCCACGGACGTGCCGGATGCAGTCAGCACCGTCACGGTTGGATGAGCCGGGGTGCTTAACGAGCGACGTTGTTACGAACTGCGTTGCGAATGGAGACGAATCATGCGCATTACACAAGGAACTTTTTCTTATTTGCCCGACTTCACGGAAGAACAAATCGAAGCTCAAGTACGGTATTGCTTCGATAACGGCTGGGCGTTCTCGATCGAGCACACCGACGATCCTCATCCCCGGAACTCCTACTGGGAAATGTGGGGGCTTCCGATGTTTGAATTGCAAGACCTGAACGGAGCGATGGAGCGCCTTGAGGAATGCCGCAAGACTTTTCCGCAGCATTACATCAAACTGAACGGCTACGACCGCACCAAAGGCAAGCAGACCACCATGCTGAGTTTTATCGTGCAGCGGCCCGAAGATGAGCCAGGTTTTGTATTGGAACGTACCGAGGCACAGGATCGCCGTATTCAGTACACCATTCGACCGAGGAGCAAGTCGGCGAACTAGAACACGAGAAATGCCATGCACAAACTGGACACAGATTCTCTTGTCGACGCCGTTCCACTCCCCAGCCCTGAGGAGAGCCTCGTAGACATCGGCGCGGCACATCGGGATTCCCATCTCGACGAAATTCTGGAGGAACTTGATCGTGAACTCGTTGGCCTCAAGCCGGTGAAGGCTTACCTCGGGCGCTTGGCATCGCTGCTGCTGGTAACTCGTTTGCGCGAAGAGATGGGCCTCTCCACTGAGCGACCCACGTTGCACATGTCTTTTACCGGACATCCAGGCACCGGCAAGACCACCGTCGCGATGCGCATGGCGAAGATACTGCACCATCTCGGCTACCTGCGCCGCGGCCATCTGGTGGTGGCGACGCGCGACGATCTGGTGGGTCAGTACGTTGGCCACACGGCTCCCAAGACGAAGGAAATTCTGAAGAAAGCCATGGGCGGCGTCCTGTTTATCGACGAAGCGTATTACCTCTACCGGCCGGAGAACGAACGCGACTACGGGCAGGAAGCAGTGGAGATGTTGCTGCAGGCCATGGAAAATCAGCGCGAAGATCTGGTCGTGATCCTGGCCGGTTATCAAGATCGAATGGCAACTTTCTTTCAGTACAATCCTGGATTTCGATCGCGTGTGGCGCATCACATCAGCTTTCCCGATTACACTTTGGCGGAACTGACGACGATTGCCGAATTGATGCTGCGCGAGCAGAGCTACAGTTTTGACAACGAGGCTCGAGAGGCATTTGTTGAATATCTCGAGCTGCGAATCCGGCAGCCCCAATTTGCCAATGCGCGCAGCGTGCGCAATGCCATCGACCGAATCAAGCTGCGTCAGGCTAGCCGGCTGGTTCATGAGGGCGGACGCATCGGCAAAGAACAGCTCGTTCGCATTGCCGCCATTGACGTGCGGCAGAGCCGGGTTTTTCAAGGGGGGTTGGACGGCGAAACTGAAGCCGGTATGGCGAGTGGCGCGCAACCGGTGCAGAGCAAGAGTGAGGAGGAGCGATGAAGAGGAGACCGATCTTGTTGGGCATCGTGGGCGACAGCGCCGCCGGCAAGACGACGATTACCCGGGGATTGACCCGCCTGCTTGGCCCGGAGCGCGTGACCCACGTGTGCGCCGACGACTATCACAAGTACGATCGCGCCGAGCGAGCGCGTCTGAACATCACTCCCTTGCATCCCGAATGCAACTTTCTCGACATTCTGGAATTGCACCTGGAGCGCGCACACTACGGCCAACCCATGCTCAAGCCGGTGTATGACCACAGCACAGGTTCGCTGGTGCGGCCTGAGTACGTTGAACCGCGCGAATTCGTGATTGTGGAAGGGCTACTGGGATTCCACACGGCAGCGATGCGGCAATTCTACGACGTCAAAGTTTTTCTCGATCCTCCCGAGGACATGAGGTGCCTGTGGAAGATCAAGCGCGACACGGCCAAGCGCGGTTATGCGGCCGAGCAGGTATTGACGGAGATGGAGAGGCGTGAACCGGATTCGCGGGACTTCATTCGCCCCCAGCGCGAATTCGCCGACATCGTTGTGCGTTTCTATCCGGAAAGCGGCGT
The DNA here is from genome assembly GCA_049515395.1 of Candidatus Sulfotelmatobacter sp. Taxonomy (GTDB): domain Bacteria; phylum Acidobacteriota; class Terriglobia; order Terriglobales; family Acidobacteriaceae; genus Sulfotelmatobacter. Next base: position 14,098 of record JBEKUD010000067.1, on the reverse strand, counting down.
GGGTTCTGATCAAACGGATGGTCATTTGAACGTTCATCTGGTGTTGCGCCCAACCATTCCTCATCCCGACCTCACTTATCTTGTCAACCATAAGAACGGTCGGGCTGCGGGCATTCGCCTGGAACTCGGGCGTGACTGCGGACGTCCAGTGGAGTTCCTTGAGGTGGACGGCAGCGTGAGCCGCGAACACACGGCTGAATTGGAGCAAGCGATCTGGAAGCATCTTCCTGATTTGCGACCGTTGCGCGCCGATCAGTTCGGCGATTACAACGACGGAAGCGAAGTGCGGCATAGCGATCCGCTGGCCCTCACGCAATTGCTCATTACGTATCACTTGCTGCGTGCCTACAGCAAGGACAGCCCTATGCCGTTTGCGCGGCCGGTTGCAGCCCTGAGCCGCCTGGAGTCCGTACCCGACGGCGCGCCAGTGGAGACGATCGCCAAACAGTAAAACCAGCGGTGATGGCATTTCACCCAGCACGGACCGGCGACAAAGCGCGGCCGTGTGCGCGGTGCCGAGCATTAGGAATAACTCTTGGCCCGGAGCGGGCCGCACGGTGTCCTGCTGAAGAAAGCCTCCACGTAATCCTTCCTCGAGAGCTGGTGAAGAAGACGGACACGCTTCTTTCCGCAGCGAAGAATGCCATCCGGTATATGATTGGCGCAGCGGCAAGTGACGGATCTGGTTTAGGGAGCTTGATGAAACTTTCCGACACAATTGGATTATTACTGAAGAGCAAAGACGAAAACAGAGTCCTATCGATAGCGCCCGAGCAGTCGGTCTACGAGGCGATCGAGAGGATGGCCGACCACGGTATAGGTGCCTTGCTGGTCATTTCCAACCTTAAACTGGTAGGTATCCTGTCGGAGCGCGACTACGCGCGCAAAGTAATCCTCATGGGCCATTCTTCAAGAGAAACCCAGGTCCGCCAGATCATGACCAGCCCAGTTGTCTTCGTGAGTCCCCGACAGACGGTAGACGAATGTATGGCCATTATGATTAAACACCATTTCCGCCATCTCCCGGTGTTGGAAGATGACACCGTGGTGGGGGTGGTTTCAATCGGGGACTTGGTGAAGTGGGTTATCTCCGGTCAGGCGCAAACCATTCAGGAGTTGGAGGGCTACATTACGGGAAAGTATCCCGGTTAGCTTTCGCAATCAGAATCCTAACCTACGGTATCGTGGAAGAGCAGTGCGGCTCCATTGAACTGCATAGCGTCGTGGGGAGGGGAAGCAAGTTCACAGCTCTGCTGCCATCTCACGCGCCCGCCCAGCAGATCACCGCCCCGTCGCAACCGCGCAAAAAGACTCCCATCAGAGAGATTCGTATTTAGGCGAGGGCTTCCGCGTTACCAATCAAAGCATGCGGCACCGCGACGGCGGCGCTGATTTTCTCGATCTCTCCAGTGCTCGTCAGCCACCGGAGCTGAACTTCTTGAGGGGATGGCGAGAGAGAGGTTTCGGAAACGCTTACGGAGTGACTACCATCACAGCTGCCCGTGACTTCAATCATCGCCGGCGAGAAAAATCATGAGTATTCAAGTACATTGGCCTTTTTCAGACGCAAGTCGGGGCTGGCATGAGGGAACGCACACTTGTTTAAAGACATCGAACATCTCGTCCGGCTGGTGTTTGTATTCGCGATAGGGCTGGCGACGTTCGTAATTCTGCGGGCCGCAGTCGTGCCGAAAAGTTTTGGGCAGTATGGCCACTATCGCGGTGCGGCGATCGGTGAGATCGCGTCTCGGCCGGTTGCATTTGCGGGACACGACACCTGCGAGGCCTGTCACTCCGACGTTGTCGATCAGAAAAAGCTTGGCAAGCATGTGGTTGTGCCTTGCGAGGCTTGTCATGGTGCTCTGGCAAAGCACGCCGACGATCCTAGTTCGGTTCAACCCGCGAAGCTGGATACATTTGTGCTCTGCTCCCGCTGTCACGAGGCCAACGCTGCCAAGCCGAAAGGCTTCCCACAGGTTGTTACGGCGGATCACTCTGGAGGAATTGCCTGCGACACCTGCCACCAGCCCCACCACCCAAAGATTGAAACGGAGAAGAGCAGCACAGCGAAGATCGAGACGGGAGAGAAAAGATAATGGAAATCACCCGCCGTCGAATGCTGGTGCTGTTGCCCGCGGCTGCCGTCGCGTGGAGGTTCGTTGTCGCGGGTACTCCGGAAGCCGCGCCCAATTACAAGATGACGGAGCACTGGTGGGCCATGTTAATCGACATCCCCAAGTGCATCGGGTGTGGAAGTTGCGTGCGCGCTTGCGCAGAAGAAAACGAAGTTCCAGAAGGCTATTTCCGTACTTGGATTGAGCGCTATCACGTAGCGGGCTGGAAGATTGAAAGGCCGGAAGTAGAATCGCCCAACGGCGGCAAGGACGGCTTTCCGCCCCACGCGGACGATGGCGGCAAGAATTTCTTCGTTCCCAAGCTCTGCAACCACTGTGCCGATTCTCCTTGCACGCAGGTGTGTCCGGTGGGAGCGACTTTTGTAACGCCGGACGGAGTCGTGCTGATCGACAAGAGTTACTGCCTCGGCTGCCGCTATTGCGTGCAGGCGTGTCCGTACGGTTGCCGCTTTATCAATCCAAGAACAAACACGGCGGAAAAATGCTCGCTCTGTTATCACCGCATCACCAAGGGGCTGACGACGGCGTGCTGCGAGGTCTGTCCTACCGGCGCGCGCCAGTTGGCCGACCTGAAAAATACCAAGGATCCGATTCACGAGTACCTAAGGACACACACGGTTCAAGTCCTGAAGCCGCACATGGCAACCGGCGCAAAAGTTTTTTACAACGGCATGGATGGTTCGGTCAGGTGAATTCAATGCGATGAGCTCAGTCCGATAAGCTGCGAGTTTTAAGGAGGCAGGTGCACATACCCGTAGAAGGCTTTATGTATCCGAATGAAGTGGAGCTCCAGTGGAGCGTCCTGATCGTTCTTTATCCTTTCATCACGGGATTGGTGGCGGGCGCTTTCATCCTGGCGTCTCTCGAACGCGTGTTCCGAGTTGAGGAGGTAAAGCCCACCTACCGACTGGCCTTACTCACGGCGCTTGCATTCCTGTTAGTGGCCCCGCTACCTCTGCAATTGCACCTGGGACATCCCGAGCGCTCGTTCGAGATGTATCTGACCCCGCACCGCTCGTCAGCCATGGCGATGTTCGGATTTGTCTATCTCTGGTACTTGATGGCAGTGCTGCTGTTAGAAATCTGGCTCGATTACCGGCGTGAAATCGTCGAACTGTCCCAGACCGCGAGCGGCTGGAAGCGTCTGATCTATCGTGTGTTGACTTTAGGCTCCAACAATGTCAGTGAACGCTCGCTGCGGATTGACGACAGGCTCGGGTATTTCATCACGCTGATCGGGATTCCATCGGCATTTCTTCTGCACGGGTACGTTGGATTTATTTTTGGATCGGTGAAGGCAAATCCCTGGTGGTCGTCACCGCTGATGCCTATCGTTTTTGTGTTCTCAGCAATGGTGTCTGGAATCTCGGCAGTAATGTTGCTTTACATGCTCACGACACGGCTGCGGAGGCAGTCGATCGACATGCGCTGCCTGGACACTATCGCGCGGTATCTCCTTTACACCTTCGTCATCGACTTCAGCCTGGAGATGCTGGACCTGTTGCAGCGAATCTATGAAGCTGACGAATCGTTTCGCAGTCTGGATTTCATGGTGCATACGCGCTTGTGGGTATCTCACGTGATCGTCCAAATCCTGCTAGGCACGATCATACCAATCGCATTGTTGGGCCTGATCCAGGTCTTGAGGCTGAGTGACGTTGCACGGAAACGGCTCTACGTCCTGTCTGGATGTTTGACCATGGTTGGAATCTTTGCCATGCGCTGGAATGTGGTCATCGGCGGTCAGCTTTTCTCCAAGAGCTTTCTCGGATACACCACCTACAAGATGGCCTTCGCCACAAGGGAAGGCCTGTTGACTGCGATCGCGCTCATGATTCTTCCTTTCATAATTCTGTGGGTTCTGGTGAAACTGCTGCCACCTTGGCCGCAGGCAGCCTCACAGCCCGACCCCAGCACAGCTTCGGCGGACGGAATCGGCTAGGCGCGGTTTCATCAGGCAGATGCGGAGAAGCGAATGGCAAGATCTTTCGACAGAATCGCATCGGATGACGAACAACTTAGCGAACGAGTGCGGGAACTGGAACGGCGCGTTTCCGCCTTGGAAGGCAAACCCGCGAATACCATCCCTGCCGTATCTAAACCTGCGACCGCTGAGGTTCCGAAATCGCGAGCCCCGGAGACGGCGCGAGGATTTCCAGGGCCGAACTTATCCGCGGGCACACTGCCGGTTTGTGGCAGAGCCGTCCTCGGAATTGCGGGAGCTTACTTGCTGCGCGCAGTGGCCGAGTCGGGAGCCATTCCGCCATTCCCCATATTGATCGTGGCGATCCTTTACGCGGGGCTGTGGCTCGTTTGGGCCGGCAGGACGCACGCCACAAATAACCTAGCCAGCGTGACGTATGCAGTCACGGCAACGGTCATCCTTTGTCCGTTGCTGTGGGAATCCACCGTGCGGTTTCAAACTCTTCGACCACCCTTTGCGGCGGCAGTGCTGGTTGCGTTCGCTTTGCTGGCTTGGGCATTGGCTTGGCGGAGAAACCTGCAGGTAATTTCGTGGGTGACCACTCTGGCGGCGGTGAGTACCGCCCTGGCGCTCCTCATCGCCACCCGCGACCTTGTGCCGTTTACCGTGGGAATGCTGGCTTTGGCTCTGGGGGCCGAAATGATCGTGGATTCCGGCCACCGCCTCCGTACGAGGGTGATCCCAGCAATCGCAGCCGATCTCGCCATCTGGATACTCATCTATGTAATGACCTCGCCTGAGGGACTTCCATCTGAGTATCGGCCCATCGGTTCAACCGCGATCGCCGCGTTGTGCCTGGCGCTGCTTGCGATCTACGGCGGAAGCATCGGCTTCGGTAGCATGGGGTTGCGCCACCGGCTGACCATTTTTGAAATAGCGCAAGCCGTCGTGGCATTTGTGCTCGCGACTTTTGGTGCGCTGCGCGCGAATCCCGGCTCTGGCGTAGCGCTCGGAGTTTTTTTTCTGTTGGTTGCGATGGTGTCCTATTGGGGTACGCTGTCTCGTCTCGCAGCCGACCAGCATGTTCTAAATCGCCGCGTGTATGCGAGTTATGCAGTCGCACTTCTGCTGGCGGGCACCACACTCGCCTTCCCGGCAAACTTACGGGCGCCTTTTTTGTGCGTGGCTGCAGTGGCGGTATCTTTCTTGTACATGCGTACCGGCAAGCTCAGTCTTGGCTTGCACGTGTCCTTCTATCTGATAGCGGCGGCGATTTTCTCTGGCCTTTTGCATTTTGCTGGGGGCGCTCTGGCCGGGCAGGTTCCTCCCGCTCTGGACGGAGTCGCATGGGTAGTCCCGGTCTCTGCCGGTCTCTGCTATGCAGTCGGCTCGCATGCTTCGCCTGATCAGCAGAAAGAGCGGTTACTCTGGATTGTGCCTTGCGTGCTGGTCGCTTGGGTGGCAGCGGCCCTGGCAGTCACGGTGAGCGTCCGGCTCGCTTCCTCGGTCGGAACACTTAATGCTTCGCGTCTCTCCGTTGTCCGGACCGTGGTGACCTGCTCAGCCGCACTTATGTTCGGATATATTGGCTCGCGTTTAAAACGCGCGGAACTATTGTGGGTTGCCTATGTTGCCATAGCATTTGGCACCCTCAAACTCGTCTTCGAGGACCTTCGTTTCGGCAACCCCGCATCACTGGTGGCATCGCTTCTATTCTACGGTCTGATCTTGATTCTGATCCCGAGGTTGCCACGACTGGGCCGTGATGGACCATGATGCGGGCTCTGCTGCTCCGACGCCCGGAAAGGCTCTTTGTTGCTTAGCGGCTTTTGTGCGAGGAGATTGGTCTGTCTCACCGCACGGCGCGGAAGATATTTCCAAGAGATTCTTATTCTGCAACGCATAGCGGTAGGGATGTTTCTGCTCAGTACCTTGACTACGCTCTCAGTCGGGAAGATGAGCAATGTGGCATGAACCATCATGCCGCTCAAGGTGGACCATAAGATCCCTGCAACGTTCAATCACATGACACAGCAATTGCGCGCGGGCCGCGAGAAGATTGAACGCTTGCATCGCACCCAGATTCCTGCACTGCGACCCCTTGGAGAACTAGCTTCCGGCTCTGGTCCGCGAGAATCGAGATCCACTCGCGCGAGTCGTCGTAGTTATTGAGATCGTGAGTGAAGATTTGCCTTCCACCAGTCCAGCCCGGGAAGTCATCAAAGATGTTCTTTTGGAAATCGCGCAGATCAAGCGTATGGTTACCGATTTTCTGGACCGCATAACGACGAGAATTACTGGCTACAACCACGAATTCATTGGATGGCACTTAATGATGACAAGTGTGACCTATGTCACTGACAAGACGCCCTCACTCGTGTCCGGTATTAAAATAATCGCGCTTCGCCGAAGTGCACATCCTATCAGGGTGTGCGCGCCCCTTGAGGCGAGAGCGTGGAACATGGTGGATTGGCGGCGAAGATTCGTATTTTGGGCCTGGCAGATCGAGGGCCGGCGCGCCAGTGGCTGAATGATTGACCTCGACCAATGGCCCCGCTTCCGTCCGTGAAGGAGGTCTGCTGTGGCCGGCAAAACCACTCATAATTATCTTCTCAGTGTTGCGGTGGCTTCTGTCGCAGTTTGTTGCAGTTCTGGCAATTCTGACTCCCTTCGTCGCGGCGGCCTTGAAATTACGGTAGTCACCCGTCATTGCAATTACTAATACGCCGGGCAGGATATCTGACATCGATAGTGTCTCGTCGCAACGGCATGGAGGGGGCCGAGCCATAAGGCAATTTGCCACAGTGGAGAGGGAGTATCATGCAGATAAATAATAGTGGATGAAAAGAGAGAACAGCAATGTCGCAGTCTATTGACTGGCCCCGTGCGAATCTGGGGGGGCCGCTTCGTCGTCGTCGTTTCCTGATCCTCCTCGCTATCTTTGCCGGTCTCGTCTTCGGCGCTCGGACCGCATTGTCTTATTGCGTCGACGTACTCTGGTTCCGATCGCTCGGCTACGGAGACGTGTTTTGGAAAACCCTGAGCCTTCAGTCGGAAGTCTTCGCGACCTTTGCAGTCACCACATTTCTCGTCCTGTACGGATCCTTCCTGGCTCTAAAGAGGGCCCATCTCGGAGATTTGCCAGACGGTCACACGATCCTCATCGGCGGGCAACCGCTGAAGCTGCCGGTTGAGCCTGCCTTGCGGCTCATCGCGCTCGGCATCTCGCTCGCCATCGCTCTTGCGACCGGCGCCGCCATGACAGGGGAGTGGCCCACACTTGCGCTCTTTTGGTATGCGCCCCGTGCGAGTGGCGGCGTCGTAGACCCGATTTTTGGCAAACCGATAAATTTCTTTTTGTTTACCCTACCGGCGTGGCAGCTGATCGCCGGCTGGCTGCTTACACTGGCCGTGATTACCTGTCTACTTGCCGTTTTCTTCGTCTTGATCGCGGGCGGAGCTCGTGTACTTGCAGGCCGTCTGAGCCGCCACGTAACGCTACCCTGGCGAGGGCTGTCGATCGCCTTTGCGTTTCTTTTACTGGTTCTCGCCATGCGCGCGTATATGGGCCGCTTCGGGCGATTGCTCGACGATCATACGATCTTCGGGGGCGTCACTTACACAGATGCGCACATCACGCTCACCGGAATGCTCATCGTCTGCGCGGCGCTCGTTCTAGGCGCAGTTGTAGCGATCCTAAACGCCACGCGGTTGCCACGCGGGCGATGGCTGCTCGCCGCGATCGTTCCAGCCTTGGTCTGTTATGTTGCCCTTCAAGGCGTCGCCTGGTACGTCAGCAACTTTATCGTCAAGCCGAACGAACTGGTCCGCGAAAAACCGTTCATTGTCTTCAACACCGAATTGACGCGCCAAGCCTACGGATTGAACCGGATGACGCAGCGTGAGTTTCCTGCTGAGACGACGGTTGAGGCAGCCGACCCGCAGAATAATCAAGCTACGCTTCAGAACATCCGCTTGTGGGACTGGCGCGCCCTGCAGGACACGCTGCGCCAGATCCAGGAAATTCGCACCTACTACGATTTTCCTGACATTGATATCGATCGATATACGATTGACGGCACGACTCGCGAAGTGATGCTCGCCGCGCGCGAACTGAACGTGGATAAGCTCCCGGAAAGCAGCCGCAACTGGATTAACGAGAAGCTCATCTATACCCACGGCTACGGCATCACAATGAATCCGGTCAACGGTTTTACGGCGGAAGGGCTGCCCACTCTGATTCTCAGCAATATGCCAGTCCAAAGCACGGTGCGTGGCCTGAACGTAACTCGACCAGAGATTTATTTCGGCGAGATGACCAACACCGACGTCTACGTCAAGACACGGCAGAAGGAATTCAATTATCCGCAAGGCGCAACCAACAACCTCACATCGTACGAAGGCAATGGCGGTATCGTGGTCGGCGGATTTCTGCGGCGCCTTATTCTCGCGCTCGATCGCGATGACCTCGCGAAGCTGCCATTCAGTGATGACGTGAACAAGGACAGCCGGCTGCTGATGCGCCGCAACATTCGCGACCGCGTGTCGGCCTTGGCGCCATTCTTGACCTACGATCCAGACGCTTACATCGTGCTGGGCGACGACGGTCGACTGTCGTGGATCATGGATGCGTTCACGCTTTCAGACAGTTATCCCTACTCGACCCACTATCGCCTCGGCGACAACTCCATCAACTACCTGCGGAACAGCGTGAAAGTAGTGATCGACGCCTATGATGGCACGACGACCTTTTATGTGTTCGATCCCGAAGATCCAATGATTGCAGCCTACCGTCGCATCTTTCCAACACTGTTCAAGGATGCAGCCCTGATGCCGGCGGATCTGCGCAAACACGTGCGCTACCCGGAGTTGTTGCTCAAACTCCAGGCGGAAGTGTATGGCCTTTATCATATGACCGACCCGGAAGCGTTCTACAACCGTGAAGACTTGTGGACGGTTGCCACCGAAGTTGGCATGGGCGAAGGCGGTGAGCAGACGACCCAGGCAATGCAGCCGAACTTCGTGCTGATGAAACTACCCGGCGAAACCGGCGAGGAGTTTGTGGAGATTCTTCCTTTCACACCGGCCAACCGGAATAACTTGATTGGCTGGATTGCCGGGCGCAGCGACGCTGCACATTACGGCACTTCGGTGGTCTACAACTTTCCCAAAACAAAGTTAGTCGACGGACCATTGCAGATCGAGGCGCGAATCGATCAGAACGCGCAGCTCTCTGGACAATTGACCCTATGGAATCAGCAGGGCTCGCACGTGAGGCGCGGCGCCCTGCTTGTAATTCCGACTGGGAAAGCACTGTTATATGCGGAGCCGATTTATCTGCAGGCTGAGCGAAGTCCGATGCCGGAGTTGCGCCTGGTCGTGCTCGCGCTGCAAGATCGGCTAGCATACGGACCAACCTTCGAATCGGCAATGGCCTCGCTTTTTGGCGGAGCCGTCTCGTCGCTGACTGCTTCTCCAACCAGCGGCGAGGCTACCCTGCCGCAGGCGGAGCGAAGCAAGTCAGCCTCCGCCGCGTCGTCCCAGCCCGCAGCGGATCTCAATGCGCTCATCGCGGAAGCTGCCAAAGACCTCGCCGACTACCAGCATCTGACCGCGGAAGGCAAACTGGGGGAGGCTGGACAGAAGCTTGAACAGTTGAAGAGCGTACTCGACAAGCTGAACGCACGGCAAAGGTGAACGTTCTGCGATATTTGTCGGCGAGGTTGAAGTTGCCGATAACATCATATATTCAGCGGCGCTTCAGAGCTTCCAGCTCTTCCAATGTCCGTGGCCAATCCGAACCTAATAGTCGCGACAAGCTTCGATCGGCTAGAACTTTCCCACCAGTCTGGCATCGGGCGCAGTAGTTTGTTTCTTTATCGGCATAACGAATCCGCAGAATATTGTCGCCGCATCTCGGGCATGGCTTGCCGTAACGACCATGAACCGCCATACCCTCGCGAAACGCCGTGACCTTTTCGGGGAAAGCGATCTTTGCCTCGGAGCAGAGCCGGTCCACCCAAAACCCGAGCGTGTGGCGGGTTGCAGCGAACAGTCTCTCCCACTCTTCGGGTTTCATTTTTTGTGTGAGCGTGAGGGGAGATAGTTGCGCCGCGTGCAGGATCTCGTCCGAATATGCATTGCCGATACCGCTCACCAGGCGTGGATCCGTCAGTGCCCGCTTCAGAGTGTGGTTTTCCGCCGTGAGCGTCGCGCGGAATGTGTTGAGATCGCTCGCAAAGACTTCGATTCCTCCTGCATCGAAAGTGCTCAAGCTTTCCTCGCCGAGCAGAATGTGCAACGAAGCGCGGCGCTTTGACCCGGCCTCGGTAAGAACCAGAGAACCATTGGGAAAATCGAAAGCCGCCAGAGTCTGTCGTCCGGCTAGCTTCACTGCCGGCGCCCGCCAGTGCAACCGGCCCGCAATCATCAAGTGAAGGGACAGCCAGAGATCGTTCTCTACGCCGATTACAATGCGCTTCCCGAGTCGCCGCAGTTCGCGGACTATGCGACCCTCCACACTCGCAGGGGTCGGTTGTGCAGTTCGCAGGAGAAAAGCACTCGTCAGCCGAATCCGCTCCAGGGGCTGACCAACGATGCGCGAATCGAGCGCGCTGGTGTAGGCGGCAATATCGGGCAGTTCTGGCATGGATATCAGCTTGCATGTGACGCACACATTTTTGCAATGCCGCCATGGACGGTCGGCATCGCGAACTGTGAATTATCTTCATCGGCGCTCGATCGTGATCCGCGCTTGCTCCAGCAGCCATTGGCCGTGAGCGTATAATTTCCTGCCACAGGTTTTCCGAATCTGATTCGCTTCAGACGGCACCGAGAATTTTGCTGTGGTGATCATTCTCGTTGCGGTTCAATGCTTGTGACACCTGACCAACAGATCCGGCTGCCAACAATTTGTCCTCCCGTGGAGGTTTGGAATGCGCGATCCTGACCCGAAACCAAAGAATCCAGCAGATAAAATAGATGAATCCGGAGTCTCCCGGCGTGATTTCCTTAGGATCTCGGGAATTTCCGTCGCCCTACCCCTGGTCGCCGGCCCGAAGGTAGTCCTGGCCGCCGGGGAGGAGATCCCGGTGCATGGGCCGGGCAAGGTCGCCATGGAGTTCACTATCAATGGCGAGAAATACAAGGCTAATCTCGAACCTCGCGTCACCTTGTTAGACGCGCTTCGCGATCAATTCGAGCTTACCGGCGCCAAGCGGGTTTGCGATCGCGGTGAATGCGGCGCCTGCACGGTTCTGATGGATAACAAGCCGGTCTACGCCTGCTCGCTGCTCGCCATCGAAGCCCAGCATAAGCCGATCGTCACGATCGAGTCCCTGATGCAGCAAGGTAAGTTGCATCCGATCCAGCAGGCGTTCATCGACAACGATGCTTCACAATGCGGTTTCTGTACTCCCGGTTTCGTCGTGGCCTGCAAAGCATTTCTCGACCAACACCCGCAACCCACGCCGGAGGACATCCGACACGGTCTGAGCGGCAATCTCTGTCGCTGCGGAACCTATGATGGAATTCGCAAGGCCATCGCGCAAGTTGCGCAGAGGGGAGCGTAAGTTATGCCGGACCTTATTCCGAACTATGCATGGCCCCAGGCAGATCAACGCACTCTGATCGGCAAGCGCATCACCCGCGTCGATTCATCCGTCAAAGTTTCAGGGCAGGCTAAATACACCTACGACGTCGATCGTCCGGGCATGCTCTACGGCAAGGTGTTGCGTTGTCCCTATGCGCACGCCAAAATCGTCAGCGTCGACACCAGTGCCGCGGAGAAGATGCCTGGAGTAAAGGCTGTCCACATCGTGCAGGGACCAGGCTCCACGATTCATTGGGAGGGAGATGAAATCGTTGCCGTGGCGGCGATCGACGAACCTACGGCCGAAGACGCCATTCGCAGAATCAAAGTGGCATATCAGCAATTGCCTCATCTGGTCAGCGACGCCGAGCCTCCCAAAGGCGCTGGGCAAGGACAAGGTCCGCTGAGCATGGACGATATCGACGACATGTTGGATAACCAGGTGCCGAGTCAGCAGATGGTCAGCCAGATCCAGCAATACGGGATCGTTGAGAAAGCCAGCGACGAAACTCTGCAAGGACTCAAAGCCGATGGCGCCACGGACACCGTGCTGGATGCCATTCGATCTGCAACCGTTCATCCCGAGGCTGCGAAGCGAGAGAAGTCGAATTACCAGAAGACCGCTGCGCAAACTCTGGGCGAACCGGACAAAGCATTCTCGGAAGCCGAGGTCGTCTCCGAAGGCCTATACGGCGTCCCCCTCATCACACACTGCTGCATGGAAAGTCACGGTTCAATTTCCGAATGGACCGATGACAACCACCTGTTCACCCACATCTCCACGCAGAATGTTTCTGGTATTCCCGGGCAGATGGCGGAGCCCTTGAAAATTCCCGCCACCAACATTCGTGTCCATCAGGACAATATCGGCGGAGGTTTCGGTAGTAAGTTTGCTCCCGATCGTTGGGGGATCTTCACCGCGGAAATATCGAAGAAGGCCGGCGGCAAGCCGGTGCGCATCATGCTTGAGCGTGACGCGGAACTCAAAGTGGCCGGCGCCCGGCCCTCGGCCTATGCCCGCGTGAAAGTCGGGGCAAAGAAAGATGGTACGCTGGTTGCCTGGCAGTCAGACTCGTGGGGTACAGGCGGCCCCGGCGGCGGAGGCATGCCGCCGATTCCTTATGTGTTTAATGTTCCGAACCAGCGAAAAGAGCACACCGCTATCAGCAACAACATCGGCCCCGCGCGCGCCTGGCGTGCACCGAACCATCCGCAGGCTGCCGTTCTTACCGTGTGTGCTCTGGATGACCTGGCCGCCAAGCTCGATTTAGACCCGCTCGAATTCTTCAGCAAGAATCTCGACCTCACCAAACCGCGTCAGGATATTTATCGCGAAGAACTCGCCATCGCTGCCGACCTTATAGGATGGAAACAGAAGTGGCATCCCCGCCGGCAAGGCAATTCGGGTGAGATAGTGCGTGGGGTCGGACTCTCCCTTCATACCTGGGGCGGACGCGGCCATGGCAGTGATTGCGATCTCACCATTCAACCGGACGGATCCGTCGAACTCAAAATGGGTTCCCAGGATCTGGGGACGGGAACTCGTACCTGCATCCTCATCGTTGCGGCTGATACGTTAGGCATCCCGATGGATGCGATCTATCTTCAGATTGGCGACACGAATTATCCGCCATCAGGCGGCTCCGGCGGTTCAACCACAATTGGCGGTGTGAGTTCTTCCACGCGCCGGGCTGCCGTCGATGCGCGCGACGCGCTCTTCGCGAAAGTGGCGCCTGCACTGAACGCAAAACCCGAGGATCTGGAATGTGTGAATGGAACCGTTAGGGTCCGCGGAGATTCCTCCCGATCGCTTGGTTGGAAAGAAGCTTGTTCCAAACTCGGCGCGATGCCGCTCACCCTACGCGGCAAGAATCCCAACAAAAGCAAACCACCGGATCTCACCAGCAGCGGCGTTGGCGGCGTGCAGATGGCCGAAGTGGAAGTCGATACCGAGACTGGCATCGTCAAAGTCAAAAAGATGGTTGCGGTTCAGGACTGCGGGCTGGTCATTGATCTCACGACTGCCGAGAGCCAGTGTTATGGCGCCTTGATCATGGGTATCAGCTACTCACTTTACGAAGAGAAAGTCATGGACCCGACCACCGGTCACATGCTGAATGACAATATGGAGTTCTACCGTTTGGCTGGGCTGAGCGACATCCCCGAGCTCGTCGTGCACATGATGACGGGCAAAGGTTACGACGAACGCGGCGTAATAGGGCTCGGGGAACCACCCGTGATCTCGCCCGGCGCAGCAATCTCCAATGCGGTCGCGAATGCAATTGGAGTGCGCGTGCCGTTTCTTCCACTGACTCCCGACCGTGTCCTGGCAGCACTCGGACAAAAGGCAGGTGCCTGATGCGACCTTTCGAATACGTCAGTCCGAATAACAAGGCCCAGGCCGTCAGCTTTCTGGCTGCGACGTGGGGCAAGACAGAGATTCTCGCG
>JBEKUD010000066.1:0-27381 GCA_049515395.1 Candidatus Sulfotelmatobacter sp. | reverse complement strand
CTTTGGGAGGTCTGGTGATGAAAACCAGGAATTTTCTATTTTGCGAGCTTCACGCTTTAACGCTGCGCGGCTGTGTCCGCCGGCCGGGAAGGACCAGCAAGGAAGAAATTGTGATCGTAGAGGTTGCGGTACATGTGGCCGGCAATTTCAGCCGCCTTAGGACCAAACGTCGGGCGCCCGCCCTGCAGAAACACCACGACCACGATGCGGCCGCTGCTGGTATTCGCATAGGAAGCGAACCAGCCGAAGCGCGTGCCGGCGTGCGAGCAGGTCCCGGTCTTGCCCAGAATCTCTTCCTCGCTGAAGTTGAGCCCCAGCCGGCGAGCCGTGCCATATTGCACTGCCCCAGCCATGCCCACCGAAATTTCCGGAATGATCGGCGCGATATCCAACTGGCGCTTGATACGCGGCTGAAAATTTGTAATCTCTTCTGGCGTGGTGGGATGCTGCAGATAATACAGCGTACCTCCGTTCGCGATGGCGGAAACCATGGCTCCAAGTTGAAGCGGAGTCATGGAGATGCCTTCGCCGAACGAACACATTTTTCCGACCCCGCCCAGCTTGTCCGGGATCACTTCATCGGGATAGGTGCCCAACTGTTCGCCCGGAATGTCATATCCGGCCAGTTCGCCCAAGCCGAACTCGTGGGCGTAGTAAGCAACTTTTTCGAATCCCAGCTTGCGCCCCACCGCCTCGAAATAGGCGTTATTGGAGTGCGCCAGAGCTTCCGTAAGATTCATTCGATAGTGGCCGCCGAGCGGAACCTCGGTTTCCTTGGAGATCAATCCTTCGCTCAACGCCGCCAACGCCACGGAAAGTTTGATGGTCGAGCAGGGTTGCGCGCCACTCGACAGCGCCAGCTTTTGATTCACCATGGCCAGAACGCGGCCACTGGTCGGCTCGATCGCGACCACAGTGCCATTCATGTTGCCCAAGGCGTCAATCGCCGCCTGGCGCACGACCGCATCTTCTCCGTCCGTATTGTCTCCGCCGGTAATTCCCGCAGCGAACGAACTCATGGAAAAACGTTCGTGATAAGCGTGCCGGCGCTGGCTTAGCGAACTCCTGCTGGCCGAGGTCCGCGTCAGGCTCGCGGGATGAGCGCTCGTCGTGCGGCTACGCGCCAGATGCCGCATGCGATGCCTGGTCCGCTGACTCTCACTCACTCGCTGAGTTGATTTTGGCTTGCTGGTATTCAGTGGATGCGGGTTGACGTGGGCCGCAAACGCCAGCGGCGACAGAACCAATCCACCCACGAACACCATCAGACGAAGATAGCGCGGTCCCAACTTAGACATCTTATGTACGTCCCTCTGATCCCCGGATTCCCTGCCCACTTGAATGCACGAAGCCTGCCAGCTACCGGCGCCACCCGGCAACTTTCCCCATCTCCGCGATACTACGGGAGTTAGTGTGTTTCAGGCAACAACAAAGTTTCTCTTGGAATCATCACCAATTTAGATTTAAACCTTTTTGAAACAGGTACTTAAATGGGAATTACTTCAGTACTGCTGCCTCGGTAATCCTTCAGCCCATGACTGAAAAGGTACTTCCCGGTGGGAAAAGCTTTTCCCTTTTTTTCTCCGCCGTTTCTTGATCTCTCAGTGGGCAAAATACCTACATAACTTCGCCACGCTTGCGCAGGAACGCCGGAACATCCAGGTCCTCCTGTTCGAAATTGGCGACCATCGCGCTACGCATGGAGTCGAGCGAGATTACTTCAGGAGCTGCGTTCGCCATTGCCACCGGGGCTGGCTCTGCCATTCCGTGGTCCTCGACCTTGCGTTCGGTCGTGGAATCGGAAAAACTTGCGGGAGTGGGGAGACCAACCGGATCCGGAAAATCCATGGCATCGTCGTGCGATGCCGCGAAGGAGTGGTGCAGTTCCGCTGTCCGCTGCGAACGCGGAATCTCCCGGAAGCCGGTCGCGATCACGGTAATCTTTACCGCATCTTTCATCTTCTCATCCAGCACCGCACCGAAAATAATATTGGCGTCCTCATGGGCCGCGCTTTGAATGATGGAGCAAGCCTGTTGCACTTCAGCCAGCTTAAGAGAGGCAGATCCCGTGATGTTGATCAGAATGCCGCGTGCTCCGTCAATCGCCCCCGCCTCCAGCAGGGGGGAAGCAATCGCGCGCTGCGCAGCTTCGATGGTGCGCTTGGTGCCGCTCGCCGTCGCCGTCCCCATCACTGCATAACCCATGCGGGCCATGATCGTCTTCACGTCAGCGAAGTCGCGGTTGATGATGCCGGGAATCGTAATGATGTCGGAAATTCCCTGCACGCCCTGCCGCAGAATGTCATCGGCTACGCGGAACGATTCGAAGAATCCCGCGTCCTCTGCCACGGCCAGCAGCTTTTCATTCGGAATCACAATCGTCGTGTCTACCGATTCCATGAGCTCCGCGATTCCGCGATCCGCCTGCGTCATCCGCCGCCGGCCCTCGAAGGAAAACGGTTTGGTCACCACCGCCACAGTAAGCGCGCCCATCTCACAAGCCAGCGACGCAATGATCGGCGCCGCGCCCGTGCCCGTTCCTCCGCCCAAGCCGGTGGTAACAAACACCATGTCAGCGCCTTCCAGGGCTTCGATGATTTTGTCGGAATCCTCCAGCGCCGCCTTGCGTCCTACTTCTGGATTCGCCCCCGCGCCCAGACCATTGGTCAGCTTCACGCCGAGCTGCAACTTCACCGGCGCGCGCGCGAGGCGTAGCGCCTGCAAGTCTGTATTGGCTACGATGAACTCGATGCCTTCCACGCCAGCATCGATCATGCGATTCACCGCGTTGCCGCCGCCGCCGCCCACGCCAATGACCTTAATCTTGGCGTCGTTAAGAGGTTCTTCGTTGAAGCTGATGCGAATGCTCGAATCGTTTGTCATAATTGTTTTCGCCTCTATTTGAATTCTCTTTCTTAAATCGGTGGCCAGTGGCTCGTGGTCAGTAGCTGGTAGAACCGGCTGCATACGGACCACTCACCACTGATCACTGATCACTGCTTCACCCCACCAGCAACGCTTTCAATCGCGATCCCCAGCGGTCGCCCTGAAAACCGCGCGCCACTCGCGCCCGTTGTCCGTAGTTCGCCATCCCCAGCAACGTGGCAAACTCGGGCTCGGCCAGAGTGGATGGCATTTTCGCCAGCGGTGTCGGCCAGGAAAGTCGCACCGGGCGTCGCAAGACCGACTCCGCTACGTCAAAAATTCCCGGCAGACGCGATCCTCCGCCGCTCAACACGATGCCCGCCAGGCATGCATCAAACATGCCGCTTTGCCGCAGAGTTTCACGCATCATTTCGAATAGTTCGCGGGCCCGGGGTTCAAGAATCTCCGCCACCAGCCGCTGCGGCAACAGACGCGACGGCCGGTCGCCGACGGACGGAACCTCCACTTCGTTGCCTTCCGGAATCAGGGTGACGATGGCATTGCCGTACACTTTTTTGATTTTTTCCGCTTCCGCCAATGGCGTGCACATGCCCATCGACAAGTCACTGGTAAAGTGGTCGCCACCCACCGGAATCACTCCCGTGTAAGCTACGGCTCCTTGCAGGAAAACCACCAGTTCTGTCGATCCCGCTCCGATGTCTGCAAGGCAGACCCCCAACTCTCGCTCGTCGGCGCGCAGCACGGAATCGGCCGCGGCCAGCGGCTCGAATACCGTGTCATCCACGTGGACGCCGGCGCGATTCACCGCGCTGATCACGTTCTGCACCGCACTGGCCGCCGCGGTCACCAGATGGACGCGTACCTCCAACCGCGCCGCCATCATGCCCAGCGGATCATGCACCCCGGCCTGGTCGTCGAGAATGAATTCCTGCGGCAGAAGGTGCAGCACTCCACGATCCGCTGGAAGCGGAATTGCACGCGCACGCTCCACCGCCTGCTTGATCTCGTCGCGGCCAATCTCGCGCGGACGCGTCCCCAGACTGATGCCGCCATGGCTATTGACCCCACGCACGTGCGCTCCGCCGATGCCTACGGTGGCGTGCTCCACCGCCGCGCCGGCCACATCCTCCGCCGCCTCCACCGCTTTTTGAATCGCTGCCACCGCCTTTTCCAGTTCGACAATCACACCTTTGCGCGACCCACGCGAGTCCGCCACTCCGTGTCCGCGATAGCGCAGGCCGCCATCGGTCACCTCCACCATGAGCGCGCATGTTTTTGCGCTGCCCACATCGATCGCCGTCAAAGCATTCCCCTGCTGGTTCGCCATCTCTTAATTAGTCCTCAACCAGATTCGCTAAAACCGTTATGAAAAAACACAAGCTCGAAATTCTCAATCGCTCGGCTCCTGCTCAGCCGGAGTCTTGGCAACTGCGGCACTCGGTTTTTGCCCGCCGGTGCCATGCGGCGGCTTGGCGTTGGGTGTCGCGCTTCGCAGTTTTTTCCCTGCTGCCGGCCGCCGGGCTGCATGGGCGCGTTCGACTGGTTTTTTCGCAATCCTCCCCTTCGCAGCTTTCCCGGTTGCCGCAGTTTTTCTCACGGTTGCAGCGGGATCCGCCGCTTTGGGCTTCCCGCCAGCGTTCTTGCTACCGCTCGAAGCGGACTTAAGATCAACTTTTCTCGCGCTCAATTCGAATGCCGGCTTGGGTACCTGACGATCATTCGGCGCGATGCGCGTCAGCAGAGAGGCCTGCTTCACTCCCGCCGCAGCCGCCGCTTTCGCCATGCCCGGATTCAGCGGAACCTGCTTCGCCGTCCGCTCCATGTCGGGATTCACAATGATCTGGTTGTCGTACCGCAGATCCACCGATTCGAGCCTCTGAAACTGCTGCCGCCAACCCTGCGCGTGCGTTACGTAGATTTTGTACCGGCGCAGATAGTCCGACGATCCCAGATGAATCAGCACATCGCCGGCCGCATCATTGACCCGCACCTTCACATCTTCCAGATCGGTCAAATCCACTTCGCTCAGATCCTGGGAATAATGTGCTCCGCCCGATTCCAACTCCCGCACCATCTCGCTATATATCTTCATCCGCGGGGCGCGCGTCGAAAGCGGCTCTCCGGGATTCATCCCCAGGATCACAGGGAATGAATACCGGTGTTTGGGCGACAACTCCATCAGCGTGCCACCCGCATCGATCAACGCCATGCGTGGACCCACCCGGGCAAACGCCACCGGCATGCGCTCATGAATTTCCACCTTCAGGCGATTGGGAACGAAGCGCATCACGCTGGCCGATTCCACCCACGGAATCTGCTCCAGTTGCGCCTTCTGCTGGGCCAGCGGAATAAAGAAAATATTGCGTCCAATGTCGGCGCCCATCACTTCCATGATCTGTGCCTTGGTCGCGTTCTGCATTCCCGTGACTTCAATCTCGTCGCTCGATTCCACGCGGAAGCGCCACGAATGCTCGCCATAGTGGTACAGCAGGGCCGCGCCGAATGCTCCGGCACAAAACACAGTCGCCGCCACGACTGCCCACAACAAACGGTTCGCGGTTTTCTTGGGAAGAGAACTTCGGCGGGCGGAGATCCGCCTTTGCCCGCGCAGAAACGGAGACTCCTCATCCAGGTCGAGGTCGACGAGACGCGCATCCTCCATCTCCTCGCGCGCGGCTCCAGCGCTGGGTGGGTACAACTCCTCCTGCAAGATGGTGGGGCCGGATTTCCGCGCCATCAGTTCAGGTCAGTTGTCGCTGTTGAATCGCTGAGCCTTCAAACTATAGCTTTATTTCGCGAAGTGAGACAGAAAAATTATCGAAGTTTTGCACAGCGAGGAACCGCATTGGCCATCATCAAGGAACACTGGAAGAGGAGGCGCGTGCTTCGATTAGGAATCGCGCAAGAACGAACCAGGACGAACGCGACGATCGGACTGCTCAACCACGAACAAGATCTTAATCGTTCTCCAAACTTACCGTCTCGACATGCGCGCTCGGGATTGAAATCCGTACGCGCGGGATGTTCACGCGCGGAACCTCGACCTTCACTCTCGGACAGACAACGGAAATCCGGTCCGAATTGAAAGCCGTAGGCTCAAAGCGAACTCGGGCAACCTGCGCCTCAATTCGCGCCCGATTGGCCTCCCATCGTGCCCATTCCGCCCCTTGCCGCGCCGACATCGCTTGCAGGCGAGCCATTCCACTCCGACTGTGGGCAATCTTCGTCTGTGCGCCTGCCATCATCGTCGCGAAACGGCAGGACGCAGTCTCGTCTCGGGCCGCCGTCACTTCATTCTTCGCCAGGAACCAGTCGGCCCGTCCCGCAGCCAGCGCGAGCACCCCTTCCGACCGCTCGCTGATCCGCGCCATCAGCTGATTCACCGCGCTATGCGCCCATGCCGCACCGCCGTCGTGATCGATCCCATTCAACCCCAGCGCGATCACTCCCGCGGCCAGCCATCCCCACGCCTGTGTATTTTTCATGGCCTTCTCTCCCTATGGCAGATTGGACGAGCGTCGCCCCAATCGGTTAGCAATGGTAGATCCGCGGCGGGAAGAAAATCAGTTCCGTAAGGCTACATCTTGTTGCTCCTTCAACCTCTCCACGATCATCGGCCCCAACTGCGCGACGCTGCCCGCGCCCAGCGTCAAAATCATGTCCCCATCTTGTGCCGCAGCCGCAACCGAACTCACCGCATCGGCGAACGAGCGCACGTACTGCGAGTCTCGACCACCCTTCTCACCGATTGTCCGGGCTAACCGTTCTCCGCTGATTCCTTCAATCGGCTTCTCGCTCGCCGCATAAATATCGAGCACCAACAGCGAATCCGCATCGGCAAATGCGGTGGTGAACTCTTCCATCAAATCGCGCGTGCGCGTATAGCGGTGGGGCTGAAACACCACATGAATTTTGTTAAAACCGCATTGCCGCGCTGCGGCCAGCGTCGCTTTGACTTCGGTCGGATGGTGCCCGTAATCATCGATCACACTCACCCCCGCCACCCGTCCGCGCAATTGGAAGCGCCGGTCAACTCCGCGGAATTGGTCGAGCGCCGCCCGGATCGCCTCCGCGTCAACATCAAGTCCCACCCCTACCGCAATCGCCGCCGTGGCATTTAGAACGTTGTGAACTCCCGGCACATGCAGCGTGAACTCGCCCATATCTTTTTTTCGATAGCTCACCCGGAAACGGCCCAGAGGTCCGCTAGCGCCGGCAATTGCCGGCGAGCCGCCAGTTTCCAATTTGACCCAGAAATCCGATCCTCGCTTCGTTCCATACGTTACGGTGCGCCGTTGCACTTCGGGCAGCAGTCGCCGCAACAACGGGTCGTCATTGCACGCCACGATCATTCCATAAAACGGCACCCGATTCATGAACTCCAAAAATGTTTTCTTTACGTCTCGCATGTTGCGGTAGCAATCCATGTGCTCGCGGTCAATGTTGGTCACCACAGATAAGATGGGCGACAACTTCAGGAACGAGCGGTCACTCTCATCCGCTTCCGCCACCAGATATTGCGACTTCCCCAGCCGTGCATTCGATCCCATCGCGTCGACTCGCCCGCCTACTACGACTGTCGGATCGAGCCCACCCCCGGCCAGCACCGCCGCGACCATCGAAGTCGTGGTCGTCTTGCCATGCATCCCGGCAATGGCGATGCCGTACTTCAGCCGCATCAATTCCGCCAGCATCTCGGCGCGCTGAATCACTGGCATGTGGAGTTTGTGCGCTTCGACGACCTCGGGATTTTCCCCTGCAATCGCCGAACTGGTCACCACCACTTCTGCTCCGGATATATTCTGCGCGCGATGTCCCTCAAAGATTGCAGCACCCAGGCTGGCCAGGCGCTGCGTAACTCCCGATTGCTTCAGATCCGATCCCGAAACCTTGTACCCGAGATTCAGCAGCACCTCGGCGATCCCACTCATGCCGATCCCACCAATCCCCACGAAATGTATTTGCTGAATCTTGGCAAACATAAATCGACTTCCGGGCCACGGTTCTACACGGATTCCCAGGGATCGAGCTCAACCATCAAGAAATCCCAGCGAGAAGTATCCGTGAAAATCCGCGCGAATCTGTGGCTAGCTGTTCTATTCCCATTGCGCTTTGTGCCTTTCCAACCACCAGCAGGCAGGGTTCCCCTGCTGTGGAACGAGCGCCCGCGCACATTTCTCCTGTACCGTGCCCGTCATGTCATACTCAATTTTGTCGCCCTTGAGGGATGTGGCCAGAAACTGATGTACTTCTACCGTGCCGTACGCCGTGCCTCGCAGCAAGCGCACCTGCCACACCAGCGCGTCTCCCACATATAGCAGCCCGAACGCGAGGAACGCGGCTAAGAACATTCCCCCCAATTTTCGCGACCAAGTCGGCATCAGCCAATTCCTCCGCATGCGCGAACCGTCTCGGCCACGGATCTTCCCCGGATAAAATCCAAATACCAGACGGTTCGAGAAATATATCCGCGAGAATCCACGTTGATCCGTGGCTAATTTTCGTCCATTCCCGCCACCCGTGCGGCCATCGCCGCAATGTCGCGAGCAGCCTGCGGATGCGCTAACCCACATGCCGCCTCGCTCATCAACTGCAACCGTCGCCGGTCTCCCAGCAGCGCCGCAATCGTCTCCGCCAGCCAGACTCCTTCCAGTTTCGACTCCTCAACCACCACCGCCGCACCCGACCTCGCCAGCGCTTCGGCGTTCACTCGCTGATGATCGTCCGCGGCCCGCGGAAACGGCACGAAAATCGCAGGCTTTCCCGCCGCCGTAATCTCCGCTACGGTGCTCGCTCCGGACCTGCACACCACCAAATCCGCCCGCGCAAACGCCCCCGGCATATCTTCGATGAACTTGAAGACCTCCGCCGACTCTCCCAGCCCGGATTCATCGAATCGACGGTACGCCGACAGCGCGTCGTTATAGTCACGCTCGCCTGCTTGATGAATGATGTGAATCCCGGGAGCCTGCCGCCGCAACTCCGGCAAGCACCGAATCATTGCGTCGTTGATCGCGTGCGCCCCCTGACTTCCGCCGAAGACCAACAAAGTTGGCGTCCCACCGCGCTTGGCTGGAATTTCAAAGAACGCCTGCCGCACCGGTACACCCGTCACCTGCGCATGGCGAAAATATTTCGCCGTCTCCTCAAAGTGAACCGCAGCGCCGGACACGAATCGCGCCACCATGCGATTGGCGAATCCCGGAACAACGTTCGGCTCAAACGCCAGCGTAGGAATATGTTTCACGATCGCGGCCAGCATCGCGGGACCGGACGCATATCCGCCCACGCCGATCACCACGTCCGGCGCAAACTCATTCAGCATGCGGCCCGCGCTCCAGATCGCTCGCGGCAAATCAAAAGCTGTCTTCGCTCGCGTCATTAGGCTGACGTTTTTCAGAGCGCCCACCCGCACCAACTTCAACCGATAACCCGCCGCCGGTACCAGGCGGTTCTCGATCCCGCGAGCCGTCCCCATGAATAGCACCTCGGCACCATAGCTTTTCTTGAGTTCGTTCGCGATGGCCAGCGCCGGGATCACATGTCCTCCTGTTCCGCCGCCCGCCAGAATGGCTCGCATGCAGTGACTATAAACCAGAGCCCCGGATCTACACGGATTCACACGGACAAGACAAAATGACGCGAAGATGCGTGAGAATCCGCGGCCCTCTTTTATTTCCGGAACTTCGCCGGCAGCCGATTACCCGCCCGCTCCGTATCCCAGAGAATCGAGATCACCCACCAGCGCGTGCCATCATTGAGTAACTGAATGCTGTTGATTCCCCGCTCGAAAGGCTTGTCCGCTGGGCTGTGCCGTGATTCGTAACTGCTGAACACTTGCGTAATATCTCCGAAACTCTGGGGCCGGTTCAGGATCGCTTTTTCGTAGAACGGCTCTTTGGAAAAGATCTCTCCCGCGTCTCGCACAAACTCATCCACGCTCCAGGTGATGACCCTATGGGCTCCGTCCGGTCCGGTGGCCACTTCGGTGAAGCGCGCCTGCGGAAGAAACATCGAGCGGAAGCGATTCCAGTCGCGGCCGCCTGCGGGACCGGAGATCACATCGTAGATCGCGGCGAGGATTGCCTCCATCGACTTCACATCTTCGGGCTTCGCGGCTGGAACCTTCGCCGCCAACGCCGACGCGGTGAACATTGGAACCTGCGGCGGCATCTGGACGGACTGGAGTTGCTCCGTCTTCTGAGCCGCAGTGATGGTAACCGGAGCAGAGCAAAATAAGAAAAGCGAAAGGAATCGTCTCAACCGTCCTCCTCTGAAGTTGGGAAGCGCCGCACGAAGTTCGAAAGAATGTCTGATTTATGATTGCGGATTGTTGATGAAGCGCCCAAGATTTCCCGCGGACTGCCGATGCCTTAGGCCTTTCCATCAACAATCAGCAATCAACAATCAGCAATTGCCATTCCTTACTCCGCTTGCTTCGTAATATTCAGCAGCACGCCCACACACGCCAGCGTCACAAATAATGACGATCCTCCATACGACACCAGCGGCAGCGGGATGCCTTTGGTCGGCATCATGCCCAGTACCACGCTAATGTTGATGAACGCCTGCAGCACCACCATGCTGGTGATCCCCACCGCCAGGTATCGCCCGAACACGTCTTCTGTCCGCCACGAAACCCGCATTCCGCGCCACAGAAAGACGGCAAACAGCGTGATCACAAACAGCGCTCCCACCAAACCCAACTCTTCCGCCGTCACGGCAAAGATAAAATCAGTGTGTGGTTCCGGTAGATAAAAAAGCTTCTGTTTGCCTTCCATCAGGCCCGTTCCAGTTACGCCGCCGGTACCGACCGCGATCAGCGATTGAATCAAGTGAAATCCAGCCTTCTGCCGCTCGGCGTAAGGATTCAGAAAAGCCAGAATGCGGTCGCGCCGGAAGCTGACATGGAAAATCAGAAAATACAGCGGCAGTAACGACGCCCCAAACGCATACCCGAAATATCGCAAGCGCATCCCCGCTACATACAGGATGCAAGCGACGATCCCCGCGCAAGCGATGCCAGTGCCCAGATCGGGCTGCAAGACAATTAATCCAAGCAGCATTAAGACGGGTGCTGCCGCCGGCATCAGCGTCTTCCGCCCGTCATCCATCGTCCGGACGCGGCCTTCGAGAAAATACGCCAGAAACAGAATCAGGACAGGTTTAGCCAACTCCGAGGGTTGAAAGGAAAAACCGCCCGCGTGAATCCAGCGATGCGTATGGTGCGAGCGGTCGAGAAAAAAAACGGAAATCAGCAGCAGCGTAGTGAGTCCAAGCAGTGAAAAAACCAGAGCCGGATGCTTGTAACGCCGGTAGTCCACGCGCATCGTGATCACCATCGCTACGATGCCCGCCGACGCCCAGACCAACTGCTTCAGCAGGAATGCATAGGGCGATCCAAACCGCTCCCGCGCCATCACTGCCGAGGCAGAAAACACCATCACCAGCCCTACGAACACCAGCAGCATCGTGGCCGTAAACAGCCAGCGGTCCACGCTCACTCGCTTTGCCATGGGAACTTCATTTCACCATGGAGCCGCGGAGACGCGGAGAAGGAATTGCCGATTGCTGATTTTTGATTGTTGATTGTCTTGGTTCGGGCGCGTCGGGCGAAGGCACAGGCCGGACTCGCGCACTCCGGCCGCGGAGCGGCGGCATCGGTTAGCCGAGGACGTAAGTCGTGGGTTGGGTCGGAACCGGGAACCGAGTCCGCCGAGGGACAGCACTATTCGGTTGACAGTTCAGATCACCCCAGCCCGAGCACAATCTCCTTGAACAAGCGCCCGCGCTGTTCATAGTTCTTGAATTGATCGAAGCTCGCGCACGCCGGAGCCAGCAAAACCACATCACCCGGGTGCGCCACAGAATTCGCCTTGCGGATCGCGTTCTCCAAGGTCTCCGCATGCACGACTTCAACATTCCCGACCTTCGAAGAAGCGATCTGCGACTCGATCTTCGCCGCCGCCGCACCGATCGTATACACCCGCTTCACCCGTTGCCGCAGCAAATCATTGAGCACGGTGTAGTCGCTCCCCTTGTCCTTGCCGCCCAGAATGAGGTGGATGTTCGCCGGGAACGACTCCAGCGCCTTGATGGTCGCATCCACATTCGTGGCCTTCGAATCGTTGTAGTAATCGACGCCGCGGATCGTCGCGACAAATTCCAGGCGGTGCTCGACGGCCTTGAAGTCCCGCACCGCCTGCCGGATCTTGGTGGGTTCGCACCCCATCAACGCGCCCCCGCACACCGCCGCCAACACGTTCTCCAGATTGTGCGCGCCCTTCAGGGGAATCTCGGAAACCAACATGATTTCGCTTTGTCGCTCCTCGGCGCGGAAAAGAATACCTCCGTCGTGAACCCAAGCTCCTTGCTTCACCTCCTTCTGCCGGCTGAACCAAAACACCCGCGCTGGAGTCCGCGCCGCCATCGCCACACAGATAGGATCATCGGCATTCAACACGGCAAAATCGCCGTCCCGCTGGTTTTCGAAGATACGGGCCTTAGCGTTCACGTAGACTGCGAGCGTCCGATGCCGATCCAAATGGTCCGGCGTCACATTCAAGATCACGGCGACCTTCGGCCGAAACGTCTGTATGGTTTCCAATTGGAAGCTGGAAATCTCAAGCACAATCACGGTCTCCGGCTTTGCCCGCTCGGCTAGCGAAATCGCCGGAGCGCCAATGTTTCCACCCACCAGGGTTGGCAATCCGCCCGCCGCCAGGATTTCTCCCGTCAGAGTTGTAGTCGTAGTCTTTCCGTTGGATCCTGTGATGGCCACAATCGGTCCCGGCAAGAACTGGGCTGCCAGTTCAATCTCTCCGATCACCGACTCGCCTAGCGCACGCGCCTGCACCAGCGGCGGCGCATCCACCGGAACCCCCGGGCTCACCACAATCAAATCCTGCCCGCGGAATGTACGCTCGCCGTGCCCCCCGGTCTCGACGGTGATTCCGTGATCGAGCAGCAACGGAATTTCGTTCCGCAATTCATCGCCGCTCTTCGTATCAGACACGGTAACCCGCGCCCCGCGCGCCTTCAGGAACAGCGCCGAAGCTACCCCCGACTTGCCGAGACCAACTACCAGGACGCGTTTGTTGTTGAGTTCCATGTACAAGTGAATTGTTGATTGCTGATCACGGAGGGTCGATTACGAACGGATCACACCCCCTCCCCCGAAGGTTTTCACGCAACAATCAAGAATTATCCATCGACAATGCCTCGCCTACCGCAGCTTCAGCGTCGTCAGCGCGAACAGCGCAAACACCAGCGACGCGATCCAGAACCGCACAATGATCTTCGACTCCGACCAGCCCATCAACTCGAAATGATGGTGGATGGGCGCCATCTTGAATATCCGCTTCTTGCGCAGCTTATACGATCCCACTTGTAGGATCACCGATATCGCCTCGATCACAAATACTCCGCCGATAAACGGCAGCAACAGTTCCTGCTTAATGATCACGGCGACCGTCCCAATGGCGCCGCCCAGCGCCAGCGAACCGACGTCGCCCATAAACACTTCCGCCGGATGCGCGTTGTACCACAGAAACCCAATGGACGACCCGACCATCGCTCCGCAGAAAATCGTCAACTCGCCGACCTGCGGCATTTTTGGAATTTCCAGATATGTCGCGAAGGTCGCGTGCCCGCTCACATAGGTCAGCATCGTCAACGCGCCGGCGGCAATCACCGTGCAGCCAATGGCCAGTCCATCCAGGCCGTCCGTAAGGTTCACCGCGTTGCTCGATCCCACGATCACCAGAGCTACAAACGCCATGAACGGCAAAAATGCCAGCGGCCATAAGTGCGGGAACCGCTCCATGCTCTGCACCACCAGGTCCGGATGAAACTGCTTGAGGAACGGCACAATCAGCTTGGTCGAATACATCCCATAGTTCTGCATTGCAATCAGCATGACCGCAATCACAATGCTGGCCGCAACCTGCAGACCCAACTTCGCCCGCCCCGTCAATCCAAGATTCCGGCGGTGCGCCACTTTCGTGTAGTCATCGGTAAATCCAATCGCCGCGAAGGCGCAAGTGGCAAACACCGCAATCCACACGAAACGATTACTCAGGTCCGCCCACAGCAACGTGGGGACAACAATCGCGATCGCAATGAGCAGCCCACCCATCGTCGGCGTTCCCGCTTTTTTCTGATGCGCCTTCGGACCTTCTTCCCGAATGTATTGTCCAATCTGGAATTCGCGCAGCCGGTTGATTACGAGCGGCCCTACGATCAGCGCGGTAAACAGTGCTGTGAGGCTGGCAAAAGCGGTGCGAAACGTCAGATAACGGAAGATGCGGAAGGGTGGAAAATAATGTTGCAGCTTCACGAACAACAACCAGTAGAGCAATCAGCCTCCCTCCCGCAACAATCTCAACTCCTGCTGTCGCGCCGTGCGAACCAGCTCTCGAGCGCCCTTTCCAGCTTTACCCCGCGCGACCCCTTCAGCAGAATCATGTCTCCGTCGCGCGCTTCGCGCGCCAACCACTCGCCCGCTTCTTCGGACGACGCCACAAACTCCGCCTGGGTTCCGGACTGCTTCGCGCCGTGAACTAAAAACTGCGCCAGGCCGCGAACCCCCAACACTGCGTCTATCTTCTTCTCTGCGATATGCTGCCCGGCCCGCTGGTGCATTTCTTCCCCGGCCGGACCCAACTCCAGCATCTCGCCCGCCACGACGATGCGCCTTTTGGCCGGCATCGCAGCCAGCGCGTCTACCATCGCCTGCAGCGCCTTTGGATTGGAATTGTAACAATCGTTGATCACCGTGATGTTACCCACTTGGAGAACCTGTCCGCGTTTTTCCGCGGGCGATAACGTCGACAATGCTGCCATCGCCTCTGACGGCTGTAGCCCACGCTCCACTCCCACAGCCACCGCGGCCAGCGAATTCAGAACGTTATGTTCGCCGACCAGCGGCAGCGTCGCGTGTTCGCGCCGCCCTCCAATCAGCGCATCGAACTCGGTACCTTGCGCGCCCTTTGACTGAATATTTTCCGCCCGCACATCCGCCGTTGCTCCCACCCCATACCTCACCACTTTCCCTCGGAACCCGCGCCCAAACTGCGAGACATACTCGTCGTCACCATTCAAAACCGCCGTTCCAGTGGCCGGAAGAGATTCGATCAACTCATATTTGGCACGCGCAATTTCGGCCAGCGAATCAAAAAATTCAAGATGTACGGGCGCCACATTGGTCACCACACCCACGTCAGGTTGCGCGATTTTCGCCAGCGCCCGGATCTCCCCTGCATGCGACATCCCCATTTCAATCACGGCGATGTCGTACTCTGGCTCGAGCTTCAGCAGCATCAGCGGCAAGCCAAAATGATTGTTGAAATTCCCTTCGGACTTCAGCACTCGAAATCGCGAGCTCAGCACGTGCGCGATCGCTTCCTTCGTCGTTGTCTTCCCCGCCGATCCTGTCACCGCGACCAGCGGTTTCCCCCATACCTTCCGCACCGCCGCCGCCAGAGTCTGAAGCGCGGCTAAGGTGTTGTCCACGGCTAATAGTTGCCTCGGATGCGAATAGCGGTGGAGTTCATCCTTTCGCACGACCGCTCCCACCGCCCCTTTTTCAAGTGCGTGCTCCACGAAGTCGTGCCCCTCCAAACGCTCACCCTTCACCGCAAAGAAAAGCTGGCCCGGTCCCAGACTGCGCGAGTCGATCGAGTATCCACTCGCCATCGTTTCCGGCGCAAAGCCTCCCACCGCGGAAATAAACCCCGAAATTTTTCCCAGCGTCAGTTTCATCCCGGCGATCCAGCCTGGGCGGAGTCGCACTGATATCCCGCCGCCCTCAAGGCTTTCCGCGCCACCTCCAAATCATCGAATGGAGCCGCGCCCTCACGCGTCACTTGCACCTTCTCGTGCCCTTTTCCCGCCAGCAACACAATATCTCCTGGCCGCGCTTCGCCAATCGCCAACGCAATCGCTTTGCGCCGGTCGGCTTCTGCGCTGTATTTGACTTCAGTCCTCTGCAGCCCCACCACCGCATCATTCATAATCGCCAGCGGATCCTCACTCCGCGGATTGTCCGATGTCAGCACCACGAAATCACTTCCCCGCCCCGCGGCTTCGCCCATCAGCGGACGTTTCTTCCGATCTCGATCTCCCCCGCATCCAAACACCGTCAGCACTCTGCCCTTAGCCGCCGCGACCAACTCCCGCGCCAGCGACGTCAAATTCCGCAACGCATCATCGGTATGCGCATAGTCGACCACCACCGTGAACGGTTGGCCGCAGTCCACCCGCTCAAACCTTCCCGGAACGCATGCCAGTTGGTCGATTCCCGCTGCAATTGCCTGGAAGCCACATCCGCGCGCGTAGCACGCTCCGGCCGCCGCCAGAATGTTGTACACATTCACCCTGCCGATCATCGCCGAAAACACCGCGACCCTGCCTGCCGGCATCATCAGATCAAACCGCGTACCGCGCGTCGTGATCTCCACCTTCTCCGCACGCACATCCCCGCGCTCCCACCCATACTTCAGCAGCACGGAACCGCGCTTCCGGCTGAATTCGGCCAGTTTCGCGCCATACTCGTCGTCAATATTCGTCACCACCGCTCGCGGCGGATCCGTGCCGCAGCCCTCGAACAGCATCCGCTTGGCCGCGAAATATTCCTCCATCGTTGGGTGATAGTCGAGATGGTCGCGCGTCAGATTGGTAAACACAGCGACGTCAAATGGGACACCAAACACTCGCTCCTGCGCCAGCGCATGCGAGGATACCTCCATTACCGCTTCTGTAGCGCCGTGCCCCAGCGCTTCATTGAAAATGCGATTTAGTTCCAGCGCCTCCGGCGTGGTGTGCGGAGCAGGCAACACCCTCCCGGCCACGTGATACTCAATCGTCCCGATGAGTGCACTTTTTCTCCCTGCCGCCGTCAAGATCGATTCCACGAGAAAGGCCGTCGTACTCTTCCCATTGGTTCCGGTGATTCCGGTGACGGCAATTCTCTCCCCCGGCTTTTTGTAGAAGTTCGCGCTCACGCGCGCGAGTGCGCGTCGCCCATGCGGGACTAAGGCCCAAGCCACGTTTGGGCGAGGCTTCTGCGCCGCACAATCCGTCACCACCGCTACCGCGCCCGCCTGAATTGCCTGATCGATGAAGCGGTTGCCATCGCTGGATTCTCCGCGCATCGCCACGAACACGCTGCCCGGCTTCACCCGCCGCGAGTCATATTCCACACCGCTCACGCCCGGATCCCCGCTCTGTGCGAGAACTTCCGCTCCATCCAGCAACCGTTGGAAGGTCATTGCCCAGAATTATATGGCACAGGATGGAAAGCGATTGTCATGGTTGAGTGTCGATTGCGGATTAGGAATCTGGCCGAGCGGGGTTTTCCATCAACAATTCGGCGGCGGTTACCAACGGAACGTTCCCCACCACGCCGCTGGGCGCTAAAGTACTCACATGTCGTCCGGAATGAGCCACACAAAATTCCGTTGCGTCCAATGCGAAATGCCGGAAAGCGGTTGCCAGTGCGACAAATTCTGCTGCTTGTGCCAGACCACCGACAAAATCCGCATCTGCGAGGATGGTCTGATGTACTGCGAACCATGCCGCCTCGCCTGCGATTACAAAACTTCAGATTGAACGGCAACACTCCGCGGCTGGATTCACTCTAAGGTTCAGAGAGGCCGCATGCCGACAATCGAAGATCCCGCGATACATCGCTGGCAAGA
Source organism: Candidatus Sulfotelmatobacter sp. (assembly GCA_049515395.1). GTDB lineage: Bacteria > Acidobacteriota > Terriglobia > Terriglobales > Acidobacteriaceae > Sulfotelmatobacter. Next base: position 9,796 of record JBEKUD010000066.1, on the reverse strand, counting down.
GATCCGGAACTCGAGCGCGATGACGAGGCTCAACTTGCTGCACTCGGCAGCGACCCCGCAGAGGTGGGATCTCGCAGCGCCGGTCAGCCCGGCAAGTTCGCAGGGTTTATCGGAAGTAGCGGATGCCAACGAGGAGAGCGTCGAGGAATTAGCCGACACGGACCAGGCGTTCGAAAGCGCCGCCGTCGAAGGCATTGGAGATACCGCTGACCACCCGGAGCGTCCCACCCATATTCATGAGCAATCCTGGCGCCCGGACGACGTGCCTCCAAGAAAAACGGCGTAGCGCACGCCCCACGGCCGTCAAATCACGACAGCCTCCCTGTACTCGCCAAAGACGCGGCGCATCGCATCGGAAATCTCGCCCACGGTTGCGTAAGCCGAAACCGCCTCGACGATCCTCGGCATAAGATTTTGGCCAGACCGGGCCGCGTCTTCTACTCGCTGCAAGGCTTCCTTGCACGGCCTCGCGCCCCGCCGCGCCCGCAACGCTCGCACGCGTTCAATCTGCTTGGGTTCCAGAGCCGGATCAATTTTCTGAAGCGGAATTGGCTTTTCCTCTTGCACCTCAAACCGGTTTACTCCCACCACGATTGCCTGTTCATGATCCACGGCCTGCTGATATTCGTACGCCGCGTTCTGGATCTCCTGCTGCACAAATCCGCGCTCGATCGCCTTCAGCATTCCGCCCATCACTTCAATTTTTCCCAGATATTCCGCCGCGCGCTTCTCGATTTCATTCGTCAACGCCTCGATGTAATACGAACCCGCCAGCGGATCGATGGTCTGCGCCGCGCCCGACTCGTAAGCAATCACCTGTTGCGTTCGCAAGGCGATTCTCGCCGCTTGCTCGGTCGGAAGCGCCAGCGCCTCGTCGTAAGAGTTGGTGTGCAGCGACTGCGTCCCGCCCATTACCGCCGCCAGTCCCTGAATCGCCGTGCGCACAATATTGTTTTCCGGCTGCTGCGCCGTCAGCGTCGAGCCCGCCGTCTGCGTGTGGAAACGCAGCATCCACGATCGCGGATTCTTCGCCTTGAAATGTTCCCGCATGATGCGCGCCCACATCCTGCGCGCGGCGCGGAATTTTGCCACCTCTTCCAGAAAATTGCTGTGTGCGTTGAAGAAGAAGGAAAGCCGAGGGCCAAACTTATCCACATCCAGCCCGGCCTTGATGGCCGCTTCTACATACGCCATGCCGTTACCCAGCGTGAAGGCGACCTCTTGCACCGCAGTCGATCCCGCCTCGCGCATGTGATAGCCGGAAATCGAAATCGTATTCCACTCCGGCACCTGATCCTTCGCCCAGGAGAACATGTCGGTGATCACTCGCATCGCCTGCTGCGGCGGATAAATATACGTTCCGCGCGCAATGTACTCTTTGAGCACATCGTTCTGCACCGTGCCGGAAAGCTTGCGAAGGTCCGCACCCTGCCGCCGCGCCACTTCCACGTACAAGGCCAGCAGGATCGAAGCGGTCGCATTGATGGTCATCGATGTTGAAATCTTCGTGAGCTCGATGCCGGCGAAGAGGCGTTCCATGTCCTCGATCGAATCGATCGCCACGCCCACCTTACCGACTTCCCCCGCGGCCAGCGCATGATCTGAATCCATGCCGATCTGCGTCGGCAAATCAAATGCGACCGACAAACCAGTGGTCCCGTTTGCCAGCAAATACTTGTACCGCTTGTTGGACTCCTCGGCATCGCCCATGCCCGCGTACTGCCGCATCGTCCACAACCGTCCGCGATACATCGTGGCCTGCACGCCGCGCGTAAACGGGTACTCGCCCGGATATCCAACCTCGCTCTCATAATCGGAGCCCTTGAGATCAGCGCGGGTATACAACGGGTTCACCACAATGTGTGAAGACGTCTCTACGTCTGCCACACGCCTCTCATCCGCGGCTTTGACCTTGTCCGCCATGTTGTACAACTCTTTCTAACCCCGGCCGTTCCCCCACCCGAAATTCTTATGATTGCCTGTCATTCCGAACCGGCTTCAGCCGGTGAGGAATCTGCGGCCTTTTGTGGACGAATTGATATCCGACCTCACCCGTTCAGCGCCGCAACCCGCGACGCTTCACCGCGCACTGCCTCTTCCCTTTTTCTTCACCTTCCAGAACGAGCTGACTCCAAACCAGGCAAACGTTACTGTGAAGCAAACCGCAACCGCTACGCGCCCCCGCCCCGCCTGCCCGCTATGGTATTTCCCATACTCTTTTGCCGTGGCGCCCGCGAAACTCAAAGCCATAATCAGGAACACAACCCCTGTAACCTCCAGCCACAACTGGTGCAGTACGCGGCCGAAAGCCCGCCCGGTAGTGGCGGCGGCCTGGGTGGCCGCGCGCACCGTCCGGCTGCGCTGGGCCAGCTGCGTTGCCACCCGCGCCGCCACTGCTATCTTTCGTCGAGTAGAAACCTTGCTCACGGCCTCGATTTTAACAGCCTGCAGCGCTACAATGGCGCAAACCTCTGGCTGCCAGCAAAACTGTCCGGCGGCTGAAGGCATCTAATTCAAGAAGAAGCGTTCCACACGCGCGCCGATTGGGGGACTCCGTGGACCAGCAACTCAAAGATTTGATGAAGGAACTCGGCGAGGCCATCAACGAATCTCTCTCCGATTCTGAGCAGATCGCCGAAGTCGTCTCGCGCATCAAGGAGGGCGGCTATGACATCTTTCTCGTCCTCGAAGCCACCATCGGCGTCAGCAAGCAGGGCGAAAAGACCTCTGACAAGACATCGTTGGTAACTACTCTCTCCACGAACCCGGAATTCAAAATCAACGAGCAGGATCAAAAATTCCTCAAGTCGCTCCGCATCAAAATCGAGGAAGAGAAATAGTTCGAGGACAGGAGGCCTTCCGTTGCCTCTAAAGCTGTGTGCGCCATGGCACAAAGCAACTCTCCATGCTGTGCTACCATCTACTGTTTTCCGTGAGCAGTAGCAGCCTGATTTTTTTGGTTGGGGATTCGCATAGGAAGTCGAAGTCAGAGATCGTCCGATGAAAGACACTCTCGGAGTCCTTCTTGCCGGCGGCGCTGGCGAGCGCCTTTACCCCCTTACCCGCGATCGCGCCAAGCCCGCCGTCACCTTTGGCGGAATGTATCGCATCATCGACATCACCCTCTCCAATTGTCTCAATTCCGACCTCCGCCGGGTCTACATCCTCACCCAGTACAAGGCGCTATCCCTGAATCGCCACATCCGCGAAGGCTGGAACATTCTTGGCCGCGAGGTGGGGGAGTTCGTCGAAGTCCTTCCTCCCATGAAACGCGTCAGCGACCAGTGGTATCAGGGAACCGCCGACGCCGTGTACCAGAATATTTATTCGATCGGCTCCGAGCAGCCCAAGCATGTCCTGATTCTCTCCGGCGATCACATCTACAAAATGGACTACGGCAAGATGATGAAGCAGCACTGTGATTCCGCCGCCGACATCACCCTCGCCACGATCCAGATTGACCTCGAGGAAACGTCCCGCTTCGGCGTAGTCGACGTCGACAAAGATGGCCGCATCAATGGCTTCGAAGAGAAGCCGGTCAAGACCGAACTCCGTTCCCCCTGGAACCTGCAGAAAGTCGCCGGCTCGATGGGGGTCTATCTTTTCAATGCAGACGTCCTCATTCCCGTTCTGCTGAAAGACGCCGAAGATCCCAATTCCAGCCACGATTTCGGCAAAGACATTCTGCCGAAGATGGTGGACGACTATCGCGTCTTCGCCTACGATTTTCTCGACGAAAACAAGAAAGAAGCTCTCTACTGGCGCGATGTGGGCACGCTCGAGGCCTACTACGAAGCCAATATGGACATCGTCTCAGTCTCGCCGATCTTCAATTTGTACGATCAGGATTGGCCGATCCGCACGCACCAGCGACAGTATCCGCCTGCGAAGTTTGTCTTCGCCGAAAAAGATCGCATGGGCACCGCGCTCGATTCCATCGTTTCGAACGGCTGCATCGTGTCGGGCGGCACGGTCAAGAACTCGGTGCTCTCTCCCGACGTGCGCGTGAATTCTTATTCCGAAGTTGATTCTTCCATCCTCTTCTCGCACGTCGCCGTGGGACGCCACTGCCGCATCCGCCGCTGCATCATCGACCGCAACGTACATCTTCCCGAAGGCACCACCATCGGCTACGACACTGAAGCCGACCGTTCCCGTTACTTCGTCACCGATAGCGGGATCACCGTCGTCACCCGCGACTACTCGCTGTTTGAGAATCCGGTGACGGTGGACTACTTCACCAGCGAGTAGGTTCAGGCAGCAACCGCCGCAGGCCCGTCCTCCGGAATACGAATATGCTTGTGTGAGCCGGGAACTGCGGGCGTGTCCGAACGTCATTTCCGATTCTCTAGCAAAGAAGGAAGCACTTTACGGGAGGCGCCCACTTCGTTGTTTCGCTGGTTCTTTATTTTTCGCTCAGTGCCTGAGAGCAACCCGACCGTCAGGAGCACGGCAGATGAAAAGGTCGACGCAATCTCTGTGTTTTCCCAGCGCAAAACGACATTGAGCAAGTTGTACCCAATTGCAGATTGGACCATGTCAAGCAGACGCCGGCGATCCATGCGCTCCAAGATTCGGTTGGGACTTCTTCAGACCGGACCCTGAAACGCCTGATCGGCAGCTTCCGCCAGCGACCGTTCGGCACTTGAGTACAAGAAGACGAAAGCTAACGGGTCGCCAACCCTTGCAAGAACGCAAAGATAGGGCAGTCGGCAAGACGAAGATCAGCGGCTTTCATTGCCATTGGGAGCGAAGTACCCGCGCCGGGCATACACCCGCAGTTTGCGACCCGATTTGTGCGCCACCACCGCAATGGTGCGGTAGGAACCGTCGGCCTTGAACTGATCGGGCCGGTAAGAAATCAGGTACCGGCTACGAAGCACTTGCTGCAGGTCGGAGAGCCGATGATCCAGGTTCCCCAGAGAATCCGGAAAGAAAGCCGCCCCGCCGGTGCGCGCAGCCAGAGCCCGCATGGCGCCGTCCGCGAACAGGGCACCAGGGTCATCTCCGCCCGCAAGCTCTCGGGTGCTCACGGTGTAAACGGTAATCTCATGACGTTCCGCAGTTTCAATTGCTTCTTTCAGAGTAGCGCTGCTGGAATTGTCCTCGCCATCGCTAATGACCACCAGGATTCTCGCCACCGGCTTTTCTTCAGCAAGGCCGGCAAGTTTGTCAGACGCAAATTTCACCGCATCCCAAAGGGCGGTCCCGCCCCCGGGAGCTAGTTGATCGATGCCTTCGGCAATGGCCCCGCTATCCCCGGTGAAATCCTTAACCATTAGCACGGAATTGGAAAAACCCACGACAAAAGCAAGATCCCCCTTGCCGGTCAAGGATTTTTTCAGAAACGCGCCAGCCGCTTTCTGCTCGAACGCAAATTGGCGAGTGATGGAATTGCTGGTATCGATGACCAGGCCAAGCCGCAATGGCAATTGGGATTCGTTGCGAAATCCCAACACGGTGGCTGGCGCTTTCCCGGCGTCCCGAATCTCCACCTCCTGCTCAGTCAGATCGCTCACCGACTTCCCGTGATCTGTAGCCGCGAAAAATACCGCAACTTCGTTGACCGTGCTGCGCAAGGTGTAGGCGGCAATGTTGGTGCCAGAATGTCGCGGGCCGTTCACCGGCATGCGCGGCGACACCGGGGCTGATGGGCCCGAAGAGTTCATCTCCGTGCAGGATTCGCAGGCTGACTCCGGCTCCGCTTCCACTTCTGCCAGCTGTTTCTGCAGCCTAATTTGCTGCAAAACCCGTTGCGTCGCCGCCGGCAGGCCGCCTGTCGTCGCATTCGGGTCGAGCGGGGAAGCGGTGTAAGCAATCTCGACCGAGGCTGGCGGCGGCGGGTGATTCTGCTGGTCTTCGATCTGCACCATCATCTTCCGGGCCGCATCGGCAGCGGGAGAGGTCGGGGCCTCCGCCAGAAACACCTGCAATTCCTTCTGTGTTTCTGAAAGGTTGTTCTGTCCCTGCCAGGCGGCAGCGGCAAAGTAATGCACCACGGCGGCGCTCTCGTGTTTGCGGCTGTGCACCTGCTGAGCGGTTGTGATCGCGGCAGCGTAGTCGTGATTCAGCAACTGCGCATAGGTCAGAGCCGTGAGCAGATGCAGATCGAGCGGCGCCAACCCTGACGCCTTTTGGATGGAGGCTTGCGCAGAGGGGAAATTGTTCAGGGCAAGTTGAGCCCAGCCCAAATTGAGATAGGAATACGGCAAGTGATTATCCAAAGCAACCGTTTGCGAGAATTCACTTTCTGCTTCCTTGTTCTGGCCTAGCTTCAGGTATGCCGAGCCCAACGCACTGTGTGCCGCCACAAAACGTGGATAAATCGAAGTGGCCTTCGTCAGACTCTCAACCGCCCGGCTGAATTTTTTTTGTATTAACAGTCGCGTGCCCTTTTCATATTCACGGCGCGCCGCGGCCGGAGCCTTTAGATCCAATTTCGAAACGGAAGAAGAAAGGCTCTCTAGGTTCCTCTCCCATCGGTCCTGGCTAATCTCCAAAACCATATCCAACCGGGTCGGGTCGAACCCATTCATGTAAGCATTGGGAGCCAGATACATCGACTGCGTCCCCTGCGCCCCTTGCGCCCGCGCATGCGGCGTCGCGAACAAGACCAGGCAAGCTGCTAGCAGCGCCAGAGCGGCCAGACGTCGTTTTGCTGCACTTAGAGAATGCATGGACGGAACTGCGGCCAGCGGGCCAAATTATAGCTCAGTTTTGTATATCCGAGCCCAACATCCGGTTGCCGGCAACCGCTACATGAATATCGCTAAGAGGGAATATGCGGGGCCCGCCGGGATGAAAAATCTCCTCGCTGCTACAATGCCCTGTTTCGAATGACTTGCGTCGGCGTCGTTGTCCCGCCGAACTTACGGCTCTACATCCGCGTACTGTCTCGTAGGGGAGCACTGTCTACCGAGAACAGCAGGCTCACCGCGCCTTCGGCCCGATTCGGAATGACAAAGATTTTGACAGAGAGTTGAAGGCTGATAGCTGATAGCTGTTTTTCCGGGGGTTCAGCTTTTGGAAGATGTCCAGGTAGTTGCGATGCTGCTACGTCGCTGTGTCGCCGGTGATGCCGCTGCCTGGGAAGAAATCGTCCAGACCTACAACCGCCGTATCTATAACATTTGCTATCGCTTCGCAGGATCGGCTGATGACGCCGAGGATCTGGCGCAGGAAGTTTTCATCAAGATGTACCGCACGCTTTCAAGCTATGACAGCTCGAAGGGTGCATTCATGACATGGGTGACCACCATCACCCGCAATCTGCTGGTCGATCACTTCCGCAAGACCAAGCAGGATCGCATTACCGACTCGCTCGACGCCACGTCATCCGCGCATGAAGATGCGCAGCCGCTCAGCGAGCAAATTCAGGACCAATCTGCGCCTCCCGACGCGCGCGTACGCAGCCGTGAGGTGGGCGAAACCGTTCATGCGGCGCTCGGAAAGCTGTCGCCAGAACTCCGTGAAGCATTGATTTTAAGAGACTTACAAGATATGGACTATCGCGAAATTGCAGCCGTTTTGAAGGTTCCGGAGGGGACTGTGAAAAGTCGAATAAATCGTGGGCGAGCGGAACTTGCGCGCCTTCTACAACGTACTTATAGGCAGGTGATGTGATGCCAGAGCCGACCCATAACGGAATGCAGTGTCACGAGTTTGACAGCCTGCTCTCGGACGCGCTCGATGGCGCTCTGACCGGCCTTCAACTCGACCGCTTCCAGGCTCACTCGCGGACTTGTTCCGCCTGCGGGTCGCTGTTCTTCGAAGTCGAGGCGGGCCGCAACTGGCTGAAGGATCTCACGGAGGTGGAGCCTCCAGTCAGCCTGGTTACGAACATTCTGGTATCCACAACGGGCGTTGACACCCAACGCCTGCGGGTGAACCTGTCTTCGCCGCAACCACAACCTACTTTGTGGGAACGCGCGCAGGCGTGGGCATTCGGTGCGATGCAACCCCTCTGGGAAACGGTCCGGCAGCCTCGCTTCGCCATGTCGTTTGGCATGGCATTCTTCGCGCTGTCGGTGGCGTTGAGCGTGCTCGGCGTAAAGCCCGCCGACCTGCGCCAGGTGAGTTTGCGTCCAGCCGCCATACGGCACACGTATTACAACACGCAAGCCCGCGTAGTGAGGTACTACGAAAACATCCGGTTCGTGTATGAAGTGGAATCGCGCGTTCGCGAATTCAAGCGCAACGTGACGCCCGCGGAACCCGCTCCGGAAAAGAAAGATCCCAAAAACGACACAACTCAACAGCCCGAGCAGAAACAGGAGCGCAATTACAGCCGGAGGGACAATCAGTTCATTCTGGCGGGCGCTCCGCTGGGTCCATCTGTAAACGATCTGCCTGTAGTGTCGGTGACCACTTGCAGGAGGTTCGTATGAACTGCGCCACGCACAATGATTCGGCTGCAGTCGCGTTTTGCCGCACTTGCGGCAAGCCGCTCTGTGCCAATTGCACCCGCGATGTTCGCGGAGTCGTCTACTGCGAACCTTGTCTCGCAGCACGCCTGGAGAGCACTGCCCCGGCAGCGGGGTTCGTGCCTCCGCAATCCGTCTATGCGCCCGTCGGCGCTCCGGCGCCCGCCGCGCGCGTGGGCTCCGGCCCCAATCCCACGGTCGCCGGCATCCTCGCTGGATTTTTTCCTTTCGGCGTCGGCGCCGTCTACTGCTCTCAGTACGCCAAGGGACTGGCCCACTTGCTGGTTTTTGGATTGCTCATTTTCGCTTCCGATCACGCTGGCAGTTGGGATGCCCTTTTCGGCATCGGCATTGCTTTCTTTTACGTCTACCAGATTATCGACGCCGTACGTACGGCTCACGCCATTCAAGCAGGCCAGCCCGCGCCGGACCCCTTCGGTTTGGCACAAACTTTCAGCCTGGGGGAAAAGAGCGACACCAAGAATATTCCCGCCGTCGCCATCATCCTGATTGCACTTGGCGTGCTCTTCCTGCTGCACACCATGAATATCTGGGAGTTCGGCATGGACCGCCTGTGGCCGCTCATCCTGATCGCTCTGGGGGGATGGATGTTCGCCAAGCAGTGGGGAATGATCGGAAGGCACCCCGCGGGTTGCACCTGCGAACGCTGCCGCCTCCGCAAAATCCTGGGTTTGAGTTGCCAATGCGATCGCTGCCGCATGCGCAGGATCATGGGGCCGGCCATGCTGGTTACAGTCGGCACGTTGTTCCTGCTGCAGAGCCTGAATGTCGCCGAATTCGACCGCACCTGGCCTGCGATCCTGCTGGTGATTGGCGTCGTGAAGCTGCTCCAGAGCAATGCTTCCACGGGCGGACACATCGATCGAATGGCACCGCCGCCGGCCGCCGCCGTGCCGCCGTCTCCACCACCTCCCGATCCCGCAACCCCTTCTTCCGGCGAGGTGCACAATGTCTAGCCCAGTCCAAACACCAGTCCAGGCTCCACTTCCGCCGCGCCGCTACCGCCGTTCGTTTGCCGGACCGTTCGTGCTGATTGTCCTGGGAATCGTTTTTCTGCTCGGCAATTTGCACCTGCTATCGTGGGAGCGGCTGGGACTATGGTTCGCGCATTACTGGCCGCTGCTTCTGATCCTGTGGGGAGTGATCAAGCTGATCGAGCATCAGCAAGCTCAGCGCGATGGTCTTCCTCCTCGCGGCATTGGCGCTGGTGGAGTTTTTTTGGTGATCGTGATCGTCTTCTTCGGACTGATCGCGACTCATGTGTCCCGCGTTCATTGGGACGAACTCCGCGACAACATTGGCATCGACGATAACGACATCGGCGATCTCTTCGGTAACAAATACAGCTTCGA
>JBEKUD010000065.1:0-42967 GCA_049515395.1 Candidatus Sulfotelmatobacter sp. | reverse complement strand
GGAGGCAGCAGAAGTTTGACAAATCCGGGAGTGGGCTTCGTTCAGGAGCGAGACGACCAGTGAGGGATCTCCCCTGCCGAGACAGCCGGAACAGGCTTCCGTTCGCCTCTGCTCCGTTTGTGCAACTTGGGATTTTGACTTTAACCGATTGCGATCAGGCCCCTTTGAGGGGCCCGCAATCGTAATACCTCCGGCTCTGCCGGAGGATACTTATTCCGGGTGCCCCCAGGTCACCCGCCAAATGCTTCGCCATCCCCGACCCGTACGGAGTATGGATGGCGAGTGCCCATCGCGGCGATGCCGGGCGGCCTGAGCAGTTCAGGGTTACCGCGCACGCAGAGAACCAACGGCGATCGTAGATTTCCTTCAACCAGGGCGGGTAGCACGCGTCTTCACCAGAAGCAACTGTCACTCCAGCGGCAGCGGCGCGCGCCATCTCCTCTCGTGCAAGTTCCGCCGATTTTCCGGTGGCAATCGATTGCGCGGAGACGGCTTGCATGCCGGTGCTGCCCAGTTCCGTCAGGGATGCACGAAAGACGGCCTCCGCGCTGCCGAAATGTTCCACGAGTTTTCGCGCCCTGGTCGGTCCTAGCGCTTGCGTCAGTGGGATGGCAAGCCATTCCAGAATGTGAGTCCTTTGTACAGCGACAGCGTTCGGCAAGTTCAAGCTCCGATCTTCTCCACATGCGCGGACGGTGATTCGCGGAAGGCTGAGTCAAGGGAAACCGTAAAAGATCGAAAAATGGTCTGCTAAAATCAAAAGAGGAATGAGACGTCTGCGCGTATCTGCGATTTCCTACCTCAATACTGCTCCTCTCATGTGGGATCTTGAACATGGCGACGGGGGAAGGGAGTTCGACATTTCCTATACTCTGCCGTCGGGCTGTGCTCGCGCACTGCAGGCTGAAACCGCTGACATCGGAATTATTCCCGCTGCCGCGTATGCGCAAATTCCAGGATTGTTGGTATTGCCCGATGTCGCCATCGCCTCGCGGCGGCCCGTCCGCTCCATTTTGCTGGTGAGCAAGGTGCCGGTGGAAAAGATTCGCACCGTAGCTTTGGACACCTCTTCTATGACTTCGGTGGCGCTGACGAAGGTTTTGTTTGAGAAATGGCTGGGCGGCGGACGGACATTCACCGCGATGCAGCCTGATTTGGACAAAATGCTGGCCGAGCACGATGCGGGATTGATCATTGGAGATCCTGCTCTGCAGATCGATCGCTCCCGTTATCTCACGCTCGATCTGGCGGACGAATGGATCCATTACACGGGCAAACCATTTGTCTTCGCCTTCTGGGCGATTCGTCAGGCCGCACTGGATGAGGCGGCGTGCTTGCTAGACTTGCCTGCCGTGTTTCAGAAATCCCGTGACCACGGACTCGAACCCGCGAGCCTTGGCCAGATCATCCTCGAATGGGCGCCTCGCATCGGAATCCCTGAGGTGGATGTGCGTTCCTACCTCACGGAAAGCATTTATTACCACCTTGACGCACCCTGCCTGCAAGGCCTGCGACTTTTTTATCGCTACGCGGGTGAGATTGGCGCGCTGCCAGTTGCTCCGGGGATAAGGTTCCTGAGCACCACGAAAGCCTGTATAGCGCAATCAAGAGCTTAACCTGTAGACTCCAACCATCTGAATGCTTTTTCACCTTCATCCTGTATTGGCGATGTCTGTTTGGCGACATCTGCGCCGCATGGGAGGACCGGGCCTTGTCGTCTTGGGAGTGGCCGACAACTCCGTGATCCCGCTGACCGGGAGTATGGATGTTCTAGCTATATGGCTGGCCGCTCGCCATGATCATCCCTGGCCCTACTACGCGGCCATGGCCACGCTGGGCGCGGTGATCGGCGGCTACATCACCTACGCACTGGCGCGCAAGGGCGGCAAGGAAACCATGGAGCGCAAGCTCTCGAAAAAACGCGCGCAGAAAGTCTCGATGGCCTTTGGGCGCTGGGGGTTCGGCGCGGTTGCGATTCCTGCGCTATTGCCTCCGCCATTTCCCTTCGTGCCATTTTTAGTGGCAGCGGGCGCCATGCAATATTCGCGTGTGAAATTTCTTGGCGCTTTAACGTTAGGGAGAGCCGTTCGCTACTCGATTGCGGCCTTTCTGGGTTTTCACTACGGTACTCACATTCTTCGTTTCTTTTCTCACTACTACAAACCGGCAATGGCCATCCTCATCGGCCTTGCGGTCGTCGGCGCGCTCATGAGTATCATTCAGTATTTGCGGATGAAGCAGAAATGACGACTCAGGTCGCATTTGGAGCCAACCGCCGTCGTCCTTTAGAATGAGTTGCACATGTCGCTCACCAAGCCGCAAGCCCTGGAGATGTTCGAATCCGACGACCTGATCGGCATCGGCATGGAAGCCGACGCTGTCAGGCGACAGCTTCATCCTGAAGGCGTGGTCACTTACATCATCGACCGCAACATCAACTACACGAACTTCTGCACCGAATACTGCACCTTCTGCGCCTTCTACCGCCCGCTGACAGGCCCGGCGGCAAAAGAAGGGTACATCCTCGATTTCGATACCATCTACGAAAAGATTCGCGAGACCGTTGAACTGGGCGGCACCGGCGTGCTGATGCAGGGGGGGCTGCATCCCGATCTCAAGATCGACTGGCATGAGAAAATGCTGCACGGCATCAAAGAGCGTTTTCCGCAGGTGCACCTCCATTGTTATTCCGCTTCCGAGATCATCGCCATCGCTGAGTACAGCAGCCTCAGTATTCGGGAGACGATTCTGCGTCTGCGCGATGCCGGTCTTGATTCTATTCCCGGCGGTGGTGCGGAAATTCTCGACGACGGAAATTCTCGACGACGAAGTACGCTACAAAATCGCTCGCCTGAAATGCCTGACCGGCGACTGGATCAACGTTCACCGAACCGCCCACCAGATCGGCATGCGCACCACCGCGACCATGATGTTCGGCGTGAGCGAGGATTACAAGCATCGCATAAATCATTTACAGGAACTCTATGATTTGCAAGAAGAAACTGGTGGGTTTACTGCATTCATCCCGTGGAGTTTCCAGCCGCAAAACACGGCTCTGGGTGGCCGTCACTGGGACGAAGCGACTGCCGTCGAATATTTGAAAGTGCTGGCCATTTCGCGCTTGTATCTATCCAACTTCCTCAACGTGCAATCGAGCTGGGTCACGCAAGGTCTAAAGGTCTGCCAGATGGGATTGCGCTTCGGCGGCAACGATGTGGGTTCGGTGATGCTCGAAGAGAACGTCGTCCGCGCCGCTGGAGTCACGAACTGCACTACGGAGGAAGAGTTGCGCCGCATCATCCGCGATGCCGGATTCCGGCCCGCGCAGCGCGATACCCTCTACCGGCAATACTTCCTAAACTAGACCCGTTGAGCGCATTCAGCAACGGCGGCTCAAGGTCAACAATAAAGCAAAAGGCAGCGGACAGGAGTGTCCGCCCCACGCGATCCCTTCTTTGCTTTTCTCAAGGTTTCGGCCAGTGGTACCATATCGGCCTGATTCGAAGTCCTGACTGGAATCGCACATGACGAGAGCGTCTCGCGCTGTGGCGTCGCCGCGGGTGGTTTGCATCGAGGACTTCCGTCCGATCGCTCGTCAAAGAGTGCCGAAATCTGTATTCGATTACCTCGACGGCGGCGCCGAAGGCGAAATTACCCTCCGAGAAAATTGCAGAATATTTAACGACCTCACCTTCCGTCCGAGACACGCGGTGGCGCTCAAGGAATGCGGTTTGTGTACGCGCGTGCTTGGCTTCGACCTCTCTCTTCCCATTCTGCTAGCACCCGTGGGCTACAGTCGCCTCATGCATCCGGGAGGAGAGGTGGCTGCGGCGCGAGCGGCCGGCAAGGCCGGTATAGGTTACATTCTCTCAACCATCTCCGGACACAAGCTGGAAGACGTAAGGCGCGGTTCGTCGGGCGCGGTTTTTTATCAGCTCTACCTGATGGGCGGCCGCGGAGCTGCGGAGGGTGCAATCGAAAGAGCGCGCGTCGCAGGATTTAACGCGCTGGTAGTGACCATTGATACTCCGGTGTCGGGAATCCGCGAGCGCGATTACCGCAACGGGATGAAGGAACTGGTGAGCGGCGGGCCGTTTGAGAAAATCCCGTATCTTCCGCAGATACTGTCGCGTCCGGGCTGGCTCATGAGTTATCTGCTCGATGGCGGACTGCCGGGACTTCCGAATGTGGTTATCCCGGGCAAAGGGCCGATGCCGCTGATCGATGTAGCCACGGCCTTGGCGGAATCTGCCGTTACATGGGCGGACCTGCGCTGGATCCGAGAGCTTTGGAAGGGGCCGATCATTGTAAAAGGCGTGCTGACTGGCGACGATGCACGCCAAGCCATCGATGCGGGCGCTGCGGCGATTTCGGTTTCAAATCACGGTGGCCGGCAACTCGACGGCGTTCCGGCCTCCTTGCGAGCTTTGCCCGAAGTGGTGGAAGCGGTCAATGGCCGTATTGAAGTGCTGATGGATGGCGGCATTCGCCGGGGGACTGATATTGTGAAGGCTTTGTGCCTCGGCGCGCGGGCCGTGCTGTGCGGACGCGCCTACGCCTATGGCTTGGCTGCCGCTGGTGAGGCCGGCGTTGAACGCGCGATCGAGATTCTGCGGACTGACTTGGACCGCACGCTTCGCCTTCTGGGATGCCCGTCGGTCGCGGAGCTAGACCGCTCTTACCTGAATGTTCCGCAGAGCTGGCAAACCATCTGATTCGACGAAAAAGAGACTTCTGTACACCCTGTAGGCAATCGATCTCGGTTAGGTAACATGTTTTCGCAGGAGTCTGTGATGCACTGGACGCAGATCTACGATCCCTTCGGCCATTGGTGGCTCTCCACGCTGGTTGCGGCTTTTCCTATCCTGGTGCTTTTCGGCCTATTGGCCGGACTTAAGGTAAAACCACACTGGTGCGCGGTTGCCGGTGCATCGACAGCGGTGGCAGTCGCGATCCTTTTCTTCAAGATGCCTCCGGTGCTGGCTGCACTCAGCTTTGGATATGGCGTTGCTTTTGGAGTGTTAAAGATAGCTTGGATCGTTCTGGCTGCCGTATACCTCTACGACATTTCAGTCGAGACCGGACAATTTGAGATCATGAAGGAATCAATTGCCGGAATCACTGCCGATCGACGCTTACAGGTTTTGCTGGTGGCTTTTTGTTTCGGTGCGTTTATTGAAGGAGCGGCGGGTTTTGGCGCGCCGGTGGCGATTGCGGGAGCATTCATGATCGGGTTGGGTTTTAGACCTTTTCATGCGGCCGCCCTGAATCTGATCGCCAATACCGCTCCGGTTGCTTGGGGAGCAATCGGAACGCCGGTTCACACTCTTGCCGCGGTGAGCGCACTGCCGGAATCCGATCTTAACGCCATGCTCGGCCGCATCCTCCCTTTCACGGCACTCCTCGTGCCTTTCTGGCTGGTGAAAACCATGGTTAGCTGGAAGGAGACATTCGAAGTATTTCCGGCCATAGTGGTTGTCGGCTCTTCGTTCGCTCTGACCCAATTCTTCTGGTCGAATTACGTGGACAGCAATCTTGTCGACATCATGGGTGGTGTGGTCTCGATTGTTGCCACGTTGATCTTCCTGCGATTTTGGAAGCCCAAAAAGATTTGGCGTTTCGATTATGACGACAAGCCTGCAATTCTTCATGCCCCGACGAAAACGATTATGGATGATGTTGGCGGCGAGTGGGAGGCAGCAAAGTTCGATGGGAAGGTGGAAGCCCGCCGTTACACCGCTGGACAGATTTTGAAAGCCTGGATGCCTTTCGCGATCCTGTCACTTTTTGTGCTGCTGTGGGGACTACCGAAAATAAAGTTGGCTATGAATCAGGCAACGACGCCGGCTTTCGTCGTCTTGCTCCCGAATGGAAAAGTTCGTCCGGGTCCGCCGGGATGGGATGTGCCCTACCTGCACAACGCAGTGTTCCGTGCCGCGCCTGTAGTTACAAAACCGACACCTGAGGCGGCTCGCTACGATTTCAACTGGCTCTCCGCCACGGGCACGGGATGCTTCTTCGCGGCGATCGTCTCCGGAGTGTTACTCGGCCAGAGTCTCGTGCAGCTGATGAGGATTTTCTGGCGAACGCTGGTGCGAATGCGGCTGGCCATGGTAGCGATTTCATTCATGTTGGGTTTGGGCTACGTGACACGCTACTCAGGGTTGGACGCGGTGCTGGGTCTCGCGTTCACGCGCACCGGATGGCTCTATCCGTTTTTCGGAACTTTCTTGGGATGGCTGGGAGTTGCGCTGACCGGTAGTGATACTTCCGCGAATGCTCTTTTTGGCAGCCTGCAGCGGATTACCTCGCAACAGCTCGGCATCGATCCGATATTGATGTGCGCGGCCAATAGCGCGGGTGGGGTGATGGGAAAAATGGTAGACGCACAGTCCATCACGATTGCCACTGCAGCCACGGAGCAGGTCGGCAATGAAGGAATCATCTTTCGTTTTGTAGCCTGGCACTCGGTTGCCCTCTGTTCGATCGTTGGAATCATCGTGTTGCTGTACGCCTACGTCTTTCACTCCGCCATTCCCCACGGGCTGATTTTTGTAAAATAGCAAGGAACCGAAATTCGGGTGTTTCGCTGTTTTGCCTGAGTCCTCGACTGAGCGAGATACAAGCAATAACGTAAAACGCGCCCGAGCCGGCAATTGCGCCTAGACCTGCAACCTTCCTCGATCAATTGCGGCTGCGGCAAGCCAATCGTCCAGTTCGGTTTTCACCCAGTCAAAATTGTCTGGTATGGTCAATCTCGTGGGACCATGAGTCGAACAGCAGAATCGGGAATCGTCGATGTGAAAAAAGTCGTTGAATTCTAAGCCCGGGTCCTGCCCGAGGCGACACCTGTGGCAGCGTGAGAGTCATGCGAGTCGATTCAGTTATATGTCTTGCTCTCCTTCTGGCCAGCTTGGCTGCGGGCTGCGCTGTTTCCGAAGACGCTGCCAAACCCAGATCGCGTCCGACAATTATCTCCGTTTCTCTCGCTCAACACCCTGACAGTACCGATGTGGAAATCACACTGAGTAAAGTGGTGCGAGCCGTCGTGAGCACGATCGAGCATCCTGACCGCTTGGTCTTTGATTTTCCCGGATGCGAACTGGAGCATCCGGCGCAACGCCTGGTATTGAATCGCGGAGCTGTCCTCGCCGTACGCACGGCCCTATTCAGTTCAGCCCCTTCCATCGCAAGAGTGGTCATCGACCTCAAGTCCCCGCTGGATCACGAGGAGGCGTATGTCGGAAACAAACTCATCATTAACCTCCCTTCAACGGGAACTGCCAAGCGTCTTACTCCCGTAGGGAATGGAAACATCTTGGCTGCTGACGGCCAGGCAGCTGCTCCTGGAACAGATCGAGCGCTGCCCAAATCCTCGGAGAGCGCGCTAACCAAGCCTGCTGCGCGGCCGCCGTTGAATCCGGTGCAAGCAGGCGGGCAGCTCT
This sequence comes from Candidatus Sulfotelmatobacter sp., assembly GCA_049515395.1. Classification (GTDB taxonomy): domain Bacteria; phylum Acidobacteriota; class Terriglobia; order Terriglobales; family Acidobacteriaceae; genus Sulfotelmatobacter. The sequence goes on along the minus strand of JBEKUD010000065.1, from coordinate 35,522 downwards.
CGGCTTATGCCCTTATCGCCAAAGCCCGAGGGTTGACCGTCCCCGATCTGGAGTCGCTAGAAGCGAGGGCGCACGCTGGCGACCTTGAGTCTGAAACTATTCTGGGGCTCGCCAACCATGCCGGCACCTTACTGAAGTTAGACGATACGGAAGCGCTCCGGCTCTTGCGTCACGCTGCCAACGGCGGCCTCGTCGGAGCTGAAGAAGCCATGGGAATTTTCTGTCAGTTAGGCTTCGGGATGCCGCCTGACAAAGCGCAAGCTGTTTCCTGGTACACCAAGGCGGCGCAACACGGATCGATGGACGCGGCAACTAACCTCGCATTGATGTACTCCATCGGCGATGGAATTCAGAAAGATAGTGCAAAGGCGGCGATCTGGTTCCGCAGCGCGGCCGAGGCGGGCGATGCGACGGCACAGTTGAACCTCGCTTCTCTATTTCACCGCGGTGAAGGACTGCCGCAAGACGATGCCCAAGCCGTACTCTGGCTCACTAAAGCCGCTGACCACGGATTGGTTCCGGCGATGCTCGAACTGGCAAGTTGGGACCTGCAACCGGCGCATGGCAACAATCTCGATGCTGCCATCATCTGGTACAAAAAAGCCGCCGATCTCGGCGACGCTTCGGCGCAGGCCGCACTGGGCGACATCTTCTCAGACCCAAAATTCGGACGCGTGGACTATGACCAAGCCGTCAACTGGTACAGAAAGGCCGCCGATCAAGGTCTGCGCGCGGGCCAACTCGGCCTGGGAGAGCGATACCTGCTCGGGCAAGGGGTTCCGCAGGATCTTGAGGAAGCGCGGCGTTGGCTGACTCCGGCAGCAAATCAAGGCAACCCACACGCTCAATTCCTCCTGGCGAAGATGTTCGAAGCAGGCGAAGGCGGCCTGGTCGATGCCGCTGTAGCCGCGAAATACTATGAACAGGCGGCGAATCACGGCATCGTGGAGGCGCAATATCGCCTTGGATTGATGCTCGCCTCCGACCGCAACCACGCGACGAGTCTCGTATCCGCCTACAAGTGGTTAGTTCTAGCACAGGAGTCGGTGAAAGAGAGTGCCGCGACTGCGCAAGACCTTCGAAAGACGTTAACACCTGCGCAACTCGACCAGGCCGAACGTGAGATTGACGAGTGGCGCACTGCGCACCCTCGGCGTAATTTGAATCACTGACCCAACCTAGTCCAGCCAGATCACCACATCGTTGTGCCGCTTGCTGCGCTCGCCGAACATCTTCCTGGGAGCGCGAGAAATCTTCGGTTGAGTAAGCTTCCACGTTTTCGATGGTTTTGGTCAAACTGACTAAAGGGGCCCTACACCTGACACACGTACTTCTCTCCGAGCCAAAGACCCCTTAGCGGCGTTTCTAACGTATTGTCTGAGGAAAGACCTTCCTGAAAATCAGCCCAGCATTGCATCGCCTCAACAGCTAACCGATCCTTCTCTGGAGACGGCATGTTATCTGTTCTTCTCCCGGAGGCGCCATTCGAACATCGTGAGTGTATCCTTCCGTACCAGTCTGACGGGATGCCCGTTAGGAATTTGAGGCCGCGCACTGCCGGTTGTGTTAGCGACCATGAGGAAGTGCGGGACCGCTGTCAACAGCCGAGAGGGCGAGGCCACAATCCCCCGATCAATCCGGTTGAGCTAGAGCCGAAGAATCAACGGCTACAAGCGCGTCAAACTGCGCGCCCGCTTCGAACGCGAAGCCAGGATCATCTCTCGGCTTCAGCACCCGAACATCTGCGTGCTGCTGTGGGCAACGACGGCGCGACCAATTTCCTGGGAATGGATTTCCTGGAAGGCGAGTCATTCGCGGAACGGTTGAAAAAGGGTCCGTTTCCGGCAGAAGAATTACTTGCCTCAAGCGCTGAGTTTCTCGGCGCTAATTCGCGGGAGCTGTATGGTTCATTGGCCGCGAGAGCGAGGCCGTGCGCCCCCGACTCAGTCTAGTTTCGTCGCGTCCTTTATGTCAGGGAAATCATCTTCCCAATACTCGTTAGGACGGCGGCCTTCGCCCAGCTGCAATTCGATGCCGCGCAACTGCACGCGCCGAATCTTGCCGGAAATGGTCTTGGGCAGTTCAGAAAATTCGATCCTGCGAATACGCTTGTAAGGACCAAGACGACCGCGTATGAATTTGAAAATCTCCTTTGCCAGATCAGTCGACGGGTGAAAGCCGGGCTTCAAAGTGATGAAGGCCTTGGGCACATTCCAGCGGATAGCGTCCGGACTGGGCACAACCGCAGCTTCGGCGATGCAGTCACACTCGATCAATGCGCTCTCCAGTTCGAACGGGCTGAGCCTATAATCGGAGCTTTTGAATACGTCGTCTGCTCGGCCGATGTAAATAAAGTAACCGTCCGCATCGCGATGAGCGACATCGCCGGTGCGGTAGTAACCTCCGGCAAAACATTTTGCAGTGCGCTCTTCATCGTCCATGTAGCCGACCATCAGGCTGATCGGCTTGGGATCAGCCGTGACCGCGATCTCGCCGTCCTCGGACTGGTTCCCATCGACATCAAGTAAAACGACGTGGTGCCCCGGCGACGGCTTGCCCACCGCACCGGGCTTTACGCTCTGGCCGGGAAAATTGCCCAGCAGCAGCACGTTTTCGGTTTGGCCAAAACCGTCGCGGATGGTGATATTCCAAGCCGCTCGCACGCGCTCGATAACTTCGGGATTGAGTGGTTCGCCAGCACTTGCCAGCTCTTTAAGTTTCACCGGAAATGACTTCAAATCCTCGAGGATGAAGAGACGCCAAACCGTGGGTGGCGCACACATCGTGGTAACGCCGCAGCGGGCGACCACTTCGAGGGTGTGCTTGGCGCTGAAGCGATCGTAGTTGTGAACGAAAATGGTGGCGCCTGCATTCCACGGCGCGAAGAAACTGCTCCAGGCGTGCTTCGCCCATCCCGGAGTGCTGATATTCAAGTGGAGATCAGTTGGCCGGATGCCAATCCAATACATAGTGGCTAAGTGCCCGACCGGATAGCTTTGGTGAGTATGTAGCACTAGCTTAGGCAGGGCGGTCGTGCCCGATGTGAAATACAGCATGAACGGATCGGTAGCGTTGGTTTCGCCGTCCGGAATGAAATCGCGGTTTTGCTCGTAGGCTTGCGAGTAGGGTGTCCAGCCTTCTTCTGCGGGGCCGACGACTATGCGAGTGTAATCGCGGGCGAGAGTCGCAAATTTTTCGGTCAGGCCGGGGATGGTAATCACGTGCCGCGCTTTGCCGCGATCAAAGCGGTCGCGCAAATCACCGACGGTAAGCAGCGTGGCAGCGGGAATAACGATGGCGCCTAGCTTGAGGGCTGCAAGCATGATCTCCCAAATCGCGACCACGTTGGGAAGTTGCACGATCATGCGGTCACCGCGGCGAACACCCTGCTGTCGCAAAAAGTTTGCCACCTGGTTGGAGCGGCGTGACATCTCGGCGAAGCTCAGCTTCACCTCGGGTCCATTTTCATCCACGATCCAAAGGGCCGCCTTATCGTTATCGCGCGCGAAGGTGTCGAAGTAATCGAGCGCCCAGTTAAACTTATCGAGTTGAGGCCAGCGGAAATCGCGATAAGCGGTCTCGTAGTCTTCGCGATGCGTCAAAAGGAACTCGCGTGCAGCCAGAAAAGCTTTAAGCCCCTCACGCTGATGCACGCCCGAAATTTGGCCAGCCGCCATTAAGCAACACCTGGGAAAGTCGAGTTGCCGTAACCGGGACAAAATGAATGCGGTGATCGTACCCCTACAGAGAGCAACTCTGCAACGGGGAAGACCGGCGCTGTCAGGCGACGGCCTTTCCGCTTGTGGGTGATCGAGAGATTCCTCAAGAATAACCGCGAGCCGGAAGATGGCGCAGGACCAGTTGAACCGCATGTGATAGCGGCGTCCTAATCTAATTGGGTGTGCCAGAATCCCCGGTTTCAGCCGCCTCCAGCAGTGCTGAAAACACGCTGCTTCGTGCCCCTAAGTTTGTTGGTTGATCCTGTGCCGAAATCTACAGATTTTGGTCTCTCCGCAATCCACCGCCGCCTCCCCCGCAGCGCCTGATCCGATGATGCAAACGTCATAGAGCTTCGGCGAGCGAATTACCCGCAACATGGACAATCTACTGGCATGGGGCCAATGATGTCGTCTTCACACAAGCAGTGTCCTCCGAGCTCGGAGCGTTTGAGTTGCGTCAGAAGCTGGGATGCTGGGCCCATCTCCAGGACCACATAAGGAATGATGTCGATGTGAGGTCGATCCCGGGTTCGGTTGTGCTGAAGGACTGCATGTTGTCCCGATACACCGCTTTTTGTGACGCATCAAACGCACCGGCGTTTCCATTGAATTTTTTGAACGTGTCTACGCCGTTTGCAGGGCATAGAATCATGCCATCGACCATGCCAGAAGTGGCAGAAATGGCCGGACCCTCGGTAACCGCACCCCAAAGGACCGGAGTACCTCCGGAAGTTCCATCCAGCGCGCCCGCAAGGTTCGCCACCTGGTGTTGAATACAATTTGGAAATGTGCTTCCGTCGCCCACGATGAAGGATGATCCCCAGGCATTCGTGCCGAGGATATTGGCCAGCCATCTCTGCGAGTAGGTGTCGTATCTCTTTGACTGAGTCAGGTGATAGGCTTCGCTGGCCATCACCGACAGACCGGCTCCGTGCGAGGTGGTGTCGCCGTAACTCCATTGGTACCCGAAGCCCCAGGGATCAGTGGCGGCTTGGGTAATCGCGTCATCCACTTGCCGTAAGAACTGTTTGCGAATGCTCGATTGCGAAACCGCCAAGCCACTCGGATTGCCCGCCATTTTCAAAGCCCGATACAGTTCGAAGTGTGCCAAACCGCTTACGTCGTACAGGTTTAGCGTATCTGTGTATCCCGCATCGTAGATGTTCTTGATATAACTCCCGGCAAATTGCGCCGCATGCTGCAGGTACTCCGCGGGATCGGTGTGCGGCAGTTCCGCCGGCAGGCCTTTTGTCGGCAGATCTGCGGTCCCTACGGCAGATCGCAGCGCGAAGTATAGTTCGGTAGCCCCCAGCTCCATATCATCTTCCCACACGTTTTCGGGATAGCCGTCAAATGGAGCGATGGTCAACAGGCAAGTACTACAAGTGCCAGAACCTACCCAGGGCGCGGGGTCCGAATGTGAGGTATCAGCGAGTGCAAAAATGTCCTCTGCATTCTTGAGGCAGTTGTTCGCCAGAGATTGGTTCGTAGTACGGTTGAGCTGGAAGCACAGCGCAAAGTCCGCCGCCAGACGGCCCGCTAGATTCGGGCTGATTGGCGAACCTGCTGGACCTGCCACATACACCGAGCGATGGCAGATAAAGAACGTCGTGTACGGGTCGCAAGGTTGCGGATCTCCAGGTTGCTCGAAACTGTCGGCCGCCTGGGGCACGGTCCAGATGTCGTACTCGGTGATCAAGCAGTAGGGCGTCGCATACGTTCCGCCACAGTTGCCTGTCGATGAGCTGGGGTCGCCCTCCCCGTAGTAATCCCAATCTTGAGTGTTGTCGACTTGGTAGTACAGCGTCTTCGTTTTGTCATTCCACATCTTCATCAGCCAACTAATCCCATATTTCGCTTCGTCGGTAAAGTCTGATGACGCTGGCGCGCCGTGTCCGCTGCTGCCCGCATAGGAAACAGAGCCGGGCGGTGCGGGAGGGTTCAATGGAGCGTACGCGCCCATCTGATTCGGAAAGTCGCGGACCCCGATCTGCATCAGCGCCGCCGTATAGCTGACCGTTTCGACGTATTTCATATAGTCGCCGGCGTCCCACCATCCCCCGGACGCATCGATATTCGGGAGCTTCGTGGACACTAAAACCGGCGTGGGCGGCTTGTTATGGATAAAGTCGTTGTGGTCGAGCGGAGGTGTTTCGTAAACGTGCGCGTTCTGGTCCTTCAGATGTCCGGGCGCCGTGCGCAGCGCGTTGGGGATGAAGTCGGCTCCATCGCGTTCCGTTTCGTAGAAAAATAACGTGTTCAAGAGCAAACCGGAATAAAGGACATCCGTGCAATCCACGGCAAAACGCGGCGAAGCTGCAGCCACCGGACTGGACACCGAAATCGTATAGAGATCGCCTCCCGGAACGTTGAAGTCCAGGGCGTACACATCGTATGTCAATGTCTTGCTATGGCTCCACTTGCCTAGCAAAGCGCCGACCTGGCCCGAATACGCGGTGGCGCCCTTCGAGTCGACCACCTTGAATCTTGCTCTTCTCGCCGCTGCCGTGGACATCAGGTACGCACGAAAAGGCGTCTCGCCGGCTTCATAGCCAACTTGACTCACGCGCACATAAGCAGATTGCGCCTGCGCGGGCGGCGTCCATGTAAGGAGCGCGAGTAAGATGCTGGTGACTGAAACGGTTCGAAGGGCATTTGAAAGGCTTGAAGACAACATGGTTCCTCTTTGCCGCGGAATGGTCCGTACTAAATGCGTTTAATACGGGGGAAATAGTGCTCCACCTGCTCGTGGGGTGTCAAGTTAAGAGCCTCTGAATGATGCAAGCCTTACTTGGAACTCTCAGCGGCCGCGAGTCTTCCACGAAGGACAGTGACAGAAGCGGCCGGCAACTCGTACAGAGCATTTTCTTCACCTGTGAGTTGCGATGTTGAAGGTGGACCGTCGGGATCGGCATGGCCTTTCTTCCCGGCGGCGTGCCCCGAAGCGATGAATGAACTCCGCCTCAGCTACGTGCGAAACACCTTGGCCTTGGCAGAACCTTGTCGTCGTGCAATTTCTGCGCATACTTAGAGGAAACAAAGAAATTGTTCGTCGCATTGGGCTGCGGGATCAGGCCGAGGTTCAGCATGCTGACGGCCACTGGCGACCAACCCGACTTCGGGATCGAAGCATTCGGGAAAACACAGTGAGTCGGATCCGTGCAGCCCGCAAAGTAATAGGGTTCGCCGTCGAAGATCGTGTTGCCTAAATTCATTCTCTGGTTGAGAACGTTTGCAAAGCCGGCACCGTTCACACTCCCGGTGAGTAACGACGCTGAATCGGGGAAATTGCCTGTGAAATTTGCCGCTGAAGGCATTTGCGTATTCACCGTGGAGGCTTGAGTCTGGCGCGTACCCTGATAGTCGAGGAAGAAGATAGTCTTATCCTTCTTAATCGGTCCACCGAATGTGCCCCCGAACTGGTTTTGGCGGTAAACGGGAACGGAATTAGAAAAATACTCGGTGGCGTCCAGCGCAGTATTCCGAAAAAATTCAAAACCGCTGCCATGAAATCGGTTGGTACCTGACTTCGTGACAACGTTGATTTGTCCGCCGCTGTAATTCCCCTACTCGGCGTCGAAGTTATTGGTGATGATGCGAAACTCGAATCCAGGTTGGGAATGATGGCGGCGCCGTTGTTTTTCCCATCAACAACATTCGATCCGTTCACCATGAAGCCGTTGGCGGTCTCGCGTTGCCCGTTCACGAATTGGTTCCCGGAGTTTCAGCCCCCCATCGACAGAGCGGTCACTGATTCCTGCCGTTCCAGTGTCCAGGTGGAAGTGTAGGGAGACACTCCGGGCTGTAATGCTAGCAAGTCGGTATAGCTTCGTCCGTTTAACGAAACTGCTTGAATTCTCTTCGACTCGATTACCTCTCCCATCTGCGTGCTCTGGGTTTCCACGTGCACGGAATCCATGCGTACCTCAACTTTCTCGTTGATAGCGCCGACCTGCAGAATCGCATCAGCACGAAGTGCTGAGTTGGCGTCGATAACCCACCCTTTTTTTGATAGGTCTTGAATCCTACAAGCCGGATTTCAAGGTCATAAGTCCCGATGGCCAGCGTCAGAAGACTGTAAGAACCCTTCGCATCGGTTGTGACAGTGGTCGTAATCCCAGTCTGGGTGTCAATCACGACCACAGAGGCCCCGGAGATAACAGCGCCCGAAGTGTCGGTCACGACGCCAGAGATACTACCGGTGATGCTTGCCGATGCAAGCCCCAATGCGAAAAGCGCGAACGCAAGTACTGCGACAGCAGCACACAGGCGGTTACGCATAGCCGATCTGCTGCCGGGAGAGGACCTTGTTCGACTTAAAATGCAAAACTCCAAAGTTTCATCTGGTGAAAGCTGCAATTTAATCTTGAAAAACCTGGTGCATCGTGGAATGAGGGTTTATCTCAATCACAGTGAGCATGTCAACCCTTTTTGCATTTGCATTCTGATCCGCAAGCAGCAGCTGCCGGCCTCACAATCAAGGACGGCTCACTTCCGCTTCACCGCGATTGCGGAGATCTCAATTCGTGCATTATTGACTAATGCGGCGGCCTGAATCGTCGTACGAGCCGGCTTGGGATCGGGCATAACGCTCTTGTAAACCTTGTTCATGTCCGGGAATTCATGAATGTCGGCCAGATAGACTGTTACGTTGACAACATCTTTCATCTCGAAGCCTGCGGCCTTAAGGATCTTCTGAATATTTTCGAGTGCCGCGGTCGTCTCGGGACCAATCCCCCCCGAGGCCAGTTTGCCAGAGTCATCCGTACCCTCCTGGCCTGCTATGTACAGCGTGTTTCCCGCGATGATCGCGTCGTTGAAAGGAAGTCCACTAGCGGCGGATAGATTCACCGCTTTCCTTTCCTGGCCATTGGCACCCTGCCCTGTAACGCCCACGGTTAGTGCGATGGCGAAAGCATACAGAAATAGGCGAGCAGGATTTGTCGCGATTGTAATTTTCATTTCCATTCCCCTTCGTGATAAAAGACTTGCTCTACCACGCAACGAGAAAACAGTGTTAGAGTCCGCGCACATATATACATCGAGGAGTGCTAAATGAACAAGTTTCGTGGCTTTGTGAAATCCCACACCATCGCGACATGTGCCCTATCCACCGCCTTTTTAGCGGCCATCTTGTTCGGAGCCAGAGCGCTGCGTGCGCAGGGTGTTTCCAAGCTGATTGGATCGCGAGCAGACAATACGTTAATTGCAGATTTTCGACGGGTCGAAGTGGCCTCAGTCTCGGATGCACTGGAGCAGTTGACCGGCAAACGCATGTATATGAGTCACCGCATGCATCCGATTTTCAACACAAAGTTTGCCGGCATTGCGCGCACAGTCCTGCTCAAGAAAGACGAAGGCCATACTGACCCCGCTGCGTTGAACGGAATGCTGGAAGCCATTGATCAGGGGTCAACAGACTCCGTTTACGTGATGATGATCGAGGACGGGGAGGACATTGCGGGCATGGGCGGCCTAATGGGCACCGCCATGGCCGCGCGCGGCTACGCGGGAGCTGTGATCGATGGAGGAGTTCGGGACGTGGCGTATTTGCGCAAGATCGGATTCCCTGTTTATGCGACTGGCATCGTGCCTTCGACTTCCGTCCATCACTATCGGTTCGGGGGATCCCAGATTCCAGTGACCTGCGACGGCGTGAGCGTGAATGCGGGCGACATTGTCGCGGCAGACAGCGATGGAGTCGTGGTCGTCCCCAGGGCGAAGGCTCAGGAGGTGCTATCCCTGGCGCAACAAATGGATTTCAAAGAGCACTCGATGTATGCCGTGATCGAACAGATGAAATCGATCGTAGAGGCGGTTAAGAAGTTTGGAAGGCTCTAGCGCAGACGGCGCAGACGCGCAGACCGCAGACGACACCTGCTTGCATTGCATTGACTTTCATCAGATAATTCGTACTTTCATTTTTGTATCGCCGATTTCCTTCCGTCCCATGGGAAGCGAGTTTGTCCCGGCTACGCAGGAGCGACCAACTGGTTCTCGCCGTCTTACAGCGAGTCCACTCATTCGGTCTATTTCATGGCCCTCGAGGAATGCGAAAGCTATTTCCTCAAACCGCAGGCTTTTCAGGAAGGACAAGGCTATTACTCGATCGGAGTAAAACGCATCCCAAGCGAGACTTCGCAAAAGATTCTGATCGCGTTCAATCTGGATACAATTTCGATTGCCTGGAAGTATCCACAAACAGGCGCAGCGTGCTCTTCGGGAGGAACCATGGCAACGGCTGGCGGCCTGTTATTTTTCGGGGACGATGCCGATTCGTTTGAGGCCGCAGACCCGCGAAGCGGTAAGCCGCTGTGGCACTTCAATACTGGGCAGAATATGAGCGCATCTCCCATGAGCTATGCAATCGCTGGCAAACAGTATGTAGCGATTGCCGCAGGTAGTGACGTCTTCAGTTTCGCGTTGCCTTGAGCTCAGCGGACCTCGAAGGCTAAGTTTGAAGGAGGGGTATATGAACTTGACTTACACTCGCAGAGCGTTTGCCATGCGGTTCGCTGCTGTGCTTTCCGCTTTAGGCTTTACCGCCGCCGCGTTTCCCAACCGTGCCTCAGGTCAGACTTCTGCTGCGCCGGATGTCGGCGCAATCCGTAAGCTGAATAGCGAAGGTAAACCGGGCACCGAGAAAGACGTCATCATGCCGGTGATTGTTCACGATGGCTTGATTTATGTGTCAGGGCAGGGGGCACACGACACACGCGATCAAAAAGAGTGGACGATCGAATCCCACACCAGCATGGTCATGGATAAGGTTAAGAGACACGTGGAAATTGGCGGCGGAGACATGGACAGCATTCTTCAAGTAAATGTCTTCCTGGTAAAGATTGAACACTGGGACGGAATGCACAAGGTGTTCGCGACATATTTTCCCCACGGCGGCCCAGCGCGCACAACCGTCGCGGTAGCTGCCCTGCCGGGAGACTCGCTGGTGGAAATCAATTGCATCGCAGCCATCGGCCGGAAGTGAGTGGCAAAGGAGCTTCGTGCATGCGTCTCAACTCGAAATGGAACCGGCGAAGTTTTCTCCGCAGTGTGGGAGTGATTGCAGGCACAACTCTGGCGCCGCGCAAGTTGTTTTCCTCGAACCGCGCGACCGCTGGGGCAAGCGCGCCGATTAGCGGCTTTGGACAGACCGGCAATCCCTATGAAGAACTCGGGATCACCACGGTGATTAACTGCGAGGGAACCATGACCCTGCTGGGGGGGTCCCTTCCCCATCCGGAACTTGAAGCCGTCATGACGATGGCCGGATGCCACTTTGTCAACATCCCGGAGTTAGAAGTGGCTGCTGGCAAGCGTATCGCAGTGATGCTCAAACTCCCGGACGGCTACACGGCGCTGGTGACCTCCGGCGCGGCCGCGGCGATTCAATCTGGATTAGCCGGCATTCTCACTGGCGGCAACGAAGGCTTGATCCGGCAATTACCGGACCTTGCCGGCATGAAGTCAGAGGTGATCATTCAGAAGTCGCACCGCAACCCGTTTGATCACCAACTTCGATCCACTGGAATCAAGCTAATCGAGATCGAGACGCAAGATCAATTGCGAACTGCGGTCAATGAGCGCACTGCGATGATGCACTTCTCGAACTTCGCCAACGCCGCGGGACAGATCAAAGTGGACGAGTGGGTCAAGCTGGCGAAGCAGTACAACATCCCCTGCATGAATGACGCCGCAGCCGATACGCCACCGGTGTCACATCTTTGGGACTACACCAAGATGGGTTACGACCTGGTGACCTTCAGCGGCGGAAAAGCAATTCGCGGACCACAGTGCGCCGGTCTGTTGATCGGCCGCACAGACCTGGTGGCAAATGCGCTGCTTAACAACAGCCCTCACGAAGACACTCTAGGCCGCAGCCAGAAGGTGGGCAAAGAAGAAATCGTGGGAATGGTTAAGGCGCTCGAGCTTTTTCTCGCGGAAGACCATGAGGCTCTTGCCAAGGAATGGCAGACTCGGCTGGAATGGATTTCGAGTGAAATCACAAAAGTTCCCGGGGTGAGCACGTCTTACTTTGTGCCCGACATCGCCAATCATGTGCCTCACATGGGCATCACGTGGGACGCGGCACGCATTTCATTGACGCCCGAACAAGCGTCCAAGATGCTGCGCAGCTCGAAGCCATCCATTGTAATGGGAGCCGGTGAGGGACGCCCTGGCTTAGTCATGAATTCGTTCATGCTGCAGCCTGGCGAAAATAAAATTGTCGCCGAGCAACTCTCGCGGCTCCTGCGCGAACACGTTGCTTAAGCAAGAAGATCCACGGCTGAGGATGGACTTAGGAGAATCTTGGGGAGCGAGAAACGCGGCGCCCAGAAGAGCGAGTTGGGCCGGTCACGGCACCGGCATGTGGAGCTTGGATCCTTTTTTCTCCAGCCAGGCATTGAATTGCTCGATCATCGGCGTCGTCCATTTGGCGTCGATCGGGCATGGCGTGTACTTTCCTTCGCGGAGCATCATGTGGCCCCACTCGTCGACCATGTGATCCATCTCTGCCTCGTCGGCCAGTTTTTCGGCGAATTGCGGAGGAACAAAAGTTACGCCCTCGGGATCGCCGATTGCGATGTCGCCCGGCATTACGGTTACATCTCCGATTCGGATGGTGACGTTAATTCCTCCCAGCATGACGTTCTCAAGCGCGGATGGATCCGCGCCCCGCGTGTACACATGAAACCCTGGAATTTATTGAATACCCGTGACATCTCGAACCGCTCCGCTGACGATCAATCCGTTGTGGCTTTTGGCGTAGATGGCAGTCGAGAGATTGTCTCCGACGATCGTGCCGTAGCGAATCTTTCCGAAGAGATCGACGACCAGCACGTCGCCCGGTATCAAGACGTCAATGATCCAAGAGCTTTCGTCCCCAATGCGATTTTCCTTTTTTCCGTCGGCTCGGATCACCGAATCCACATCAGGCCGTTGAGGCATGAAAACAGCGGTCCCAACGCGGCCCACAAGCCGCTGTCCAGGGTTGATCACCTTCCAGCCGCCCTCGAACTGGTTGCGCTAACCAGCATCTTGCAGAACGTCCCATGTCTCTTCGGAGGTAGCGTCTTTCAGTCGAGCCAGCACCGAATCCGGCACATTCGGCCGTCCATCAGGAAAACGCTCGCCTCGCCATTCCGGTGTGAATTCAACGCGTTGCTCTTTCGAGTAGAGGTCGAGTTGTGCATGGGCAGGCGGCGGGGCCAGCGACAACTCCAGGCAGATGATCAATGCGGCAAAAAGGGCAGCGTTGTTCATAGGGCTCCGGGAAGAATCTCGGCATGGGAAGCCAGCTTCATCGCGACCGCGAAAGTATCACATGGCAGCCGCAGCAGCAATCACATATCCGGCAGCGGACGCGTTCTGCGGCAAGAATGTTTTTTTCGCTGCGAGCTCGGGAGTCGGCAATGACCAGTGCCAAAACGAGCCGTGTGCGCTGGTTTCTGGTGTTCTGGCTGTTCATCCTCAGCGCCGTGTCTTATCTCGATCGGGTAAACATTTCGATTGCTGGCGGCTCCATAGCTGAGGCTTACCATCTGAGCGATGTGCAATTGGGAAAAGTGTTCAGCGCCATGCTCGTCGGTTATGCGCTGTTCCAAACCATCGGGGGCAGGCTTGCGGACCGCTTCGGGCCGCGCCGAGTACTGGCTGGGGGCGTTGTGTGGTGGGGAATCTTCACCGCCCTGACCGCTCTGGTCCCCTCGAACATCGCTGGTGCGCTCTTGGTTTTTGTTGCAGTCCGTTTTCTTCTAGGCGCTGGGGAAGCTGTCATCTACCCGTCCGCTAATCAGTTCATCGCACGGTGGATTCCGACAACGGAGCGCGGTATTGCGAACGGATGGATCTTCGCCGGTGTGGGAGCGGGTGCTGGCCTTACGCCGTTGCTGATAACCCTGATCATGGTTCGTTACGGCTGGCGGTCGTCGTTCTGGGTTTGCTCCATCATCGGATTCGCCGCCGGGGCGGTCTGGTACCTGTGTGCTCGAGACACGCCCGCCGAGCATGCAGGCGTATCCGTTTCCGAGTTGACGCTGATTCGTTCCGGGCTGACGCGAGCGGAACAGCAGAATGATGCGAACGCGCTCGTGTCCTGGGGGTGCGTTATGCGGAGCAAAGAAGTCTGGGCCGTTACTCTTAGCTACTTCTGCTATGGCTATGTAGCATGGATCTTCTTTAGCTGGTTCTATCGTTATCTCGCGAAAGTACGTGGCCTGGATTTGAAGGCGAGCGCCTTCTATACCATGTTGCCTTTTCTGGCCATGCTGGTGTGCTGCCTCTTAGGAGGAGCCATCAACGATCGGCTCACGAAATGGCAAGGACCACGCGTTGGACGTTGTGGTCTTGCGACATTCGCAATCGCCATGGCAGGAGTATTCATTGCCTTCGGCTCGCAAGTTCAAAGCGCCCGGCTGGCCAGCGTCATTCTCGCCGGCGGGGCAGGTGCGCTGTACTTGTCTCAGAGTTCTTTCTGGTCGCTAACCGCCGATATTTCCGGCGCGTCTTCGGGCTCAGTATCGGGTTTTATGAACATGGGAAACCAAATAGGAGCGGCCCTCACGGCTACTCTGACTCCCTCTATCGCAGATCGATTCGGCTGGACAACCTCTTTTCTGGTGGCGTCTTTGCTGTGCGTCGTAGGTGCGGTGAGTTGGCTGGCGATAGATCCGTCGCGACAACTGACTGCTGCTCGGTCAGCAGATGCCGGCAAACGGCGGAACAGGTCCGCCGTTGCAATCACTGTTTTTGCGCTTCTCCTGCACGGCACAACCGCGACTGCCCGATCGGCGCCCACCGCGGAACCTCCGACTGCGACCGTCCTCGTCGACGCAACGCCTGGGCATGCCATCAACTCCTTCGATCCCGACATCGCGCTTGGCAGCTCCATTGATGTTCTCTCTCATGACGGGATCGACAAGCTTTATACGCCGCACGTCATTCAGGAGTCGCTCTCCGCTGGCTGGGGGCCGATCACTTATCGCAACAACTCCGAGCTGCGCATGGCGGCCTGGCACTGGAACGAGAATGGAACCTGGAGCGATCCAGCGCATAAGAGCGGATACTTTACCGGCAGCACCGATCTCAAGGAACCGATTCGCTACATTCTTTCCTACGCGTTGCCGCACCGGGGATTCTCAACGAGCGGAGACCGCCCGCTGCAAGGCCCGAATCTCAGCTATTGGAAGAGCAATCCATATCTCACCAGCAAGTTCACCGGTGAAAGCGACGCACTGCATCCGCAATGGGTGGTTGTGGATCTGCAGGCTGAAAAGCCGGTAAACGCGATCCGCATCGCCTGGACCAGTCCCTATGCCGCGAGCTACCAGGTGGAGTATTGGGTCGGAACACGCGCACTCGACTTCGATGAAGGTCCACAGGGCGAGTGGAAGACTTTTACGCGGGGCGCGATCAAGAACGGTCAAGGCGGAACGGTGAATCTGAGACTCGCCGACGCTCCGATCAACACTCGATACTTGCGCATCTTGATGACAGAATCCTCGAATACGTGCGATCTACATGGAGCGGACGACATCCGCAACTGCGTGGGATACGCCATTCAGGAAATTCGCCTGGGCACCGTCGATTCCGGCGGTGCCTTTGCCGAGATCCAGAAGAGTTTAGGCGATATGCCAACCACTTATTGCACGTCGTCGATTGACCCCTGGCACTCGGCCGCTGACGTGGACGCGACCGGTGGCTATCAGCACAGTGGCTTCGATTTGTTTTTCACTAGCGGACTCACGAACAACCTTCCGGCAATGATTCCGGTCACCCTGCTTTACGGAACACCGGACGACTCTACCGCCCAAATTGCCTACATTGAGAAGCGCGGCTACCGCATCGGCTACGTCGAGATGGGCGAGGAACCCGATGGCAAGCACGCCATGCCGGAGGATTATGCAGCTCTGTACATTCAGTGGGCCACAGCCATTCACAAGATCGACCCCCAGGTCAAGCTGGGTGGGCCGGTGTTCGAAGGAGTCAATGAGGATGTTCGCGTCTGGCCTGACGCGCACGGGCGCACCTCATGGATGGGCCGTTTCGTAGATTATCTGAAGACGCACGGTCGCATCTCCGACCTGGCTTTCGTGTCCTTCGAGCACTATCCGTTTGAACCGTGCACCATCACCTGGAAAACTTTGTACAGCGAACCTCGGCTGATGAAGCACATCCTGCAGGTATGGAGGGACGATGGCGTCACCAAAGAAGTGCCGCTAATGGTCACCGAGAACCATCTGGCCAACGAGCTGACCGGTCCGATGACCACGATCTTCGCCGCCCTCTGGCTGGCCGATAATGTTGGCTCTTTCTTCGAAGGCGGAGGCGCAGCGTTCTATCACTCGCCGATTCAGCCACAGGGTATTCAGAACAGTTGCCTTGGCTGGGCCTCGTGGTCGAATTTTGTCTCTGACGTAGAATACGACATCAAGGGATACACATCGCCCTACTTCGCGGCTCACATGATTAACCTGGAATGGGTGCAGCATCGCTCGGGTGTGCACCAGATGTTCCTTTCTTCCAACGATATTGAGGACGCTGAAGGCAATGTGCTGGTTACGTCTTATGCGGTCCATCGACCCGACGGGAACTGGTCTCTGATGCTGGTCAATCGCGACCAGACCAACCCGCACACCGTGCGCGTGCAGTTTGAGGATTCCAAGAGAAAACAGAATGCGACATTTTCCGGGCAAGTTGCCTTCGTCACCTTCGGGAGCGAGCAGTATGTCTGGATTGACGATGGCCCAAACAGCCGTGCGGATCCGGATCACCCGCCGATCGCCACTACTCTGACAGCAGGTCCGGACACGACGTTCACTCTACCGAAGGCCTCCATCACCGTCTTGCGAGGAGAGGTGGAAGGTCTCAAGAATTGAAGCCATGACGTTACGAACAGCCGCGGAAGAAAGCAAATCATTCCGCGCGCGCAGCTTTTTCCACAAATTTATTTTGATGGCTTGACCGGAAGCACCAGCCAGGAAGGATGTTGTGCGTCGTGGAGGATTGTGTTGCTCGCCGTCGCAACAGTTCGCGCGGTTCTAATTTCTTCTCCTGTATTGAGATTACGATCAAAGCGCGGGAAGTTGCTGCTGGAAATCTCCAAGCGCAGCGAGTGGCCGCGGAGAAAGACGTTGCTCGTGGCCCAGAGATCGAGCGAGATTTCGTAAATCTGTCCAGGATTCATCAGGCTGGCATGTTCCGGCGAACCGCGATAGCGCATGCGCAGAATACCTTCGGTGAGATTTTGCGCGAAGCCATCGGGCGCGACGTCGACGAGCTTCGCCGTGAAGTCGGTATCCACGGCCGAGGACTTGACGAAGAGATCGGCAGTGACGGGGCCAGTGACTTCCAAGTCGCTTGGCAGCGGGCCGGTCGAATAAACCAGCACGTCGTCGCGACTTTCTACTGCACGCTGGTCGCGTGGTCCGGGCTCCATGTGCTCCGCGTCGCAGCAGAGCGGGCCGCCAACAGTGGGCGCAGGATTGGCGGGATTGTAAAAGTAGTTGTCCGCAGGCTCGGACTTGGGTGCGGATGTGGAGAGCGAGCCGTCGCCACGGAGCGAATTCGCTTTACCGGCCGAGTGTAGAAAATATTTCGTGCTCCGGGCTTGCGGAGACGGCCAGTCGTCTTCCTGGCGGTATTCATTCGCGCCCATCACGAAGAGCTTGACCGGTTTGTCGGCGGCAAATTCGTTCTTAATCCCTTTAAAGAGAAAATCGTACCAGTCGAGGATGACGTCTACATATGCGTTTTCCGTGGCATGGGGCCCGAAGTCGACGTCGCCGATGCGCCGACCGAAGCCGGCGTGGCCGCCAATTTCGATCAGCAGATGTTGCTGCGTGCGGGCCGCGTCCGTGGATCCGTGTGCCCTGGCGCCCATGTAATTGCGCAGAGTCCCGGCGTTGAAGATGTCATACCATCCGCCGACCTGGAGCATGGGAACAGCAATCTTTGAGAAATTTTCCTCAATGGACCACTGCTTCCAGTAGTCGTCGTAATCGGGATGGGCCAGCCAGTCGAGGTAGTAGGGGGCGATCGTAGCCGTGAGCTGTGCTTCGGCGGGCAACTGCCCGAAATTGAAGACCGGATAGTTGACGAGCGGAAGCGTGGCGATGCCGACGAGCGCGTTGGTATTTTGGCTGATCAAACGGTGCAGCGTGTTCTGCGCGATCTGAGACGTCCAGTTCTCATCAAACCATTGCTCGAATGCGCCGCTCTGGTACGTCCAACCATCGTGGTAGTTGCTAGCCGTCATGTTGGGGGCAATCGCCGCGAGATGTGGAGGCTGGGCGATGGCCGCGAGCATCTGCGTCGCGCCCACATAGGAGGCGCCCATCATGCCCACTTTGCCATCCGAAAAGGGAAGCGCAGCAGCCCATTCGACCGTATCGAAGCCGTCGGCTTGCTCGTGCTTGAACGGATACCATTCCCCTTCCGAGGTGTATCGACCGCGAACGTCCTGGATGATGACAACGTAGCCGCGTGGGACCATCTTGAAGACTGGTGAGACAGCCCAGTTGACGCTTTTGTCGTAGGGAGTGCGCAGGAGGATGACAGGAAATCTGTCGGAAGACTTCGGGCGATAAATGTCGGCGTAAAGGATAACGCCGTCACGCGTCTTCATGGGCACGTCGTGCTGAATGACGATCTCAGTAGAGATTAACGGTGGTGCGCCTTGCGCTCCAAGAGCATGCGGCGCGGCTAGCAAAACTGTGGCGATGGAGAATACCGAGAGCCGAACCGCTCGAATGCATCTCATGCGTTAAGCCTCCTGCCGCGAAACGCCCTGACGGGCTCCCACGTGCGGTCGGTGCGATCATTTTTGCGCGACCCCTCAAGGAACAGAATGATGGAGAAGTCGCCCTCGAATACGACAGACTGACTATGATATTTTGCGATACAGCATACAAAGCTCAAAACCGTTAGTAGTCTAACTTCCTGCTAATCGGACAATCTGAAGCGTAAAGGATTCTGCAGCTGCAGCACACTGCTGGGTCCGAAATTCGTGCGAATTTCTTGCATGGTTAGTTCCACTTTCCGGCCCGACTTTATGGAATCAAATGGCAAATGCGTGTGTTCTTGAATGGATTCATTGCGCTTGCGGAAGTGCCCATGCGAACAGTACGCCGCCGCTGCTGGTCAGAAAATATTGGCGAGCGTCGATTTCGTAGGTGATCGGAGAACTTACGATACGCGAGCCTGATCCCGCGTGCCAAAGCGTTTTGCCGTCGCTCGAATCCAACGCCAGGAAGTTCCCCATAGCGTCGCCCGTGAAGGTGAGCCCTGAGTCGGTCGTCAGCACTCCCGCTCCCGATTCGGGACCGAGTTCGTGGCTCCAACGGATCTTGCCGGTTTGGTAATCGATGGCCTCAATGACGGCCTTGCCCCAAATTCCGTAATCAGCACCCGCCCACCCGTAGACGCCATCGGCTGGCTTGGCAAAGTAGATGCCGTAGCTGGGATGGGCGTCGACGATAAACAATCCGTTCCTGGTATCGAAACTGGGTGAACGGTAGTTGGTCATACCACCCTCGTCGGGTGCAATGAGGCGTCCATCGGGCGCCGGTTCTTTGGCGGAATTTGGAATCGGACGGCCCTGCCTGTCGACTCCAAGCGACCAGTTCACAGGCCCGAACGGAGCGGTCAAAAGATTTTTCCCGTTGGTACGGTCAAGAACAAAGAAGTAGCCGTTGCGCGAAGTCTGCATTAGCATCTTTTTCGGCTCGCCGTGGAAGTCTCCATCGACCAGCACTGGAGTCTCAACGGCATCCCAATCGTGGGTATCGTGCGGAGAGACCTGGAACGACCACACTAACTTGCCCGTATCTGGATTTAGGGCGACGATGGTGCAGGTGTAGAGATCATCGCCGGGCCGCGTCGAGCCGTTCAGAACGGGAGTAGGGTTCCCGGTTCCCCAGTAGACGAGATTGAGATCGGGATCGTAGGTTCCGGTCATCCACGTCATTCCTCCAGTTGTTCGTTTAGGGGTTCCCGCCGGAGGGGTGGAACTCCACTGCCACTGCGTTGCACCGTTCTCCGGGTCAAGGGAGCGGATATAGCCGCTCAGATTATCAAAATCACCGGAAACGCCAACGAGGACGCGGTTCCCCACGATGAGGGGCGCCATGGTGGTCCAGTAGCCCTTGGCGGAATCTGCAACCGTCACTTCCCAGCGTAGGGTTCCATCTTTGGCGTTGAGGGATACAAGGTGCGCGTCGGGAGATAAAAAGAAAAGATATTCCTTGTACATGGCCACGCCGCGTTGCCCGATGTGATTCCCGTTATTCGGCGTGTGGGTGTAGTGCCAGAGCTGATGGCCGGACCGCGCATCGACAGCCCAAATTTTATCCGGAACAGTAAAGTACAAAATGCCATCTACCAGTAGCGGCGACGACTTAATCGCCGCGGGCTGGTCTGTCTGGAAGGCCCAGGCAAGGGCCAAGTTTTTCACGTTTTGCGGCGTAATCTGGGTGAGCGAACTGTGGCGTCTGCCAGAATAATCGCCATGATACCCCGGCCAACTGTTAACTGGCGGATGCAGGAGCATTTGGGCATCCACCCCCTGCGCCAGCATCAATCCGGGCGGTGGAATCGCAATGACGCTCACGGCAAGGAGAAACGCGGACTTAAGAAAATTCATTTCGGGAGTCCCCCAAAATAAGGTGCCGAGATAGGCGCGGCGCCTAGCGCAAAGTTTGCAAATACGCCATCAGATTGTGGATGTCGGCATCGGTATACTTGCTGAGCAGTTCAACATGAGCCTTTGCCGGATCCTCGACGTCGTACTTCACGTCGCCGGTGCGCCAGGAGCGATACTTACCCGTAGGATCAAAGAGGCCAACCGTAAATTCGTCCAGGTATTCCAGGGTGCCGGTGACGGTTTGACCGGAAGCAAGTGTTACCGTGACTTTGGACTTCGCGTTTTCGGGATACAGCATCTGCTCTTCCAGCTTGAGGTCCTGGTATCGCGACGCGATCCCGCCAAGATCCCCAGTGGGTGAGTGGCAAGTTACGCATCCCCCTGCACCGTCGAAGAATTGCTTCCCGGCCGTGGCGTTTCCGGTTTGAAGATCGGCGACATCCACACCCTTACGTCCGCCTTTTTTAGCGCGGGCATTGTTCTGCTGAGTGTGAATAAAGGCCAGTAGGCCGGCAATCTGCTGGTCGGAAAAATCAAAGCGCGGCATACCTTTCTCAGGGCGTCCATTGCGCACAACGGCGCCGATCTTGTTTCCACCCACATCCTGGGTTACCAGTTCGGACCTCGTGAGATCCGGTCCGCTCTCTCCGCCGCCAGTGTCGCGGCCATGACAAAAAGAGCAATTTTGCTGGAAGAGGGAGCTCCCGCTCCGCACCAGAGCCGGCGGGTAGGATTTCCGTACGACTATGCCGCTTCGTCCGCCCGCACTCCGAGGTTGCGCGCTTTGAGTTGTTGTTTGTGCCGAGGAAACGGCGATGCTCACGAGCGACAAGCCCGCCAAACGTACACTCGTATTCCAGGCCGAACCGAGAAAAGTCATCCCTTAGAATGCCCTTCCGCATTTCCTCGCACTCGAAATCATCTTTCGCCCAATTTCTCGCTCGAAGACGTTCAAACGACTCTTAGTGCTCATCGCCCGTCGTTTGCGGCCGCGGGTGAGAAGCCGTGCTGCCTTCCGTCATGCCCAGCACCCACTTGATCGCCTCAAAGTACATCTTCCGGATGTCGGGATCCTCCCACGCTTCCTCCGTGTGGCCAAGGGTGGAATAGAAAACCCGCCCTTTGCCATACATCTTGTCCCACGCCGCGGCGAAGTCATGATCCGCCCGGTGGATGCGCGGGTTGTTCGTATAGTTGAGTCTCATGGGATCGAGACTGAGCAGGACGTGGACCTTGTCGCGCGACCACTCCTTGGGCTGATAGATCTCGTCATATTTAACGAACGCTCTGGGGAAGTGACGAACTGCGGGAAAACTTTGGTCTTCATTGATGATCGGTGCATTGAACGTGAACCATGGGTGCTCGTCAAACCAACCGCCGATCATCTCGCCGTATTCCGGCCATTTGTAATTGGTGTCGAGGGCGGCGTGAACGCCCACAAAGCCTTTTCCGTCGTTCTTGATGAACGACATCATATCTTTCTTTTGGCCGCCATCCAGGTCAAGCTCCCCTGTGGTGCTCACAAAGACCAAGGCATCAAAGTAATCCAGATTCTTCGCGTTTCTTTCCAAGTCCTTCTTCGTGATGAGCTCAGTGTCGGTGCGCAGCGTGGTGTCCCAGAGACCGCTGTCGCGACCCATGTTGTAGATGGCAGCCATTCCGTCCGAAATCGAATCGTGCTCAAATCCCTTGGTTTGACCGATCACCAAGATGTGCTTGAGATGGACCTGCTTAGAGTTCGGCGGGGGTGGGACCGAAGAATCCATGGCGGGCTGATTTTGCGCGCGCGTGAAGCCCGCTAAAATCAGCAAACAGAGAACGAGAAATAGAGCGATTCGAGCCTCGCGCAAGCGATCTCCCTCAAAGGTATCGTCCGTAGCACAGCCTCGCATATTGACTGTTTTCATATCATGATATAGCAGGTGTGACTATAGTCATCTTATTGTGCAGTTCAACCACGCCATTTGTCGCGAACGCAGAAATCTCTGCGAGCTTCACCGGATCCGCCCGTCCAAATAGCCCTACTGTTCCCCGCGTCGCGAGTCGAAGGTCAAGTGCCTTGAGCAGAGCGAACGCCAATGAGAACAGTGACGGCGAACTTGGTCATCGAACTGGAGGTCAGGGTGGGCGGGGTCGACAATCTTAACGTCGCATCGCTTAACCGGAGCACTCTTGGTCGCAAAGCTGTAATTTTATATCGTATCACGATATATATAGTCTCCAGCAGGCGTTTGATGCTCACTTCCTGTATTAGCTGAAAGCGAATCTAAACGATGGGCCATCGCCGGTGAGTTATCGTCCGCGTTCTTGCTGTAGTCACCGATCGAGATCACATGCGCCTTGGAGGCGAGAGGATTTATCGGACCAAGGAGGCGAGAGGATTTATCGGACCAATATACTCGGAACGTCCTAGCCCAGGTTCTCGGCCTTCAAAAAGCCCAAGATGCTCTGTCGGCCGAAAAGCGCGGCGAGCGTCCCGCGTCCGCTGGTAGCTGAGCATCATGGCACGGTCTACGCGTGCGCTGCGAAACCGCTGATGATGGACTTCAAGGTTGGATAAAGATCCACACGATTGCAGAAACCTGAAGAATCTCGTCATCGAGAACAGCAGCATCTCCGGATCGTTGAGGAACTGGTGACGATGCAATCCATATCCCAGAAGCGTAACTCGAGCCAGCTTTAGTCCCAGCCAGTTTGCCGAAGAGGCTCGCCGCGACAACGTAGAGCAGGATGATATACCGGTAACCAAACTAACGAAAGCCGAGGCCATCGTACAGCAGGATCGGCACTGCAATCACAAAACTACTCGGCAGCAGGCTTGTTGTCGCCGTGCCGACGGCCGAACAGAAACAGAAACAGTGGCGACGTTACCCAGATACTCATTCCCCGGTCGAATTGGCGACAACGTAAGGAAATGCCAGGACCAGGGAGAGTTCATCGCGTCGAACAGGATTCGTCGCAGCTAGCAGAAAGCCCGCGCAATGCGCGCCTATGCGGGGGTCCGGACCATGACGCAGGATGGTTAGGCGCATGGAACCCTCTCCGTGATCGACTATCTCCCTCGCAAGCTCACCAGCTAGACCTGCGAAACTCAGCCTTTTCGCAGAACGACGTGCAAGCCCCCCTTCACGAATTCCGATATCAGGAAGCCAGCCAGTAGCAATGTCACCCACAGGATTGGGAACCGGTAGCGCAGGTCAAACTGGATGACGTAATAGATCAGGGGAAACAACAACAACCAGAGCGCCAAAATCCCTGCTGCGGAGCGGCTCTTTTTCCACATCAGCGCAAGTCCGGGAATGCTCAGCAAAGTCATAAACCACACCGCCAGTACCCCCAGTGACACGCGCGAGTCGGCCAGAGGATGCCCGGTCGGGGACGGGAACCACAACGCTATGCTCCGCAACCAGGTGAGTTCGGCAAAACGCCCTGGATTGGCCTGGATCCACTCAACCGCTTCATGCAATCGCATCTGGTTGTAGGCATACTCCCCCAGCAGTCGCACTGCCTCTGCCTGATCCAGACCTTTGTTTGGATGGTTGATCTCAAAACAGCAGCTGAATTCATTGGCCGTGAACGAGAACACAGCACAGGGATTGTTCGATACCGCTAGTTCCAGCCCCAGGTTGTCGCGCACGAAGATTAAATGATGAAAGACTGCGAAATTGCGGATGAGCCACGGGGAAACGACCAGGAATGGGAGGAACCCCAGGCTCAGCTTCTGCCTTCGTGAAAGCCGATTTTTCGCAAAGACCCAGGCCACCCAGGCGAGCATAATAAGAACTGGTACGGTCGCCATCCATAACATGATCCCCCAGAGAATACCGCTGAGAATTACTTTACCTTTGTAAGTTCTTCCTTCAAGAATGTCGTACATCGGAAAGGCAAGGACGACCGCGAGCAGTCCCACGTAAAAAGACTCCCACATTTGGTAGGGCGGAACCCTGGCGAGAAGAAATACAGATGCGGCAATGATTCCCGGGCTCAATCCGAGACCGAAATGCCGGGATAGGAAAGGAAGCAGGGCCAGATGCAGTCCGATAATTGCGATCGCGCTCCATGCCAGGGCTACGGCATAAGTCTCCCTGCCGAACAAACGGACCAATAGTGAAACATATGCAGGAAAAAGCGGCGCGAGATGGGCCGTGGGCCCAGTTGCCAAAACCTCGAATGGGTCGGAGAACTTGCCCGTGTCGGAGAGAGAACAGGCGAGTTGCAGCGATTCATAACCGGTTCCACACACTTCGTGAGGCTGATATGGCTCGCGATAGCGCCATAGCGTGGTCCCAAAAATGGCGAAAGCGATCAGCAGCCGGAACCCGAGGCGACTGAAGAACATAAGGGGAGGCGTCGCGATCAGCCTCTCTTTTAGAGCTGCGTTTCGTTCATCGAGCTCGCTTTCCAGTGTCATTTACGAACTCCATTCGATGTGTGATGACAGTCACATTCCTGAGTGACACAGACTGCCGTGAGGATGTGAGCCCGGGCGATCAGCAAAAAGAGCAACGAAATCACGGGTGGTTCTTAGGGGGCCCGGCCGCTGGACACAGCTGCAGCTTTTTCGGCGGCCTTTTGACCATCCGTGGTTCGTCCCTGAAGATCGTAGAAGTGCGCAAGTTGGTTCCAATAAGCCGGCGTTTGAGGCGCAAGCGCAACCGCCTTCTCTTCAAGAGACACCGCCTTTCCCAAATCGCCAGACATACTCCACGCGAGAGCCCGACCGTTGTCCGCATCAGCCAACGCCAGATTGCTCGATCCTGGGGGCGACACTTTCTCGGCCCGGTCAAATGCGTGCAGAGCATCCTTGGGACGCCCCGATTCGACATAGGTATACCCAAGTGCCCTCAGAGTGACCGATGGGCTCGGCGAAATCACAGCCAGTCGCTCCAAGGCAGCGATGGCAGCAGGAAAACGACGCTGGCTGCGATACAAATCGGCAAGCTCGGATATAGTAGCCACATTGACCTCGAGCTCAGCGGATTGCAGCAAGTCGCGCTCCGCTTCGCGGGGATTTCCCGTCAACATCATGGCCTTTCCGCGAATGTACCAAAGCGCGGCGCTGTCGCTGAAGATCGACAAAGCCCGCGTGCTCGCGGCGGCCGCCTCCTGATTGCGATGCAGAGCTAGAAACACGGCAGCGGCATTGGCCCAGCGGTTGAATTCTTCGTCCCGGTTTCGGGAACGCGGTGCGGCAGGAAGCGGCGCGGTTGAGCAATTGACCGAAAAGCGCTCGATCAGCGCCTGTGTCTCAGGAAGCAGGCGCACGAAGACCGCCGATACTTCGTCAAGATACACTGGTTGCCAACTCTCACTGTTGCAGTATTCGGGGAGCACGGATGCGACGTACTTCAAACCGCTATAACGCGCCAGCGAAAACACAACCGTTTTGATGTCGTAGACATGAGACTCGCGCTGCAGTTCGGGCGAATCGGGCGGTGATTGTAGTATCTCTTGCAGGTGGCTGAACAAATCGGGCCCGAAGGGGATGGCGCGACCATCGATGTAGTCGCGATACCTTGGCCCAAGTCTCCAGACCAGAAACCCACCCTCCTCGTAGCCATTCAAGACTTGAGCAGGCAAGTCCTCTCGCTCGATAAAAGCCATCGCACGTTCAGGAAACCACCACGAGAGACCCGGGCCGAAGGAGTTGATCTCATTCCGGCTGAAATAATAACGATTGCTGACAATGTCAACCGAGCGAAGCCCGGCAAGCAATACGAGAGCTGCAGCTACAGCGGCCCCCAGAATGGCAAAGAGGCGCTTGTCCCTGATCCTCGACCGTGCGATATCTAAGGCCGAGGTCAAGACTGAGCCTCCAACCACAACCACAACGCATGCTAACAAGGCAATGAAGCGAACATGCCGGAGCGTCATCCAGAGCAGACCAGCGAGTAATAAGGCTGCGGGCCATTGCCGGCGAAATAGGGCCAAGATCGTAAGGACTAAGGCAGCCAATAGCAACCACTCGGCCGAGCTTGCCGGATCACGAAGTGAGAAAGCCTGGTGCAGATTCGCCGAGGTAAGCGAAATGCCAGCCCACTCAGTGATGCGCTCGGAGTGGACCGACATTGCCGCTTCCTGCCGAAGGAGCGCCCGGTAGATACCCCAACCCCAAGGGTTGAATAGTGTTGCGAACCACAGGGCTACCAGCCAGGGAAGTGCGGTCTTCAGACGTTCTTTTGCGCATTGCCTCTGTCGTCTGTCGAGCAGCCGGATTGCTTCCGACAGCACATAGATGCAAGCCAGTGCTAAACCAGAGATAAAGCCCAGATGTAGATTTACCCAGGCCGCTATCAAGAGCGGTAAAAGCCACAGTCTGCCGGTGCCGTGTTCATACTGTTCCCAGAGAATGCTCAGGAAAGCGGCGAACAGCAGAACGGTGAACATGTCGGCTCGGGGAGCCGTTCGGGCCGCGATTGCCGGAACAGCTACGATAGCTAGCGCTGCTGTGACTGCGGAGCGCCGAAGCAATAAAGCAATGGTGCTGGCGCATGCGATGGCGCCCAACCAGGAAAGCAGACTGTACCCTCCAAGGTGAAAGGCAGCATAGAAGAGCAGTCCTGATCCAACCGGGTAAATCCATGGCTGCCCCTGCAGGGTGTAAGAAAAAACGTCAGTCGAAAAGATCGCATGATGCTGAGTAACCCAACGCCCGGTTGCCATCTGCCAGAATATGTCGAAGTCGCTCACGGTCCGCAGGCCGCCAAGGAATGCGTACGTCAAGGCCATAGCGGCGAGAATCCAGAACCATGGTTTCTCGCGGAACCGGCTGGCAAAGCGCGATGGCCGGGCTCGATTTCCGGTCGCAATGAGATTGACACTCACTCCGAGTAGACCTCAACCGGCTGAGGCATATTAATTTCACTTTGCCGGAAAGTAAGGTGCCGCTGAATCACACTGATCATAATCGCGAAGGGAATTTCCGTCTCGGCACTGCTTATAAGTTGTTTCTCTGATCTTTTACACACCCGGCAGATTTCGACGAGACGCTGAGCCAAGATGTCGCACCGCAACCGATGGACCATCTCGATTTTACCGGCCGGACCTTTACGTGCAGCCACTCGTCGCTTCTAGCGCCAGGGACGGAACCTTTGGCAGTTTACGCCGTGTGATCTGCGTCACATTTGTCTGTGATGGCGCATGCTGTCCCCCGGTAACCGCACGGATAAGGTAATCAGGGTGAAGGAGTTGTTAACAAGCACTGCACCGTGGAAAAACCCGCGATGCCTGAGCAGAAAGACGCGAACCATCAATTTCATCGGAAACAATGCAGAAATGTTTCCTCGCAAACTATTAAGAACATGCGAACGGAAAATGAATCTCCCGATGCAAATGTGGCATTAAATGTGCCCTCACTGGAGTATCTTCTGCTGTCTGATTGCGGAATGAGAGGATCGAAGGAGAAATCGACCGATGCCAAATGAAGCAGTCGTGCAAGAAACTGACGGATCCGTTTGGCAAACGAAACACGTGTACGCCATGGCGGGGTTGTGCCTGATCGTAGGCTTGGCAATCGGTTATCTATTCCGAGGCTCCCAGTCCTCTCCTCTTCCTCTGCCCACGCAGTCGGAAAGCAGCAGCCAACCGGCCGCTATTCCCAATGCGATGGGCGGGCATATGCCCACGATTGAGCAGATGAAACAGATGGCCGACAAGAAAGCAGCGCCCCTGCTTGAAAAACTGAAGAGCGATCCGTACAACAGCGATCTGCTCATCGAGGTCGGAAAAATCTACAACTCCACGCACCAGTTTAAGGAAGCGGCCGGCTACTACGACAAGGCATTGCAAGTTACTCCCAACAACGTTGCGATTCGGACCGAGATGGCTTCGTGTTTGTATTACAGCGGCGACGTGGACGGGGCGATCAGCCAGCTTCAGCAGTCCTTGCGGTATGACCCGAAAGACGCCAACTCTCTGTTCAATCTTGGCATGGTAAGGTGGCAGGGAAAAAAGGACAGTCAGGGAGCACTGGCAGCGTGGCAGGAGCTGCTGAAGTCGAATCCTCAATTGAGCGCCGACCGCAAAGCGACAGTGGAGAAATTGATGGCGGATGTCCAGATGGGGACCAAGAACTAGTGTGGCCGACTGGATACAAAACAGCTCACAGGGCTGAGCCGGCAATAAATGGGATTTCAAGGAGCACAAAATGACATCTGATACAGATACACCTACATCTACGGAGCAATGGACAAGCGTGCAGGCCTATGTGTTGGCGATTATCTGTCTGCTCGTGGGAATCGCTGGCGGCTGGTTTATCCGCGGATCCCAAAGTCCTGTGCTCGCAACGACCGAAACCGCGAGTGCATCTTCCCAGGCTCCATCAGGCGCAGACGCGAGCTCCGGAGCTCCAACTCCAGCGCAGATGCAGAAAATGGCCGACACGCAAGCTGGACCGTTGATCGAGAAGCTGAAAGCGGATCCCCAGAACTCGGAACTCTTGGCCAACATTGGTAACGTATATTACGACACGCACCTCTTTCCCAGAGCCATCGATTACTACCAGCGCGCGCTGAAGATCGAGCCCACCAACACGGCTGTTCGTACAGATTTGGGGACCGCCAATTGGTTCAACGGCGACGCCGACTCCGCCATTGCCGAATTTAAAAAATCCCTTTCTTACGAACCGAACAAGGCCAACACGCTGTTCAATCTTGGCATCGTCCAGTGGCAGGGCAAAATGGAGATCGACAAAGCTGTCGCCACCTGGCAGAAGTTGTTGGACACAAATCCGAACTATGAAGGCAAAGAGAAGGTCTTGGAGTTGATGGCGCAAGCGAAAAAGCATTCGGGCCTCAAGCCGGGCATGCCCGCGCAATCGCAGTAGCAAGGCAGCGCCACCATTTCCACATTGGCCACGAGTCCGCACCTATAGTTTCTTGTGCGGCTACATGCCCATGCTGCAGCAGGATCGAACCATAGCGATGGCTGCAAACTCTGGGCGACCACGGGGAAGCGTGACGACTACGCGGAGTCTATCCAAGATGCTGTTCGACCGCCGGTTTTTTGTGGTGCTCGGTCTTGCGGCCCTTGCGTACGCATTGTTGGCTGGTCTTCGGACGGTAAGCGACCCAGACCTCGGCTGGCAGTTGGCAACCGGCCGATGGGTTGCTCAACATCATCAGATTCCTTCGATCGAGGTCTTCTCCTACACTGCCTCTGGAAGGCCGTGGATTTATCCTGTCGGGTCGGGATTACTGCTTTACCTGGCGTATGTCATGGGTGGCTATGGCTTGCTCTCATGGCTCGGTGCTGCCGTTTGTACCGGAACAACAGCCTTACTGCTGCGGCGAGGTTCGGTGATTTCTGCGGCATTGGCTATCCTGGCGGTCTCACGAGTCGCGTTGCGCACTGCTCCTCGTGCGGAAATGTTTACGGTGGTGCTGTTCGCCGCCTTTCTAACCCTGCTGTGGCAGCAACACGAGACCGGCGATGCGCCGTTGTGGCTTTTGCCGATATTGATGGCTGCGTGGGTGAACCTTCACGTCGGTTTCGTTGCGGGCCTGGCGATTACTGCTGGCTACGTCTTGGTGGAAGTCTTGGAGATGGTTTGGTCAGGTAATCGGCGGGCAGCGGCACGGGAAAGGCTGCGACGTTTTTTCCCGTGGCTGATCGCAACCGCTGCCGCCACTCTGATCAATCCCTGGGGATGGGGGATCTATCGTGCACTCTTCCGCCAGGAAAGTGCAACCGCTGCCCACTCCCAAACCATCGTCGAATGGATGCCTGCCAAATTGGACTGGATGAGCCTTTCGGGGGCGTTCTCGCTGCGGGACCCAGGTGACGCTTTCATCTTATTACTGTTCGTCGCCGCCGTGGCTATCGCCGTCGCAGCGGCACGGCGACAACTCGGCGCTGCGACGCTGCTGATCGGTGCGTCTGTGTTGGCGCTCCGGCACATGCGCTTCCAGGCCTTGTTCAGCCTAATGGTGGTGATTATTGCCGGCACTGTGCTCACTCCGGTGCTTACAGGTCTGCGGGATAGGATTGGGGATGCGCGTATTTGCTCCATGCTTTCAGTCACCGCAGTTTCTCTCCTGGTATTGCTCGCATGTCTCCGGTCAACCGATCTCGTCACCAACCGAACTTATTTGGGGAGCACGGATCTTGTGTCGGTGGGGGCGTCGTTTGGGACTGGACTCAATTGGTGGTTCCCCGAGAATGCTGCAGCATTCATCGAGCGCGAAAACTTACCGGGGCAGATATTCAACAGTTACAACGAAGGCGGTTTCATTACTTGGCGGTTAGGACCAAAGTACCCAGACTACATTGATGGGAGGGCGATCCCGTTCGGGCCGGAGTTGTTCTTACGAAACGTCGTCTTGATGGGGACGCCTCCAGAGTCGCGAGAATGGCAGCAAGAGGCTGAGCGCTACAACATCAATACCATTATTGTCCCGCTAGGATACTATGCGTTGGGCCAGTTTCCCGCATTGCGGCAGTTTTGCGATGCTGGCAACTGGCGTCCAGTCTACGTTGACGAGGCCTCGGCAGTCTTCTTACGACGTAGTCCGGAAACTGAAAGTATCATTCAGCGATTGCAGATAGATTGCTCCACAACACCGCTTCCTGCAATGCTTTCAGCTGGCAATGACAGCAAAGCGTTCAACCAGTGGGCTAACGCCGCGGCCGTTCTTAACGTACTGGGAAGGAATTCTGAGGCACTCACTGCCACTAGTAAAGCTCTGGCCATCTTTCCCGACAGCGCTTACGTTCGCTACACGCGTGCCAATTTGCTAGCCACGGCAGGGGATTCACGGGGAGCCGAGCAGGAGTATCTGGCTGCGGTCGCTCTCAAGCCCAATGCCTCCAGTTGGACAACCTTGGCCGGGATTTATGATCGCCAGGGCCGATTGAACGATGCCATCCACGCCTGGGAACACGCGACCGAGCTTGCAGATAATCCTTACTTGGCTTTTCTTTCACTGGGATACGATTATCTCGATGCAAATCGGCCCAAGGATGCCCTCAATGCGTTTGATCGAGCGCTCGCCAACCTTCCCGCGCAACCGTTGATTGTGGTCGACAAGGCTTTCTATGCCAACTTGGCGCACGGGCGGGCGCTGGCATGGAACGCACTCGGAGACGTGCCTCGCGCTGTAACATTTGAAGAAGAGACCGTAAGGCTCGCCCCCGATAGGTCGGACGATTGGACGCTGCTCGCCCAGTGGTATGAAAGTCAGAAGCGGATCGCGGATGCACAGCGTGCACGAGAGCACGCCGCGACTGCTATGCGGAACCGAGAGACCATCCCCAACTGAATCGACAAAGCAGATCTTCACTTCAGCGAGCGCGGCACCGACTGGCAACCTGTCACCGGCCCAGGCCATTCCGGGTTATGTCACTTCACTTGCCCCGTACTCTTCGGGGACCCATGCTTCGTTGGGGCCGTTCCTGCCAATTTATGATTGACCCCATGACAAACCAGGCTACATGAGTTCGAGGCCCGGCTGTAACTGATCGGGGTGGGACCGTTGGGAGCGACAACATTGGTATCGAAATTGACCATGCGCTCCCCTGAATCGTTACCCACGTGCGCCCCCATTCCATGCGCGGTGTGGCAGACTGAGCAGGAAACCCCGTCCTGCTTTACGTGACGTGCGTGTTCGGTAAAGCTGGTGTTGCCGAGCACGCGAGTGAGGTCGTGGCACTTCGCGCACAAGGCGTAGGGTCCGCCGTTCGGTCCTCCGGCTGCGCTCGTATTGGGACTTTGAAAGAGGTTCGTTATGACCTGGCCCGGGATCGACGTTTGACTGAATTCATATCGGCGTTCCAGGATATGCGAGAAGGTTGATCCGTGCGGGCCATTGGGTCCGCGCCCGCCGAATTCCCGGTTGTCATCGCTGTTATGGCAGTCCGTGCACAGGAGGCGGACGCCCATGCTTCGCCCGGGTGTGCTGCCATCGAGGTTCAGCATGTTGGATCGCAGGCTGGGCTGGGGGTAGGGGCTGCTGCGATCATGCATCACGGGATGGCTCGAGGTCGCGATAACACTAAACTGCGGAATAACATTGAGAGCATCAATCGCGGAAACCTCCCGTAGCGGAGCGTACCCAAATGTTGAACTAACAACCTTCCCCGTGCTCGTCCCATGGCAGCGCAGACAGTTTTCGTACTGATTGACCGCCGGATTGAGAATCGAAATCCCGTCGGTAGCGCTGATGCCCACAACCCGGCCTTGCGAACGGCGCATATCCGGCGGCTCGGCGAAATTCGCAATGCGGCTGGAGGAATGAGCGTTGTGACAGTCCACACAGGTGGCATGGCGATTCTGGTTCAACAGCGCGCTTTCGCCGGCCTGATGCGGATGGGTCGCTTGTGGGAACGAATGCCCGATCCGAGGTAAGGACATTTCGGCGAGGACATTGGGCGCGGCTGGAGACACATTCGAACTGCCCCCGTGGCAAACGATGCAAGCTTGGTCGTTGGATTCGCGCAGCAATGAAGCCGGACTCTTGCCCTTGTGCGTCGTATGGCACGATAAACAGCCGTTCTGGGCCACTGAAGAATAGGGGCCGACGGTGAGCTGCTTGCCATTTGTTTCCGCAGTTGCGGCGTAGGGGCCCATTGATACCTGCCCCGCTACTCGGTTGGTTGCGACGGCGTGAATGCTGGCTTTCCAACCATCCAGTGGGTTCGACTGAATGTTAACCCGTCCGGAAACCTGGGTACCGAAGCTAACCCGAGCGGACTGGGCAGCGACGTCCATGCCCATTCCCGTCCCTGAGGGCGTTGTGCTGTGGCAGGCCAAGCAGAGCGCACTGCTGGAGTTGTTGATCACCAGGAAGTTTGAGTTGGGGTCGATGTTCTGCACATGAGGATTGTGACAACTCGTGCATTCCACGTTGCCATTGATGAGGTTTACCGCTCCGGTCGTGTCAGCGGTGGAGGGCGGGGTAGCAGTCAGCGACGAAACCAAATCTGCCGGGTTAGCTTTTAGCGGAAGCACAAAGCTGAAAGGGTGGACTGCTTGCAGGTTGGTCCCCAAGACGTCGGTGCTGTTCATGCTGCCTATCATTGGCACCTGGCCCCAAGGTGTCAGTGTCCCCGGCGCGACTGTACCGTCGTGGCAACTTAGACAAAGAGTACTGTCAGAACCTAGAGGTGGGGATGGGTTGGCTTGATTCACCATCGTCGTGCTGGTGTAAACCTGGTAGGACTGAACGCTCGAGAGCTTTTGGCTCCACAACGGAACGGGTACGGTTGTTCCTCCTATGCTCGAGTGCGGAGCATGGCAATACAAGCACGGCGCAGATATTGTTCCGGTGACGGGGGAAGTACTTCCAGGCGACAGATTATGCGAGCCGAGCACATCGGCGCTGATTTGCGCATGGGCCGCCAAGCCGGCGGTCAACACGACGATTCCGCAAATCGAAAACAGTTTCGACTTCACTGCTTGACTCCCTCGGCTTGTTTCGTCAGTCCGAAGTAATGAAAAACCTGAACGCGGCGATTGTAAGAGTCCACGACGAAGACGCGGTCTTTGTGGTCGATGAATAGCCCCGTGGGCAGCTGGAAATCTCCGAGACCGGTGCCTCGCTGCCCGAAGTAATACAAAAGATTGCCATCACGATCAAAGACCTGGACCAGTCCGCTCAATCCTTCCACGACATAAAGATGGCCTTCCGAATCCACTCCTATTCCCTTGGCGCGAAACACTTGGCCCCGGCCCTCTCCAATCTGTCCAATCGCATAGCGGAAGGCGCCGGAACGATCGAGCACCTGGACGCGGAAGTTCATGGCATCGACGACGATCAATTCGTCGCCGTGCAGACGCAACTCCGTTGGAAAGTTAAATTCCCCATTGCCGCTGCCGTTCTGGCCGATCGTCTGCAGAACATTTCCCTGCATGTCGAGCACGAAAATCTTATTCCTCAGCGTATCGGTCACATAGATCCGCTGTGCTTCCGAATCCACCGCGATTCCCGTAGGCCGTTTGAAATAGCCCTCACCGCCCGGAAGGCTGCCGATTACGCGCTGGAATTTTCCGCTCGGGTCGAAAACGAAGATCTTGCCCGACTCCGAATCCGTTGCATAAATATTGTCGGCGGCGTCCACGGCTACGCATTGCGGTGTTTCCAGGCCATCCTTCTCTTTCTTTCGCGAAATGAACTTGTATTTCTGTTGCGCGAAATCAAAAATATGAATGCCGCCGGCAGCAGGGTCGGTCACTATGACCCTGTCCTTTGAATCCGAGACCACGCCGTAAGGACCCTGCAGCGTGTGAAAGTCCGGCGCGCCCGCCACAAAGTCGAGTACGCGGTTCCAGAAGCCGCGCTTGGTTTTAACTTCGAGTTCGGAGCTGAAGGCGCGTTCGTATAAGAGTTTGCGTCCGCCCTCAAGTTCCAGTTGAGGTACTGTCACGCGGCTTTCCGATTTCGGTTTCGACCCTCCTGCCGCAGGCGGAATCAGAAACAGCATGACCGCGGCAGCCACCAAAATGTTCTTGACCCGTTTGCGATCGAGAGCTGCCGTCAGAAGATATTGAACCATCGCTTTATGCCGAAGTAATACGAGCCTACCATGGTTGGCGGAAGTCCGGAGACGCTGAATGCCTGATTCAATTTAAGGTATCCCGCGTTGAAATCCAGTTTGCGAATGTGGTAGACGAGAATGAAGTTATAGTATTCATTGCTATTGTTGGAACTAATCTGAGTGCTCACGGTGTCGCTCAAGGCTTTCGAGAAAATGCCGGACACTGTGAAGCCACGGACCGGGTGCGATCCGATTCCCACCGAGTACGATTTCCCGTTATAGAGCACAACTGCTGCCGGATTAACCACAGGCAAGGGCACCGGCGTGGGCACCAGACCTGAGGCTGTCAAAAGCGCGTTCCCCGTGGACTTCGAGTAGGAGCCGCTGAGGCTAATTACGGGGAAGCTGAGGGAAGTCGAATAGCTCTGGCTGGTTGTTGCAGAGCCGGGCTCGTCGTTCAAAGAACTCTTCGCACTGCTTGCGGTCGCGCTCCAATACGAACCACGCCCGATCTTGCGGCCCAAGCTGCCCGAATAGCTTTCATTGGAGCCAGTGTACTCGGCCAGCGCGGTCTGCGTGTCTTGCGCATAACTAAAGGCCGCAGCTACCGTCCAGCGGTGGATCCGATGGCTGTAGGCGGCGTCACCACTCAGGCCCCGCAGGGTCTGGTTGGTAGTGTTGATCGAGGTTTG
>JBEKUD010000064.1:0-27480 GCA_049515395.1 Candidatus Sulfotelmatobacter sp. | reverse complement strand
AGACTAACCCAGTCTCTGACCGCAAACGTGCCCCCGAAAGCGTATCCCCGTGACAATCGCAAGTAAGGCAGCAGGTCGCGAATTATTTCGGGGACAAGTTGGCAGCCTGCTCATAAGCATGAGCCAGCCCCAGCACCAAATCTTCCCGCCAGTGCGGTCCCGCAATCTGCAGCCCGATCGGCAGTCCGCTTTTCGTAAGGCCGCAAGGCACTGAGATGGCTGGCAATCCCCACACGTTGAACGGCCGTGTGTTGCGCAGCAAAATAATTTCCGCCGGACGCAGCGCCTCGGGATCTTTCTTCAGATCGCAGATCGCAGGCGCGGGCATGGGCGTGGCCGGCGTGACCAGCAAATCCACCTCGGCGAAGAGGTCTCGAGCACGTCGGCGCTCGAGGTCCAGCTCCTGGCGGCACCGAATAGATTCGACCGCGGAAATGTCCACGCCGAAGCGGATGCGCCGCAGAGTCTCCGGTTGATACAGTTCCGGCGACCGCGCGACATTTTCGGCGTGAACCGCGTACGACTCGGCATTCTGCACCACCCGATCGGTGGGTATCTCGATCCTTATTTCGCGGGTTTCCGCCACCAGGGTCCTGATCACGGCCAGAGCCTCCTCCACCGCCGCGCGAACTTCATCATCCAGCCCATCATAAAAATAAGCCCGCGGAATACCAATGCGAAGGGTCTCCTCGTGCGCCGCAGAAAAAGCAGAGACATAGTCAGCTACAGGAACATCGGCGCTGTTGATGTCGAGCCGGTCGTATCCCGCAATCGCCTGCAGGACCACAGCCGCATCTGCAACCCTCGCTGCCAGCGGCCCCACGTGATCCAGCGACCAGGAAAGCGGAATCACCCCGCGGGAGGAAACACGCCCATAAGTCGGCTTGATTCCTACACATCCGCACAGCGCGGCCGGCAGACGGACGGAGCCGGCCGTATCGGTTCCAATCGCCGCATAGCAAAGCCCTGCGGCAACAGCAGCCGCCGACCCGCCAGACGATCCGCCAGCAATATGCGCCGCGTTCCAGGGATTGTGCACATCGCCAAAGAAGCTGACCAACGAACTTGCTCCATAGGCGAACTCATGCAGATTGTTCTTCCCCAGAATGACCGCGCCCGCCTGCCGCAACCGCCGCACAACCTCAGCGTCTTCTGCAGGTAGGCGACCCTGATAAAGTCCGCTGGCAGCGGTGGTGGGCACGCCCGCAGTATCAATAAGGTCTTTTATAGCAATCGGAATCCCGTGCAGTGGACCGCGCCATTCGCCTCGTGCGATTTCGATCTCAGCAGCCTGCGCCTCCGCCAGCGCCGCTTCGGCCGTCACCGTGATGAACGCATTCAGCGCCGGATTCAGCTCTTCGATGCGATCC
This sequence comes from Candidatus Sulfotelmatobacter sp., assembly GCA_049515395.1. GTDB lineage: Bacteria > Acidobacteriota > Terriglobia > Terriglobales > Acidobacteriaceae > Sulfotelmatobacter. Next base: position 26,110 of record JBEKUD010000064.1, on the reverse strand, counting down.
AGGCAAGCTTGAGTCAATTCCACCGGCGAGACTTCTCTCCTCCGCAGACGCGGCGCAAGATCGACAATGGCTTCTAGCGTGGACATGAGGATGACGGCATTCATTGTAGTAGACGGCCGCGGACCACAGACCACGAAGGACACGGAGTTACACGAAGACACCCGAGGATTCCCTTCGAGAACCTTCCATGCTCCTCGCCGGCTGATGAATTCTGCCGCTCTTAATAAAGGCAACCTCTGGGGGAAGGCCTATAATCAAAAATCGTTCGCTCAAATCCGGAGGCAACACATGGCGGAGATGACGATCGCCCCAGTCGCGACCCACGGCTTCCTTATCGATGGGCGTTGGGTGGAAGAGGGCGACATGGTCGAAGTCCGATCGCCATTCGATGGCAGCGTGGTTGGGCGCATCACGCAGGCGCGGCGCGAACATGCCGAGGCCGCGATCGCCGCGTCCGTCAAGGCCTTCGGCACGACGCGTCGACTGCCGGCATTCGAGCGCCAGCGCGTGCTGCGCCGCGTAGCCGCCGCGATCGCCGCGCGTCGCGACGAATTCTCCCGCACCATCGTGCAGGAGGCGGGCAAGCCCATCAAACTGGCGCGCACGGAAGTGGACCGCGCAGTTTTTATCTTCAACGTCGCCGCCGAAGAGGCTACCCGCATTTACGGTGAATATCTTCCCCTCGACTGGCAGGAATTTACCGCAGGCCGGTGGGGCATCGTGAAGCGCTATCCCCTCGGACCGATCGCCGGAATTACCCCCTTCAATTTTCCGCTGCACCTGGTCGCGCACAAAGTGGCGCCCGCAATCGCGGCAGGCTGTTCCATGGTATTGAAGCCGGCTCCGCAAACTCCGCTGTGCTCGCTGTTGCTGGCGGAGTGCGTGCAGCAAGCCGGTTGGCCCGATGGAGGACTGAATGTCCTGCCGCTTTCCAACGAGGATGCGAGTCTGTTGGTCACCGACGAGCGCATCAAGCTGATCAGCTTTACCGGCAGCGTGCCTGTAGGCTGGGACATCAAGCGTCGCGCCGGCAAGAAGAAAGTCGCGCTGGAACTGGGCGGCAACGCCGGCGCCATCGTGCACAGCGACGCCGATCTAGCATACGCCGCGGACCGTTGCGTCACCGGTGGCTTCGGATACGCGGGACAGACTTGCATTTCCGTGCAACGCATATTGGTCGAGCAATCGGTCTATGGCAAGTTCACCGATCTACTCGTCGACGGCGTCAAGAAACTAAAAACCGGCGACCCCATGGAGGAATCGACCGATGTCGGTCCGCTGATCCGCGAGAGTGATGCCGTCCGCGTCATCAGTTGGGTCGAAGAGGCAGTCCGCTCCGGCGCACGTCGGTTGTGCGGCGGCGGGCGTACCGGCTCCATCGTCAATCCGACCGTGCTGACCGGCACCAAGCCCGACATGAAAGTGAATTGCCGGGAGATCTTCGGCCCCGTCGTGAGCGTGGAGCCTTACCAGAATTTTGACGAAGCACTGCGCCGGATCAACAATTCCAATTATGGTTTGCAGGCCGGTTTATTCACCCGCGACGTAAAATTGCTCTTCCAGGCGTACGACGAACTGGAGGTGGGCGCTTTGATCGCGGGAGATATTCCTTCATTCCGCATCGACCAGATGCCTTACGGCGGCATCAAAGATTCCGGCCTCGGACGCGAAGGACTGCGCTATGCGATCGAGGAAATGACAGAACCGAAATTGTTAGTCATGAATGTTCGGTAAGCGCCTGACACGAAGAGAGAGTTGTTAAGAAACGCAATGTCCGAGTTTCATACGGATTCAATTTGAGACATCAACTGGAGATTTTTTTCGACCCTACAAGACAACATGGCGCGAAATATTTATAATCGCGGGTTCTCGTAATTGTTCGCGAGAAAATTCACTGGGGATTTTCATTCGGGTTGCAACAATCATGCATTGATGAGCCCCCGTCTGCTGGCTGTTCGTTGTATTGACTAGAGCGCGTACGGAAGCATGTCGCAGATTTTTCATCGCAGTGCGAACACCCTGTCCCGCGCCACGATCTTTGGTGCGGTTTTCGTTGTTGTCGCGCTCGGCTGGGTAGCCTACGAAGTCCAGGGCTCGCCTTACATCACCTATGCCGGGGTGCGGAAGCCTCAACCAGTGCCCTTCAGCCATCAACACCACGTTGCCGGCTTGGGCCTTGACTGCCGCTACTGCCACACCTCGGTGGAAACGTCGAGCTTCGCCGGCATTCCTCCGACCAAGACGTGCATGAACTGCCATTCGCAGATCTGGACCGACGCCCAGCTTCTGGAGCCGGTCCGTGCCAGCTATCGCTCCGGTCAGTCGCTGCAATGGACGCGAGTGAATCAGCTTCCCGACTTCGTCTTCTTCAATCACAGTATTCATGTGAATAAGGGTGTGGGATGCAACACCTGCCACGGCCCGGTCGATCAGATGCCGCTGATGTATCAGCAGGAATCGTTGCAGATGGAATGGTGTTTGGGCTGCCATCGCGCGCCACAGAGTAACCTTCGCCCCCGAGATCAAGTCTTTAATATGCGTTATCAACCGCCAACCGGCGTCCATCCAGTTGTGGTGGATGGGCAAACTTACACAGATCAAGTCGAACTCGGCACGGCGCTGGTAAAAAAGTACAACGTTCGCAGCGTGGCTGACATCACGAGTTGCAACACCTGTCATCGATGAACTCCAGCCCCGTAGGGGCGACCTATCGTGGCCCGGCACGAGAGTGCCGGATCCCAAGCGATAAACGGAACCCGTCCCGTAGGGACGGTACAAGATTTCGAACGAACGAATGACGATCGATCCCAAGAACGAAAGCGGCAAGCGCGAGGATGTTTGCCCCAGCAAGAAAGGCAAGCTGGATCTCGATTCCGTCCGCGCGCAGATCGAAGCGGCCGCGGCCGACGAACAGAAAACCGGTCCGGAATATTGGCGCAGCCTGGAAGAGCTTGCCGGCAGCCCCGCCTTCCAGGAAGCGCTGCATCGCGAATTTCCCAAGGGTGCATCCGAGTGGGTCGATTCCGTCTCTCGCCGCGGCTTTCTCAAGGCGATGGGCGCGTCCATGGCGCTGGCCGGCATGACCGGCTGCGTGAAACTGCCGCTCGAACCCATCGTTCCCTACGTCCGCCAGCCGGAAGAAGTGATTCCCGGACGCCCCATGTTCTACGCCACGGCCATGACGCTCGGCGGCTACGCGAATCCGCTCCTGGTTGAGAGTCATCTCGGACGTCCCACCAAAATTGAAGGCAACGCCCAACATCCTGCCAGCCTCGGCGGTACGGACATTTTTGGGCAGGCTTCGATTCTCGGTATGTACGATCCCGATCGTTCCCAGAGTGTGGTGTCAATGGGCGACCAGCGCTCCTGGCAGTCGTTCGTCACCGCGATCCGGGGTCCACTAAGGGCGCAGAAGGCGCTGCAGGGTGCCGGCATTCGTATTCTTACGCCGACAATTTCTTCGCCCACGCTCGCCGATCAAATGGGGAACCTCCTGAAGATTTATCCGCAAGCCAAGTGGCATGGGTATGAGCCAGTCAATCGCGACAACGTCCTCGAAGGCGCGAAGCTGGCATTCGGTCAGCCCGTCGAGACGCGCTACGATTTTGAAAAGGCCGACGTGATCGTCTCGCTCGACGCCGATTTTCTATACGCTGGGTTCCCCGGCAACGTGCGTTACATCCGCGACTTCGCCAAGCGCCGAAATCCCGACGGCAACATGAATCGCCTGTACGTGATCGAGAGCACACCGACGACTACGGGAGCGAAAGCGGATCATCGGCTGGCGGTGAGGGCGAGCGAAATCGAGGGTCTAAGTAATACTCTGGCGGAGTTAGGAGGATTGCCTTCCGATGTGGCGGATCTAAGATTCCTGGCTGCCCTCACCGAGGATTTGAAAAAGAGCGAAGGGTCTAGCATCGTGATCGCGGGCGACCACCAGCCGCCCGCAGTGCATGCTTTGGCTCACGCGATCAACGCAAAGTTGGGCAACGTCGGCCAGACTGTTTTTTACACCGATACCGTCGATGCCAACCCAGTCAACCAGACCGAATCGCTGAAAGATCTCGTCGCCGAGATGCGGGCCGGCAGAGTCGACCTGCTTGTGATCATCGGCGGCAATCCCGCGTACGACGCGCCCGCGGATCTGGAATTTGCAGAACTACTCAAGAGCAACAAGGCTCCCTTGCGTGTCCATCTCGGGCTCTATCAGGATGAGACCGCGGTTCTCTGTCAGTGGCACATCAATCAAACGCATGAGCTTGAAACCTGGGGAGATGCCCGCGCCTACGACGGAACGGTCAGCCTCATTCAGCCGCTGATTGCTCCTCTCTACCAGGGAAAGAGCGCCGTCGAGTTGGTTGCGCTGCTCGCCACTCAGTTCGATGCCTCAGGTTACGACCTTGTCCGCGCCTACTGGCAGAAACAGCACACTGGCGCGGACTTCGAAGCCTTCTGGCGCAAGTCGCTTCACGATGGCTGGATTGAGGGGACGACCTACGCTCCCAAGAATGTCAGGTTCCGCGCGGCGTCCGATTTGAAGCCCGAAGCTCACGCCAATCAAGGCGACGGCCCTCACGGAAGCTTTCCCGAGCTCAACATCCGCCGCGATCCCAGCATTTACGACGGCCAGTTCTCCAACAACGGCTGGCTGCAGGAACTTCCCAAGCCGATGACCAAGCTCACCTGGGACAATGCCATCCTGATCGGTCCCAAGATGGCGGAGCGGCTGCAGGTCAAGACCATCGACCTCGTCGAGCTTGAGCTCAACGGAAAGAAAGTCACCGGACCAGTTTGGATTCAGGTCGGACATCCTGACAATTCGGTAACGGTTTTCCTCGGCTATGGCCGTAAACGCGCCGGCCGCGTGGGAACCGCGCAGGGCTTCGACGCTTATCCGCTGCGTACTTCGACGGCGCCCTGGTTCGCCTCGGGCCTGCAGATTCGCAAGACCGGCGAGAAGTACGTGCTCGCTTCGACGCAAGGCTACCAGTCAATGGACACGCCGAATGGCGACCATCGTCCCCTCGTCCGCGAAACCGCGCTGGAGGAATACCGCAAAGATCCCAACTTCGCGAAGGAACAAGGGGAGGAGCCGGCGCCGGGCCTCACCCTGTATCAGCCCTATCCTTACAAAGAAGAAGCCTACGCCTGGGGCATGGCGATCGATCTGAATTCCTGCGTGGGCTGTAATAACTGCATGATCGCCTGCCAGTCGGAGAATAATATTGCCGTCGTCGGCAAGGAGCAGTGTGCGATCGGCCGCCACATGCACTGGATCCGCATCGACACCTATTACCAATATCCCGATCAGGAAGCCCGCGACCGCGATAATCCCAAGGCCTATTTCCAGCCCGTACCCTGCCAGCAGTGCGAGGATGCACCTTGTGAAGTGGTCTGCCCGGTCGGGGCGACCAACCACTCCAGCGAAGGCCTGAACGATATGGTCTACAACCGCTGCGTGGGTACGCGCTATTGCTCGAATAACTGTCCCTATAAAGTGCGGCGATTCAACTTCTTCCTCTTTCAGGATTGGGAAACCCCCCAATACAAAATGATGCGTAATCCCGACGTCAGCGTGCGCAGCCGCGGCGTCATGGAAAAGTGCACCTACTGCGTACAACGCATCAGCGAACACAAGATCGACGCCGAAACTGCCTCCGTGCGCGAAGGCAAAGAAATCAAGGTTAACGATGGCGAATTGCAGACCGCTTGCCAGCAGTCCTGCCCGGCCGGTGCGATCATATTCGGCAACATCAATGATCCGAACAGCAACGTCTCAAAGCTGAAGGCGCGGTCGCGCAATTACAGTCTTCTGGGCGAACTCAACACTCGCCCCCGCACAACCTATCTGGCGGAAGTCAGCAACCCAAATCCGGAGTTGAAGTCCTGACCGCTCGCCAGAGCTTTGCAAGGATCCGGCTTTCGCCGCAACGGCAAGTGGCCAACGGAAGTAGGGCTTTAGCCCCTGAAGGAAAGCTGGCGTAAGAGCTTAAAAGCATGGACGAGCCCTACAAAACGACGGTGGAAGACGAGCCCGCCCCGGTAATCGAGCCGGGCCACACTTTCGGCACCGTCACCGAGAAGATCAGCGCCATCGTGCTGACCCGTCCTGCCTCGAACGGCTGGTTCCTCGGCTTCGGCATCGCCTTCATGCTCACGATGATGATGCTCTACGCCATCGGCTATCTCTTTCTCAAGGGCATCGGGATCTGGGGGTCCACCGTTCCGATCGGCTGGGGCTTCGCCATTGTGAACTTCGTCTGGTGGATTGGAATCGGCCACGCCGGTACCCTCATCTCTGCCATTCTCCTGCTGCTTCGCCAATCATGGCGCAATTCGATCAACCGCTTCGCGGAAGCGATGACGCTTTTCGCGGTCGCTTGCGCCGGAATATTTCCCGCGATCCACGTCGGCCGCCCGTGGCTGGCTTATTGGCTTTTTCCTTACCCCAACACCATGCGAGTCTGGCCACAATTCCGCAGTCCGCTCATGTGGGACGTATTCGCCGTCTCCACCTACGCCACGATCTCGGCAGTTTTCTGGTTCATCGGTCTGATTCCTGACCTCGGCACGCTGCGCGATCGCGCAACCCATCCCGCGGCTCGGCTGATTTATGGCGCATTGTCCATGGGATGGCGGGGATCGGCCCGCCATTGGGCCCGTTATGAGACTGCTTATCTGCTACTCGCCGGTTTGGCTACGCCCCTGGTGCTCTCGGTCCATACCGTCGTCAGTTTCGACTTCGCCATTGGCATCGTTCCGGGCTGGCACACCACGATTTTCCCGCCCTACTTCGTTGCCGGCGCCATCTATTCCGGATTCGCGATGGTTTTGATGCTGGCCATTCCCATCCGAAAAATCTATGGCCTCGAAGACTTCATCACCGAACGCCATCTGCAGAACTCGGCCAAAGTGATGCTGGCTACGGGATTAATCGTCGCCTACGGTTATGGAATTGAGGCTTTCATGGGCTGGTATAGCGGCGATCGCTATGATGCTTTCACCCTCTGGAATCGCCTCCACGGTCCCTATGCGATTGCCTACGCGGCGTTGCTGATCTGCAACATCTTCGTTCCGCAGGTGCTGTGGATTCGCAAATTGCGCACCCGCCCCGTGGCGCTGTTCGTGATCTCGTTCGTCGTCTTGGTGGGAATGTGGCTGGAGCGCTTCATTATTGTCGTAGTCAGCCTCAGTCGCGACTTCCTCACCTCGTCCTGGGGCATGTACTATCCCACGCGCTGGGACTGGATGACATACATCGGTACGATCGGCATGTTCCTCGCTGCAATGTTCCTGTTCCTGCGACTCCTGCCTGCGATTTCCATCTTTGAAATGCGGACCCTCCTGCCGGAAGCGGAGGTGAAGGAATGAAGCGCGATCCCATTTACGGCACGATGGCGGAGTTCGATTCAGCGCAAGCGCTGGTCGACGCCGCGAAACGCACGCACGACGCCGGCTACCAGAAGATCGATGCTTATAGCCCATTTCCCATCGAGGGCCTCGCCGAGGAAATTGGCTTTCACCATAACCGGGTTCCGCTCGTCGTGCTCATTGGCGGCATCATCGGCGGCCTGACTGGCTACCTGATGCAGTACTGGATGGCCGCGGTTGACTATCCGATGAATGTCGGAGGCAAGCCGACGCATTCCTGGCCCGCGTTCATTGTCATCACATTCGAAATGACGATTCTGTTCGCCGGACTTTCGGCGGTGTTCGGCATGCTCGCCCTGAACGGTCTGCCGATGCCCTATCATCCCGTATTCAATGTGCCGCGCTTCGCTCTGGCTTCGAAAGACCGCTTCTTTCTGATCGTGTTTTCTTCCGACCCTAAGTACGATCCAGCCGGCACGCGCAAATTCATGGAGGGTCTCGGGTCCCGCTCGATTTCGGAGGTACCCAGCTAGAAATGCTGCGCCTTCGCCAAATCACCGTCGTCGCTGTGCTCGTGGCGATCCTGCTGACCGCAGGCTGCCGGCTCGACATGCATGTTCAGCCGCGAATCAATCCGCTCGCCAAAAGTGATTTCTTTCCCGACGAGCGAGGCGCCCGTCCACTGGTGGAAGGAACCGTCGCTCGCGGTGAGTTGCACGCCGACACGTACTTCTACACCGGCAAAGTTGGCAGCAGCCCCGGCGATTCCATGCCGTTTCCCGTAACCAAAGATGTATTAGAACGCGGCCGCGAACGCTACGACATTTATTGTTCTCCGTGCCATTCGACCCTCGGCGACGGCAATGGTTTCATTCCGTCCCGGGGATTTTCCAGGAGGCCACCCTCGTATCACATTCCGCGTCTCGAGAAAGCTCCGTTAGGTTATTTCTACGACGTGATGAGCAACGGCTTCGGGATCATGCCCGATTACTCCGCGCAGATTTCTCCGCAGGATCGCTGGAACATCGTCGCTTACATCCGAGCGCTCCAGTTGAGTCAGCATGCAACCAAAGCGGACGTGCCCGCCGGGCAGAATATTCCGTCGCCGCCACTCCGTTTCGTTGGTGAGCCGGGTTCGGGAGCGACTCTTCCGGTGATCGCGCCACAGGCGACTTCAAAACCGGGGGAGCAGAAATGAGCGCCGCCTCCACTCCGCAGATTGATTTAACGGCGCCGCCGATCGTGCAAAAGATCGCTCAACGGTCGCTGATCATCGGCATCGTTTTTGCGTTGATCTCGGGTGCATTGGCATTCCTGCGCCCCGACGAGTTTTACCGCGCGTACCTGCTCGGCTTCCTGTGCTGGCTGGGCGTGGCTCTTGGTTCCATGGTGATTGTGATGATCCGCCATCTTACGGGCGGCGGGTGGGGAACGGTGATTCGCCGCATTCTGGGTGCAGCCATGCGCACGCTGCCCTTATTGGCGATCCTCTTCATCCCCATGATCGTCGCGGTCTGGCAACATCGCATGTATCCCTGGGCGATGCCCCTGGAGTCCATCCCGGATCCGCACATCCGCGAGCATCTTGAAAAACACAGCTTCATCAAAGAGAGTTACCTGAATTTTTCAGGCTTCTTCATTCGCGCCATCATCTACTTCGCGATCTGGAACGTACTTTCGTTCCTTTTATCGAAATGGTCGAAACAAACCGATCACGCCGGCGCTCCAGACAACAGTCAACGATTCAAAGCAGTCGCCGGACCCGGGCTCATCCTTTACGCATTCACCATCTCCTTCGCAGCCATTGACTGGGTCATGTCGCTCGACCCGAGCTGGATCTCGACCATCTTTGGCCTGATCCTTCTCATCGGTGAAATCTTGTCGGCGATGTGCTTCGCCGTGGTCGTCGAGCGCATACTTTTCGACTACAAACCGATGTCGGAGATGCTGAAGCCTAATTTTGTCCACGACCACGGCAAATGGATGCTTACCTTCATCATGGTCTGGGCGTATTTTTCCTTCTCCCAGTGGCTCATCATCTGGGCGGGCAACCTTCCCGCCGAAATCACTTTTTATCTCAGGCGGATCAACGGCGGATGGGGATACGTTGCACTGAGCCTGGTCCTGTTTCACTTCGCCATCCCTTTCGCAATGCTGCTCTCACGACAGTTCAAGCGCAACATTCGACAGTTGGTCTGGATCGCAGTCTTATTGTTGTTGATGTGCTACGTTGACCTGTTTTGGATCATCGAAGCAAATTTTTCCAGCACGTTCGCCATTACCCTTGCCGACCTCGTCGTGCCCATCGCCATCGGCGGAATCTGGCTCTGGTATTTTTTTCGCAACCTGGCTTCGCTGCCACTTCTGCCGGCCTATGACCAGGATGCCCACGAAGTGCTGCAGTCGGCACATGACTGAGGAGGTATAAACAACGAGAGATGAGCAACGAGAGCTCAAAACACGGGAACCCCGAAGGGCACGAGAACTTCGAGCACGAAACCTTCGAGCACCAGGATCTGAGCGCGGCCAGTATCCTGTATTTTCTTCTGACTCTAGGTGTCGTGACCGTTCTCTGTATGTTTGGGCTAAAGGGACTCTATTCATTTCTCGATCATCGCGAACGATCCTCTCAGCCCCCCGTGAATCCTCTGGTCACGAATGTTCCTGAGGATACACGACATGTCGCTCGCGGTTACCCAGAGACAGCATTTCCCAGCCCCAGGCTGGAGGAGGATGAGCGTGGTCAACGGAACGGCATCCGGACCGCGGAAGATCAAACACTTTACAGCTACGGCTGGGTCGATGAAAAAGCCGGCACGGTGCGCATTCCCATCGAACGCGCCATGGATCTGCTGGTGCAGCGGGGGCTTCCCGTCCATTCGCAGAGCGCTTCCGGTGCAGGTCCAGCCTCCAAAGCGGGAACCAGCAAAAGCCAAGCAGAAGGCAACCAGGGTGAAACGCAGTGAGCTTTAAGAAAATCGTTTTGATTCCCGTTGCTTGCATTTTGTCACTGGCGCTGACGGCCTCCGCCGGCGCACAAATCAATAGCGGCGTCATGTCTCCTCCCGCAAACACGCGACCGCCGCGGCTGCAGAATGTCGGCATTGAGCAGCATCTGAACGCCCCAGTCCCGCCCGATTTGACTTTCCTCGACGATACCGGCAAGACGGTGAAGCTCGGAGATTACTTCGGCCGCAAGCCCGTGATCCTCAACCTGGTTTATTACAACTGCACCATGCTGTGCGGCGAAGCTCTGGCCGGACTCGCCAGCGCCATGCGGCTCGTGAAGTTTGACGTCGGCAACCAGTTCGACGTGGTCACCGTCAGCTTCGATCCGCGGGAAACTCCCGAGATGGCGGCGGCGAAAAAGATCGACTACGTCAAGCGTTACGGCCGCGCCAATGCCGCTGCGGGCTGGCATTTCCTCACCGGCAAGCCGACCTCGATCGACGCGCTCACGAAGGCCGTCGGCTTTCAGTACCAATACGACGACAAAAGCAATCAGTATGCGCACGCCACCGCCATTATGGTGCTGACGCCACGAGGCCGCATTTCGCGCTACTTCTACGGCGTAGATTTTCCGCCGAAAGATTTGCGCATGGGTCTGGTGGAAGCATCGCAAGGCAAGATCGGCAATGCGGTGGATGCTGTGCTGCTCTACTGCTATCACTACGATCCCGAGACCGGGAAATATGGCGCCATGGTCTCGAACATCCTGCGCCTGGCGGCCGCCGCAACCATCCTGCTGATCGGCGGTTTGATGATTGTTCTGTGGCGACTGGACCGCTCGGTAGCCAACTCGGTAAGTAAGAAGACGGCAACGAAGACACGGTATGCTCAATAATTTTCCATTATGGCCGGACAAAGCCTCCACCATCGCAGGCCCCGTGGATGCGCTCTACATTTTCCTGCTCATCGTCACCGGGATGATGGCCTTGGTGGTGTTCGCGCTTATCATATTTTTTGCCGCCCGCTACCGTCATCGTCCCGGTATCCGCGCCGAACAGATTGAAGGTTCCAACGCGCTGGAGGTTACCTGGAGCACAATTCCGTTGCTGATCTTCATGGTGATCTTTATCTGGGGCGCCCTGGTCTATTTCAAGGAGCGCACTCCGCCCACCGACGCGGCTGAGGTCTATGTGGTGGCCAAGCAGTGGATGTGGAAGGTGGAACATGCCGAAGGGCAGCGCGAAATTAACGAGCTGCACGTTCCCGTCGGACGCGATGTCAAACTCATCATGACCTCACAGGACGTGATCCACAGTTTCTACATTCCCGCTTTCCGCATCAAGCAGGACGTGCTTCCCGGCCGCTACACGGTGGAATGGTTCCGTGCCACCAAACCGGGCGTGTATCACCTGTTCTGCGCGGAATATTGCGGCACCCAGCATTCCGGTATGGTAGGCTCCATCATCGTCCAGGAACCCGCTCAATATGAGGCTTGGATGAACGGCGCTTCCACCGGTCCTCTTTCTGCCAGCGGCGAGAAAATTTTCGCTGAACTCGGCTGCGCCACCTGCCACCGCAGCGACACGCAGGGACGCGGCCCCAATCTGCAGGGCGTTTTCGGCAAGCCCGTCCAACTTGAAGACGGCCGTACCGTTACCGCCGACGAAGACTATCTGCGCGAATGCATTCTCGATCCGGGCGCGAAGCGCGTAAAAGGATTCCAGCCGATCATGCCCACGTTTCAGGGACTGGTCAGCGAAGAGCAGGTCAATGCGTTGGTCGCCTACATGAAAGCGATCTCGCTCTCCAAGCCGGTGGCTGGCGCTAGAACCAGCGCCAGCAGGGTAGTCTCCGGCGATTCATCGGAAAGCGAAGGGCAAACCCGCGCGCTAGCGAATGGAGGTAAGGTGCAATGAGTATGTCTGCTACCCCGATCACCGAAGCCCCGATGCCGCAAGCGGCCGAACGCGAAAATTACTTAAACAAGGAGTACGGAGTGTGGTCGTGGCTGCTTACCACCGACCACAAACGCATTGCGCTTCTTTATCTGCTCTCCATCACCTTCTTCTTTTTCATCGGTGGTTTTTTCGCGCTGCTGATCCGCCTCGAATTGCTCACGCCCGTGGGCGACCTGGTGCAGGCTGACAGTTACAACAAACTGTTCACCATGCATGGCATGGTCATGGTGTTTTTCTTCCTGATTCCTTCCATTCCTGCAGTGCTCGGCAACTTCCTCGTGCCCATGATGATCGGCGCCAAGGATCTTGCCTTCCCGCGCATCAACCTGCTGAGCTGGTACCTCTACGTCGTCGGCGGCGTCATGATGTTGCACTGCATGCTCACCGGCGGCGTCGACACCGGCTGGACCTTCTACGCTCCCTTCAGCACATCCTTTACCAACACGAAGATCGTGGAAGCTGGCCTGGCAATCTTTGTTGCTGGATTCTCTTCCATCCTCACCGGACTCAACTTTGTGGTCACCATCCATCGCATGCGAGCCCCCGGCATGACCTGGTCGCGCCTGCCACTTTTTATTTGGGCCCATTACGCCACCAGCATCATTCAACTGCTGGGCACGCCGGTCGTCGCCGTCACGATCGTGCTGGTCGCTGCGGAACGAGCTCTGCACCTCGGCATCTTCGATCCCAAACTCGGCGGCGATCCACTGCTCTTCCAGCATTTGTTCTGGTTCTATTCGCACCCCGCGGTCTACATCATGATTCTTCCGTCGATGGGAGTGGTTACTGAAATCATCGCCTGCTTCTCGCGCAAGCGCATTTTCGGCTACCACTTCGTGGCCTTTTCGTCGATCGCGATTGCCGTCTTTGGCTTTCTCGTGTGGGCCCATCACATGTTCGTGGCCGGAATTTCCGTCTACTCCGCGCTCGTATTTTCTTTCCTGAGCTACGCCGTGGCGCTGCCTTCGGCTATCAAAGTTTTCAATTGGACGGCCACTCTTTACAAGGGTTCCATCCACTACGATGCCCCCATGCTGTACGCCTTCGGATTCCTGGGTCTGTTCACCGTCGGCGGCCTGACTGGACTATTTCTGGCGGCTCTCGGCATCAACGTCCACGTCACCGACACTTATTTCGTCGTCGCCCACTTCCACTACATCATGGTCGGAGGTGCGGTCATGGGCTATCTCGGCGGGATTCATTTCTGGTGGCCCAAGATTTCAGGCCGCCTCTATCCCGAAGGCTGGGCGCGTCTCGCCGCCCTGATCGTGTTCATCGGTTTCAACCTCACCTTCTTCCCCCAGTTTCTTCTCGGCTACATGGGTATGCCCCGGCGCTATTACGACTACAGTCACATGCCTGAATTCCAGGTCTTGAATGTGATGTCCACGGCGGGGGCGACCATCCTCGGCGTCGGATATCTGCTGCCGATGGTTTATCTACTGTGGTCGATGCGCTACGGCAAGCCCGCCTCCGACAACCCATGGAACGCCGCCGGCCTCGAATGGAAGACAGCGTCTCCGCCGCCAACCTTCAACTTCGACGAGGAACCCGTCGTGACTTGGGAAGCCTACAACTACGAGGAGCTGGATGCGCCTCATACGCAGGAGGTCCCCATTGCACGATAGCTCTACCACGGCGGTTCACGATCGCCACGGGGAAGCTCATGCGGCGCACAATCCCGCCCTGCTGCACCACTTCGCCGAACCTCAGCAGCAGCGCGACGCCGCGAGCCTTGGCATGTGGGTTTTCCTGGCGACCGAAGTTATGTTCTTCGGCGGGCTCTTCTGTGCGTACCTGGTTTACCGCCGCTGGTATTTCCCGGACTTCGCCGCTGCCAGCAAATCCATTGACGCTACCCTTGGCGCCACGAACACAGCCGTACTGATCTGCAGCAGCTTGACCGTGGTTCTCGCCGTCTGGGCCGCGCAAACGGCCCGTCGAACGCTTCTCATCGGCATGCTCGGCATCACCATGCTTCTCGGTCTTACCTTCCTCGGGATCAAGGCAGTCGAGTACAGAGACAAGTTCGAAGAACACCACGTCCCTGGTGCTGCCTTCAGCTTCGAAAACGTGTTGGTTCCCGGCCATCCGGGTCAGTTCGCCAATCCTCGTCACGCGCAGATGTTCTTCTCTCTCTATTTCGTCATGACCGGCCTGCATGCGCTGCACATGATCGTCGGCTTGGGGATTTTTTCGTGGCTCTTGTTTGCCGCCTGGAAAGGACGCTTCACTCCTGAGTGGCATACTCCCGTTGAGATCGGCGGCCTGTACTGGCATTTCGTCGACATTGTCTGGATCTATTTGTTTCCCTTGCTCTATTTGATCGACCGGCACCCATAAGACCGTATCTGAGGCTTTTATGTCTGGACACGCAAAATCATCGCCGCTGAAGATGTATTTTGGCATCTGGATCACCCTTCTGGTCTGTACCTACCTTACGTATAAACTTGCGTTCGTCGAACTCGGCCGCTTCAATGCTGCTGTCGCCCTCGGGATCGCGACCCTGAAAGCAACTTTAGTTGCGCTATTCTTCATGCACGTCTGGCACGCTAGCGAGAAACTTACCAAGCTGGTCGTGATCGCGGCAATATTCTTTCTCATGCTATTGCTCGGCCTCACCATGTCCGACTACGCCACGCGTCTATGGAGTTAGGAGGGCCATGTGGAGACCGCCGAACTCGGCGATGGTTCGGTACAGTCGGCGATCCATTCGGCATTGCCTACAATATGCGATATACTCGCGGCGACCTCTCCTTGGTTGATCGTCGCGAGGTAATCTATGGCGTTCTGTAATGCTTGCGGTACAAGTATCACTCCTGGGAGCCGCTTTTGCAGCAAATGCGGCGCACCCATCCTCGCTTCCACGCTTCCTCCTTCGCCCGCTGCCGGAACGGTCCCGCCGGTCCCCTCCACTTCTCCGTCGTCCATCCCTCCCGCCAACGCCCCGCAGGGAAGTGGTGGGCTCAAAGTCGTTCTGATCGTGGTCGGAGTGGTCGTTCTTCTGGGAATTTTTGGCATTGCATCCCTTGGTTTTTTTGCGTGGCGCGTGGCGCACCACACCCGCGTCCACCAGGATGGGAACAATGTCAGAGTGGAGACGCCATTCGGCAGCGTCGAGACGACGAAGGATCCCGGGGAGGCTGCGCGCAATCTCGGTGTGGATCTCTATCCTGGCGCTGAGGTGTTGAAGAACGGCGCCGCTTCGGCAACTTTCGGGAACATGCATACGGTGTCGCTAAACTCCGAAACCACTGACTCCGTGGACAAGGTCGCCAGCTTCTATAAATCGAGGTTCCCCAACGCAATGGTCACCACCTCCGACGCCGGCCGTTGCACCATCATCTCCAACGACCATGGAAATATGGTTACCATTAACATTGAAGCCGAGGGCGGCAAGGCCAAGATTCAGATCACCAACGTGACCCGTAAGTCGGCGAACTCGTCTTCGAACTAAGGCAATTCAGGCCGCATGCCAGACCAATTCGCCGAACTCGCTCGGGCCGCCAAGTCTGTGCAGGTGGATGTTTCGGGTCTGGCTGAAGCTGTGCGTCAGCAGATTCGCGGGGATGTCAGCTTTGACCGCGGCAGCCGCGCTCTCTACGCAACCGACGGCTCCAACTATCGTCAGATCCCCATCGGCATCGTGCTTCCCCGCGATGCTGACGACGTTCTCGCGACCGTCGCGCTGTGCCACGAATTCGGAGCGCCCTTACTCTGCCGCGGCGCAGGCACGTCTCTCGCGGGCCAATGCTGCAACGTTGCAGTCATACTTGATTTTTCCAGGTACATGGCGAAGATTCTCGAAATCGATCCTGCCCGCCGCATCGCCCGCGTAGAGCCCGGCGTCATCCTCGATCACCTTCGTGCCGCAGCCGAAAAGCACCACCTGACCTTCGCTCCCGATCCCGCCACTCACGATCGCTGCACCCTGGGCGGCATGATCGGTAATAACTCCTGCGGAGTTCATTCCGTCATGGCGGGGAAGACGGACGACAACATCGAAGAACTTGAAATCCTTACCTACGATGGCGTGCGCATGAAGGTCGGAGCCACGTCCAATGCTAATCTTGGACAAATTCTTCAGCAAGGCGGCCGCGGTGCCCAGATCTATTCCAAACTGCAAACCATCGCTGCCACCTACGGCGATCTCGTGCGCCAGCGCTTCCCCCATATTCCGCGCCGGGTTTCCGGATACAACCTCAACTATCTTCTGCCGGAGAACGGTTTCCACGTTGCCCGCGCACTCGTCGGCTCCGAGGGTACCTGTGTAACAGTTCTCGAGGCGACGTGCCGTCTCGTCGCGAGTCCGCCTGAACGCGTGCTTCTGGTCCTCGCCTATCCGGACATCTATCAGTGCGCCGACCAAGTTCCCGAAATCATGAAGCACAAGCCCATCGGTCTCGAAGGCTTTGACGATCTTCTCGTTGGCTACACACGTGCGAAGGGAATCAACCCCGAAGGCCTCGCGCTCCTGCCCGAGGGCGGTGGCTGGCTGATGGTCGAGTTCGGCGCGGAAACCGCGCTGGAAGCCGAATCCGAAGCCCGTGGCTTGATGCAGCAGCTTGCTCGGCAATCCAATCCTCCGGCCATGCACCTCTACACTGAGCCGCAAAAAGCCAAGCGGGTGTGGGAAGTTCGCGAATCCGCCCTCGGCGCTACTTCCCACGTCCCGGACGAACCGATGAATTGGGAAGGTTGGGAAGACTCCTCTGTCGCTCCCGAAAAACTTGGCGGATACCTCCGCGATCTTCGCAAAATGATGGCCGCTTACGGCTACAAAGGATCGCTCTACGGACACTTCGGCCACGGTTGTGTCCACACGCGTATCAGCTTCGATCTGCAATCAGAAGACGGCATTGCCAAGTTCCGCAAGTTTATGGAAGAGGCTGCAGACCTGGTCGTGAGCTATGGCGGCTCCATCTCCGGCGAGCACGGAGACGGTCAGTCTCGCGGCGAGTTGCTCCCGAAGATGTTCGGATTCGAACTCGTCCAGGCCTTCCGCCAGTTCAAATCAGCATGGGATCCCGAATGGAAGATGAATCCCGGCAAGCTGATCGAGCCTTACAAGCTTGATGAAAATCTCCGCCTCGGCGCCTCCTACTCTCCCTGGGAACCGGGAACTACTTTCCAATTCGCCTCCGACCACGGCAGCCTCGCCGAAGCTACTCTCCGCTGCGTGGGAGTAGGCAAATGCCGCCGCGAAGAGGGCGGACTGATGTGCCCCAGCTATCGCGTCACGCACGAAGAAGAACACTCCACGCGCGGCCGTGCCCACCTGCTCTGGGAGATGACACAAGGGGAAGTCATCCGCGACGGCTGGCGCAGCGAAGAAGTGAAACAGTCACTGGACCTCTGCCTGGCCTGCAAGGGATGCAAAGGCGATTGCCCAGTCAGCGTGGACGTTGCCACCTACAAGTCTGAATTCCTCTCCCACTACTATGAAGGGCGCATCCGTCCGCGCAGTGCCTACGCCTTCGGCAATATCGACCTGTGGGCGCGCGCCGCGTCACTCGCTCCCGGCCTCGCCAACCTCGCCACGCAACTGCCCTTCTTGCGCGACATTTCAAAGCGCGTTGCCGGAATCCCGCATCAGCGCGCCATTCCGGCCTTCGCTCCACAATCTTTTCGCGACTGGTTTGCAGGAAATAAAGAAACGCGTGGAATTGGCGGCGCTTCCTACTCCAAAGAGAAATCGGGTTTTGGGCGGCGCAGCGCTTCCAGCGCTCCGATCAACGTTTCTTGTGGGGCTTTAGCCCCGGAGAAAAAACCGCCAGTTCTCCTCTGGCCCGATACCTTCAACAATTATTTCCACCCCGAGACCGCGATCGCGGCCGTCGAAGTTCTCGAAGCCGCTGGCTTCCAAGTCATGGTGCCCACAGCCCACCTCTGCTGCGGACGCCCTCTCTATGATCATGGCATGCTCGACCGTGCCCAGGCTCTGCTGCTTCAGATCCTCGATGAACTTTCACCTGAAATTGAAGCCCGCATTCCCATCGTCGGCCTCGAACCCAGCTGCGCCGCCGTTTTTCGCGACGAGCTCGTCAATCTCTTTCCTCACGACGAACGCGCCCAGGCATTATCTCGGCAGACTTTCCTGCTCAGCGAATTCCTCGAAACTCACGCCCCGCATTTCTCGCCGCCCCGTCTTGATCGCAAGGCTATTCTCCACGGCCACTGCCATCACAAGTCTCTGATGAAGATGACGGCGGAAGAGGCCGTCCTGCGCCGCCTCGGCGTCGACTTCCACAGCCCGGCTCCCGGCTGCTGCGGCATGGCCGGCTCCTTCGGCTTCGAGCCTGATAAATATGACGTGTCCATCGCCATCGGCGAAGTCGAACTGCTCCCCGCCGTCCGCCAAGCCCCGCCCGACTGGCTCGTCATCGCCGACGGCTTCAGTTGCCGCGAACAGATCGCGCACGGCTCGCCCCGTCGTGCCCTTCATTTGGCCGAAGTCCTACAGATGGCGTTAAAAGGTGAAGATCCTAGCGCGGCTGACGCAAATCCCTACCCCGAATCCGCCTTGACCCGCCGGCGCGAGGCCGAGTTATCCCAGTCCATGCAACGTGCTGGACTCGGTTTGGGGGCTCTCGCTCTGAGCGGTGCCCTGCTATGGAAGATATCCAGAAACAAATGATTCCACGAGGCTTACGGTTGTTATAGCTCGCCGCTAACCAAGCCTCTCGCCAAACTCTCTCGCTTCTGGGACAATAGAACTCTCGCCGCTCGCTGATTCAAGTCAGTCGCAGTATGGATCTTGAAACCACAATCACCGCGCCCACCATTGGCAAAGTTCCCGCCGAGGCTCTACCCACTCTAGTGGCGGCCAAGCCGCCCAACGCGCCCCTGTGCGGCTCCGTTCTCGTGCTGATCCAATTCGACATTTGCGAGGAGATCCGTCTCGATGACCTTCGCCGAATCCTTGGCGCGCGCACCGTCGACACAAGCTTCAAACATATGGCTCCGGGATACGTCCGCTTCCAGCGTCCTCCGGTCGAAGAACCCCTGGAGCCGCTGGTTCTAGAAAGTGGCGAGCGCCTGCAAGGTGAGATCAAATACTTCGACTACGGTGTGGTCAGCGTGGTGTTCGAGCTGCCTTTTTCCGGCGACTGGGACAAGCTGGTTCAACTTTCCAGCCGCTGGGTCTGGGACACCAACTTCGAAAGCCTCGCCACTCGCCTCGTCAAGCAGAAACTCGAGCTCGCCGCTCCCGCTCTGGTGAAGCCCTACACCAACGAGTGGCTGAAGGAAGACTATTTCATCTTTCACCTGCGGGAAATTGACGGCTCGCCCTCCGGCGCCGACCTTCTCGCTAATCAGGCTGATTGCATTTCTCAGGTGGTTCGCGGCGAGAGCCAGCCGCTCTCGGATGGCGAGCGCCAGGAAATTCTGCAGTCACGAATCTCCTACTATCCCGGCGACCTCGCCGTGATCGGATGGAACGCCGCTTTCATCTATGACAGTCCTTCCGGCGCCGAAACTGCCATCCAGCTCCTGCAATACGCCAACTCGCAGCTGCTCGAGTTCCGCCATTACGACGAACTGCTGACTGAGCAACTCGAGGGCGTTTACGATTTTCTCGAGCGTGGAGGCCGCGGCCTCTGGTCGCGCTGGCGCACCGCCCGCGCCGCTTCGAAGCTTCACACCGTCCTGCTCGACGTCAGCGAGTTGACCGAGCGCGCGGACAACGCCATCAAATTCCTCAGCGACATGTTTTCCGCCCGCCTCTACAAACTTGCCGCCTCCAAAGTAGGCGTGCCCGATTACAAGGACCTCGTTCAACAAAAACTGCAGACCGCCGAAGAGCTTTACCGCTTCATGGTGGACGAATTCAATCAAAGCCGCGCCTTTGTCCTGGAATTAATGGTCGTCATTATCCTGATCATCGAACTCGTCTACTTCTTCCGCGGCAAACCGATCTAAGGACTGAACCTTATCAAGATTGCATGCGGGGCCTGAAAGACAAACGAGTCCTGATCACGGGAGGCGCCAGCGGAATCGGCGCAGCCACCGCCGCGCGCTTTCTGGAGGAAGGCTCACGCGTCTGCATCCTCGACCGCGACGCCCCGGCGTGCGCCGCCATTCGTCACCAACTGCCAGGGATTTCCGAAGCCATCATCGCCGACGTCACCGACCTCATGCAGGTGGAAGCGGCGTTTGCCGACACGGTTCGCGTAATGGAGGGAGTCGACGTTCTCATCAACAACGCCGGCATCAGCATCCGCCACAAATTTCTCGAGATCACCCCCGACGAGTGGGACAGGGTGATTGCCGTAAATCTCACCGGCGTCTTCTACGTGGCGCAGACCGCCGCGCGTCACATGATGCAGGACCAAACCACGGAGCGTGGCAGCGGAGTGATTCTCCAATCCGCCTCTACCAACGGCATCATGGGCTATCCTTACTATGCTGACTACAATGCCACCAAAGCGGGAGTGATCGAGTTGACCCGGTCCATGGCGCTCGAACTCGCGCCCAAAATTCGCGTCTGTGCGGTCGCTCCGGGATATGTACTGACGCCCATGCAGCGCGCGGAATACACCCATGCAATGCTCGACGAAGTGAACCAGAAAATTCCGCTCCGCCGCCACGCGAAACCCGAAGAAATCGCAGCTTTGTTTGCATACCTCGCATCCGACGACGCAGCCTACGCCACGGGCCACGTCTACACCATGGATGGCGGGGAAACCGCCGGCGGCCTGGCTAGCCGCTAGCCCGCGAATCGCGACAGGAGCCGCGCCAGACGCACCAGCCGATACAGAGGGAACAAGGGCTTCGGAAGACGAACACTTTCCCACTCTCCCGGGGCAGGCGTGAATGCCAGGCGGGAGAGGAATCGTAGACGATCCACTTTTCGTTCGCGCAGACTCATCATCAAACGAAAATATGACAACTTTTCTTCTTCGTACGTAACGCCCGCAGTTACTGTCGCGGAGATTTGTCTGGCAAACGCCTGCGTCGTATCATCTGCGACGACTGTTTTCTCGATTGCCACCGGAAGTGCGACTCCAAGAAATCGTGCGGTCAACAGCAGCGTGATGTTCACAATGCGCTCAATGCCGAGTGCTCGCGATTGAGAATATATCCAGTTCCAATTCAAATCTTCTCGCTTGATGGTTTGCGCGATGTCCCGCATCCAGATCAGCCGACCCCAGACGTGCTTCGCAGCATGCAACGCAAGCACCAGCAGCAGATCCTCGGGAGAAGGTGTTTTCAAACGACAGCCGCCAACGTTGACGGTGACCGCGCGTTCAAACAGCCCATCCATATCGAAGTCGACTGCGTAGAATCTGGGTTGCAAGGCCCACTGCACCTCCAGCAAATTCTTCCCCGCTGGACTGTCGAATGTGCACTCATATCCCGAAGCAAGATAGTCGGCCTCCGCCTCTACAGGAATTGGAACGCACGGCGTATACCCCAGATCGCGAACTGCGCTCTTGATTCGCGGCACGTCAGCCACATGAACGAATAGATCCATGTCTCCGGACTGCCGCATCGCCATGTCCCCGTAGTAAACCTCTGACAAGACGACGCCCTTATAGGGAGTCACCTCGATACCAAGTGAGTCGAGACGATTCACAATGCGAATCAACTCCCGCATTATAAAAAGTGACCGATGAATGTTTGACTCATGCTTCTGCCGCAGCATTGCCAACACAGTGGTAGGAACGTTGGAATCAAGGGCTCCGAGGCTCTTGTAAAGAAGAGAGGATGCGCCATGGTGATTCGCAAGGCGAAGCACCAGGTCCCAATCGACCGGCTTCTCCACAAGGCAGGAAACAAGATCTACCGCGCGTGGTTCAGGAGAACTCGCGGCCACCACGAGATTCCATTCGGCGGGAAGCGGATTACTTGGCGAAAGATCCACGGATGTCGAGCCATCTTAACAGGGCTCAGTCGCCTCGCTCGAATCTGACGAGAGACTCAATCCCTGCCGTATTTCGCCAAGAGAGAAAGTTACCCGGAATCGGCATTCGCCGGAACCCTGCTGCCCGTGCTCCGTCCAACCAGAGATCAGGGACCGAAGAATGAGATATGGACAGCAGGGGCCGTTCAGGAGCGTCCCGTGACTGGATGGGATCTTTTGGACGCTCTCGTTTTTCCAACCCGCGTCGGAATTCGCGTTACTGTGACGAGCCTCAGGCTGCCACGCCTCTTGCGATCGCCTGATGGATCGGGAGAACCACCGAGAATGTCGAGCCTTTTCCGACTTCGCTGGTCACTTCAATCCGACCGTGATGCTCATTGGCGATCCGGTAGGCCAGTGAAAGTCCAAGTCCTGTTCCTTTTGCCTTGGTGGTGTAGAAGGGACGGAAGATGTTGGGTAGATGTTCGGGCGCGATGCCACGGCCCGTATCCACCACGGTAATCGCGGCATCGCTTTCTAAGAGCGAAATCTCAACCCGAATCGTGCCCGCACCTTCCATCGCTTGAACCGCGTTCAACAACAGATTCAAAACCACCTGATGAATCTGACCGCTGTCGTGTTCGACGGTTGGCAGATTGGGGTTCTCATGGAAGTCGATCCTGATCGGCACAGAGGGACCTTGTTGGCGAGCCAGAGCGACGGCATGTTCTACCGTTATATTCAGGTCGCTCGGGCGAATCTCAGGTAGGTGCGGACGGGCGGTTTGCAGTAAGTCGGTGAGTATATGGTTAAACTGTGCGATCTCCAGACGAACGTCCTTGACCGCAGCACAGGCCGGGCTGGTTACAGGTAGGTCGCGTCCAACGATTTCGAGTACGCCTGCAATACCTGCGATCGAGTTGCGGATTTCATGGGCAAGCCCGGCAGCAAGTTCTCCGATTGCGGCCAAGCATTCCGCACTCGACATCTGCTCGTCGTGCAGCCGCGCCACTTCTTCTCGGCTTTCGGCCAACTCCTTAACCATCTGGTTGAAGCTTCGTCCGAGGTCACCGATTTCGTCTGCGCGATTGGCAAAGCCTACCCTGACATCGAGGTCTCCTTCTCCGACGCGCACAATCTTGTCCTGCAATTCCACCCTGACAAGCCGGAGATCATCGCTTGTCGGCGGGAGAAACTTGTACCCGTTTTCTGGCAGCCAAATCAGGGGAGGGGATGTGTCCATTGCGCAGTCCTTTAGCTGCTGATGCCGATTATGGATATACCTATCGCGCCCACTGCGCCACTAGAGGAACGGGGATTATGGGGGAAGGCCGCATCTCGTTCCATCGTCGCTCAATCGGGACAACTTATAATTGTCGATCCATTCGTGTCTGTTCAAAATTGCTCACATTCGAAATTAAAAGGTACGGCGCGAAGATGCTAAATTTGGTTACGCCCTTCGGCAGCACTGACGCCGTTCACTGCTCGTGCGGGCAGCCCAAACGCAGTCCTCGCCTCCATGTTCGTTGTGACGTGTATGACGAGACCATTTCCTCATGCCTGCTCCCCGCAGGCAGGTCGCAAAGCGCGAAGTTGCCGGTGCTAGGTGATGCCTGTCACTGCGGTACGGGCTCGGTTCTTGAGATAGTGCTGCTAATCAGGGAACCGAGGACGGCTTCATGAAACCCTCGCAGCCTCCAGAATCGCACACGCAGAAGCGTGAGGATTGTGCCGAACAGGACAGGGAGTTCTTACAACAAGCGGTTGGGAAATTCGTGCTCTTGGCGCAGCAGGTCGGCGTGACCCCCGAGGCGATCATCTCGTTGCTCGACTCTGGGCTTAGTGTCCGTGACGTGCTGGCATTCCTGGAGTCAAGACGGTCAGGAATCGCATAAAATGGGCACTGCATTGCCCCAGCCCAAAACTAAATCCCAGAGTGCAGCTAGGCTGAAGTAGGGTATCGATCCTTCTTTTGGAACTCGCCCCTCAATAAAATATCGGGATTAGCTTCCTGACAGACGTGGCCCCGAAACCGCAGATATAATTCGGTGCCATGCCTAAGAAGCTTCTCGCTGCCGCTGCCGTCTTGCTGCTGATCTCCGCTGCTTCCGCGCAAAACGCAACTTCCGGTGCACGCCGCCCTCGCGCCTCGGACTTGGGGCTGAAGGTGGGCATCCTACCGACGGGGTCGCTCGATGCGATCACCGATGT
Organism: Candidatus Sulfotelmatobacter sp.; assembly: GCA_049515395.1. Taxonomy (GTDB): domain Bacteria; phylum Acidobacteriota; class Terriglobia; order Terriglobales; family Acidobacteriaceae; genus Sulfotelmatobacter. Next base: position 1,774 of record JBEKUD010000064.1, on the reverse strand, counting down.
TGCAGGCGTCGAGGTCGGGCAGACGACCATCATTGGTGGCGACGATCTGCACACGGGCGTGACTGCCATCCTGCCGCATGCCGGCAATTTATATCGCGAAAAAGTGCCGGGTGCAGTTTTTGTGGGCAATGGCTTCGGAAAACTCGCCGGGTCCACTCAGGTAGACGAAATGGGCGATATTGAGACCCCAATCCTCCTGACATCTACCACGAGCGTGCCGCGCGTGGCCGACGCAGTGATCAGCTTCATGCTGGCTTTGCCTGGCAACGAGGATGTCCTATCGATCAACCCGCTGGTCGGCGAAACCAACGACGGATACCTGAGCGATATTCGAGGACGGCGGATCACTCAAGACGACGTGTTTGCCGCCATCAAGAATGCAAAGGGCGGCCCGGTCGAGGAGGGTTCTGTCGGCGCAGGTACGGGGACGGTGGTGTTCGGCTTCAAGGGCGGCATCGGAACCTCGTCCCGCCGCGTGCCTCCCCAACTGGGCGGATACACAGTCGGGGTTCTCGTTCAGACGAACTTTGGTGGTGTACTCACAATTGAGGGTGCTCCCATAGGCTGGGAATTGGGTCGCTACTACCTGCGCGAGGAACTTCACCAGGAAGGCAGCGCGACAGATCGGGGAAACGGGTCGGTGATGATCGTAGTTGCAACCGACGCACCTATGGACGCACGGAACCTTAAGCGGTTGGCAGCGAGAGCCTGGCTGGGCGTGGCTCGCACAGGAAGCTCAGCCTCGAACGGCAGCGGGGATTATGCCATTGCGTTTTCCACGGCACCTCAGGTGCGAATACGAACAGAAGATAAGGCGTTGACGCGGCACACCGAGGTGCTGACGAATGACGCCATGTCACCGTTGTTTCTGGCCGTGATAGAAGCCACCGAGGAGGCGGTCTACAACTCGATGTTTCGAGCAACGACCATGACCGGACGGGGACACACGGTCGAGGCGCTGCCCATCGGGAAAACCACCGAGATCCTGAGGAAATACCGAGCTATCAAGTAAGCAAGCGACGGAAAGCCCGCCTCGGCCGCCGCCGGCAGTGCGGCACCGAAAAACAAAAGCATGGTTTGACTGATGAAGACCCAACGACGAGGGATACTCAAGAGTGACCGTGCGCTCTAGTTGTTGAAGGGGCTATCGCATCAATCTGTGCAAGCCCATGGCCAAGCCCGCCACAGTGAGGGCCACAGCGATAAGGAAAAGGCGGGTCTTGAAAAGTTTCTGTTTGAGGTCATCCATTGGTCGATCATACACCAGTGAGACAGGCGAAACGTTCACTCAGATTGCCAAAACGAAAGGAGGTGCCGATGGTGGCGAGGTTCTCATCCCCTGAAAGAGAAACAACACGCCGGAAGGACTGATCGATTGCAGTTGGCAATTTGGTTCTACATCTCCGAGGAGCGCGCCAACCCCGGAGACTTTGATCCCATTGCGGAGACCAACGAAACAATCATTTGCGATTCGGAAAGCTACCCATGAGGATTGCACTGCGGTCCTCGAATGTCTGCTGGCGGCTTTCGCTCCTTACCGCAAGAGCGATACGCCTGAGGCATTCTCGGATACCGTCGTGACCCCGGATGCTTTTCGTCGTCGCCTGTCGGAGATGTCGGTCTATGTAGCGACGAGCAGCTCAGGCGAAGTCGTTGGGACAATCGCATACGAGATTCTGCAGGGCGGCAAAGGGTACCTTCGTGGCATGGCGGCCCTCCCCCGATGGCACGGAACGGGCTTGAGTGTCTCTCTCCTTGAATCCGTTGAAGACGA
>JBEKUD010000063.1:0-27527 GCA_049515395.1 Candidatus Sulfotelmatobacter sp. | reverse complement strand
ATACTCCCACTTCGCCTTGTGTCCCAATCCAACCCCTCCTCAAATTCTCTTTTGAGTCGGGTTACATCCTACTTGTCTCGACGGCCTCCACTCCGGTTACATTTAGCATGGCTCGATACGCCGCGTTGACACAAACTCCTTCGGACGTTAGACTTAACAGTTTTCATAGCCCTCATTTTCCTGTACCGCAGCACGCCATGGATCAGACGCTACGACAACTAGGCGGATTACTGCTCGGATCGCTTCCAACCGTAATTCTGGTGGCCCTGCTTTACCTTCTCTACGCGACGATCGTGCACAAGCCTTTGCGGCGCGTGCTCGACGAGCGCCGCGGCAAGACAGAAGGCGCAGTGGAAAAGTCGCGAGCCGACATTGCCGCGGCGGAGGCGCGCACCTCGGAGTACGAGCAGCGCTTGCGTGAGGCGCGCGCAACCGTGTTTCGCGCTCAAGAGGCCCGGCGCAAGGCCGCTACGGATGCGCGCACTGCCGCACTGAACGAAGCTCGCGCCCGGGCTCAGGCGCAGGTTGAGGCAGCCAAGGCTGACATCGAGAAAGACCGCGAAGCAGCGCAAAGCGGTTTGCAGGCCGAGGCCCAAACCTTGGCGATCGAGATCATGCGCCGCGTGCTGGAGCCCGCAGGGGCGGCACGCGGATGAGGACAGAGCGGATGATTACGAAGATGACTTCCGCAGGAAAAACTGTGCGGGCGAGTTTGCTTGCATCGCTGGTGATCGTTCTTGTCGCGATCACGGCGCATTTGCCTGCGCAGGATCAGCCTGCGCCTCCGGCAAAACACCAGCAGTCAGGTGGAGCGGCGAAAGAACTGGGCTTCGGGCAACAACTGACGCGGGAGACCCGAGAAGCCGCCGGAGAAGATAAAGCAGAAGACGATGATAAGGTTGTATTTAAGCAGTCGGCCTCGGTACGCTTCGTCGCCCGGAAACTAGGGATCAGCATTGAGACCGCATCGTTTCTGTCTTTTCTATTTAACTTCGCCGTAATCGCCGGAATATTGATTTGGGCTACGCGTAAATACCTGCCGGGAGCGTTCAGCGCGCGCACAAGGGCAATTCAGAAAGCGATGCAGGAAGCGCAGAAGGCCAGCGAGGAGGCGCGAAGGAGATTGGCTGAAATCGAATCGCGGCTCATGAAATTAGACGGCGAAATCGGCACGATGCGCGACGCAGCGGAGAAAGAAGCTGCGGCCGAAGAGGCGCGGATTCATGCCGCGGCCCAGGAAGCTGCGCGCAAGATGGTAGAGAATGCGCAGCAGGAAATTGCGGCTGCGGCTAAAACTGCCCGGCGCGAGTTAACCGCCTACGCCGCCGATCTGGCGGTCGGTCTGGCGCAGAAACAGATTCGCGTGGATGCTGCCACCGATCAGGCTCTGGTGCGGAATTTTGCTACGCAATTGGGAGCGTCCTCGGCGGATTTGTCGGGAAAGGACGGGCGCTAACGCATGGCTTCCGTCGCCAGCACATACGCACGCGCCTTCGCGGATGTGGTTCTCGGGTCGCATCTCGATGTGAATCGTGCGCTTGGCGAGTTGTACGCCATCGCCGGCTTGCTGACCGAGAGTTCGGAGCTGCGGCGAGTTTGGGAGAATCCTGCGATTCCCGCCGAACAGAAGCGCGCGCTGCTGGATGCGATTGCGCGGCAGGATGGGATTTCCAAGCAATCCAGAAATTTGATTGCTGTGCTCATCGATCATCGGCGCATACATTTCCTGGAGCCGATCCTTCGTGAACTGGAAAAGGAGCTTGATGCCCGGATGGGATTCGCCGAAGCGGAGATTACCAGCGTCCGCCAGTTGGCCGATGTCGAGAAACGGGCGTTTGAGGCGCAAGTCGAAAAATTAACCGGCAAGAAGGTTCGGGCGCACTACGGGCAGGATGCTTCACTCCTGGGAGGCGCCGTGCTCCGCATCGGCAGCACAATCTATGACGGTTCGGTAAAAGGGCAGCTAGAAAGAATTCGGCAAGAAATTAGCGGCAACTAGGAGCCGTCGGCGTCAGCGATCAGCTGTCTACGGAACCGTTTCAAGGGCCGCGAAGGTTTAGCTGAAGGCTGACAGCTGAGAGCTTACTATGGCACAGATCAAGGCAGACGAAATTACCAAACTGATTCGCGAGCAGATCGAGAACTACGAATCGAAGATCTCCGTGGACGAGACCGGCACCGTCATCACCCTGGGCGACGGTATCGCCCGCGTGTATGGGCTCGACAAAGTCATGGCCGGCGAACTTCTTTCCTTTCCCCACGGGGTCGCCGGAATCGCCATGAACCTGGAAGAAGACCAGGTCGGCGTAGTGCTGCTCGGCGAATACACCGAAATTAAAGAAGGCGACGAAGTGAAGCGCACGGGCCGCATCATGAGCGTGCCCGTCGGTGATGCCATGATCGGTCGCGTGGTGGATTCGCTTGGACGTCCCATCGACGACAAAGGTCCAATCGCTAGCGATCAATTCATCGCCCTCGAACGCCTGGCACCGGGCGTCATCGACCGGCAGCCGGTGCGCGAGCCTATGGCGACAGGATTGAAGGCCATCGACAGCATGATTCCGATCGGCCGCGGCCAGCGCGAGTTGATCATTGGCGACCGCCAGACCGGAAAAACAGCTGTTGCGCTCGATACGATCATCAATAGCAAAGGCAATGACCTGATCTGCATCTACAACGCGATCGGGCAGAAGAGATCTTCCATCGCGCAGGTGGTAAAGATTCTGGAAGATGCCGGCGCAATGGAATACACCATCGTGGTGGCGGCTTCGGCATCGGAGCCGGCTCCGATGCAGTATATTTCGCCGTACGCGGCATGCGCGCTCGGAGAATATTTCCGCGACACCAAGCGGCATGCGCTGGTTATCTATGATGATCTTTCAAAGCACGCCGCATCGTACCGTGAGATTTCACTGTTGCTGCGGCGTCCACCGGGACGCGAAGCGTATCCCGGAGACGTCTTCTATCTTCACTCGCGATTGCTGGAGCGTGCGGCCAAGCTGAGTGACAAGAATGGCGGCGGATCGTTGACGGCGCTGCCCGTCATTGAAACCCAGGCGGGCGACGTGTCGGCCTACATTCCCACGAATGTGATTTCGATTACCGACGGGCAGATTTATCTGGAAACGGATTTATTCAACCAGGGCATCAGGCCCGCGGTGAACGTGGGCCTGTCAGTGAGTCGTGTAGGCGGCAGCGCGCAAATCAAGGCGATGCGTCAGGTCGCGGGAACGCTAAAGCTGGAACTGGCGCAATACCGCGAGTTGGCAGCCTTCTCGCAGTTTGGCAGCGATCTCGACAAGGCCACGCAAAATCAGCTCAATCGCGGTCAGCGACTGGTCGAACTCCTCAAGCAAAATCAGTTTTCACCGCTGCCTTTCTCGAAACAGATTTTGATCATTTTCGCGGGCACCGGAGGATTTCTGGATGATCTCCCGGTGAACCAGGTTCGCGACTTCGAGAAGGAACTTTACGAGTATGTGGACGCAACCAACGCCGGCTTGCTGCGCACCATCATGGAGAAAAAAATTCTGGATGACGGATTGAAGGCACAGTTGACCGATGTAATCAAGCAGGCGAAGCAACAGTTCGTAGCGTCGCGCGAGGCGGCAGCGAAGTGATGGTTCTCGGTTCCCAGTTCTCAGGTCTCACCAGGAACTCGGAGCTGTTCAGCTGGAAACTGAGAACTGAGAACTGAGAACCGCTTTCCAATGGCAAACATTCTCGACATTCGGCGACGCATCCGCAGCGTGGTGAATACGCGGCAGATCACCAAAGCCATGAAGGTGGTCTCAGCCGCGAAGCTGCGCCGGGCGCAGGACCGCACCTTGGCGGCTCGTCCGTATGCGCACATGTTGACCAATGTCTTGAAGTCGCTGGTGGCGCGGGCGGAGATCTACGATCCGGAAACGGGTGAGGCAAAACATCCTCTTCTCGCGCAGCGCCCAGAGAAAAATATTTTGCTCATCGTTGTCACTGGCGACAAGGGCCTGGCGGGCGCGTTCAGCGCCAACGTCACCAAGGCCGCCAGCCGGTTCCTGGTGTCCAAGGCGGGGAAGAATGTCGACATCGAGGCAATCGGCCGCAAGGGGCGCGATTTTTTGCGAAGACGCTATCCCGCCGCGGCTGTCCGGACTCGCAGCCTTGCCGAGACCGAGGAATCCACCGAAACCCGCGCTGAAGCTGGCGAGCGTGCCGGGACGATCCAGATCACGGGGGAACATGTCGGGGTTCTCGGCAAGCTGGAGTTTGCGCAGGCGCGGCTCTTGGCGGAGAGCGTGATTGAGCGTTACGAACGGGAAGAGATTGACTCGGTCTATCTTGTATTTAACGAATTCAAGTCCGTGATTGCCCAGCGGCTGATCGTGGAACAGATTCTTCCCATCGAGCAGGTTGGCGAGCAGGTGGTTCTCCTCGCCGAGGAGATGACCGAGGAAGAAAAGAAGAGAGCCAGGGAAGCGGCGATCAGCGCGGGAGTGGGCTTGCGGCGCGAGCGTCCGGGAGAGGAGGCGGCATCGCAGTTCGGAACGGCTCCGGTCGACTACATTTACGAACAGCCGCCTGACGAATTATTCCGGTCTCTCTTGCCGAAATATGTGGGCATCCAGATTTTCCGCGCGTTGCTGGAGTCCGTGGCAGCCGAGCATGCCGCTCGTATGACTGCGATGGATTCCGCCACCAACAACGCCACGGACATGATCGACTCGCTGACGCTGGCCATGAACCGGGCGCGCCAGGCGAAGATCACGAAGGAGATTATCGAGATCGTGAGCGGCGCAGCAGCAATGTGAGAAGAAGCTAAATCGATCGCTACATCCGAATTCAAACGTGTTTCGGTGGAAGCGAGTAGTCCGAACCTAGGCGGCAGGGATGTGTGATGGAAAACGGAATCACCAAGCTAGGAGCTAGCAGCTAGAAGCTGATTTTTTATGCCAGAGAACATCGGACATGTCGTTCAAATTGCGGGACCCGCGGTGGATGTGCAATTTCACGAGGGCCACCTCCCGCCGATTTATCAGGCGGTAAGAGTGGTGAGTGATGGATTCACCGTGCCCAATCCAGTCAATGTCATTCTCGAAGTCCAACAGCACTTGGGCGAAGGCCGCGTTCGCTGTATCGCGATGGAGGCCACCGAAGGTATGGTGCGCGGCATGAACGCCATCGACCAGGGCGGCCCGATCTCCGTTCCCGTAGGGCGCGGCACTCTGGGACGCGTGATGAATGTTATCGGCGAGCCTGTGGACCAATTGGGCCCGATTGAATACAAAGAGAGAATGCCGATTCATCGCCTGGCGCCAGCGTTCGACGAGCAGGCAACGACGGCAGAAATGTTCGAGACCGGGGTGAAGGTTGTCGACCTGATCCAGCCGTTCCTCAAGGGCGGCAAGATCGGCTTGTTCGGCGGTGCCGGCGTGGGCAAGACCGTCGTCATCATGGAGCTGATCAATAACGTCGCCAAGCAGCACGGCGGATACTCGGTGTTTGCGGGCGTGGGCGAGCGCACCCGCGAAGGAAATGATCTTTGGCTGGAGATGACGGAGTCGGGCGTGATCAAGCCCGGAAAGCCAGCGGAATCAAAGGCCGCGCTGATTTACGGCCAGATGACGGAGCCTCCCGGCGCGCGTTTGCGCGTGGCGTTGACCGGCCTGACCGTTGCCGAATATTTCCGCGATGCCGAGGGCGCGGACACGCTGCTCTTCATCGATAACATTTTCCGATTCACGCAGGCGGGTTCGGAAGTATCGGCATTGCTCGGCCGCATGCCCAGTGCCGTAGGTTATCAGCCGAACTTGGCGACCGAGATGGGCGAACTGCAGGAGCGCATTACGTCGACCAAGAAGGGATCGGTCACATCGGTGCAGGCAATCTACGTTCCCGCCGATGATCTGACTGATCCCGCGCCGGCTACCACGTTTGCTCACCTCGATGCGACCACCGTGCTTTCACGCGCCTTGACTGAGATTGGTATTTATCCCGCCGTCGATCCGCTGGCTTCCACGTCGCGCATTCTTGATCCCCGCATCGTGGGCCAGGAGCATTACGATGTCGCACAGTCGGTGAAGAGAACGCTGCAGACTTACAAAGATCTGCAGGACATCATCGCGATTCTCGGCATCGACGAACTCAGCGAAGACCAGAAACTTACCGTGGCGCGGGCGCGAAAAATTCAACGCTTCCTCTCGCAACCGTTCCACGTGGCCGAGCAATTCACCGGGGCGGCTGGACGCTACGTCAAGATCGCCGACACGGTGAAGGGCTTCAAGGCGATCGTCGAAGGCAAGTACGACGACATCCCCGAGCAAGCGTTTTACATGAAAGGCCCGATCGAGGAAGTGCTGGAAGCAGCAGAGAAGATGAAAGCAGTAGCGTAAGGCAGGGCTTCAGCTTTCACGGGCTTCCCCGAAACCGAAAAAGACACGCGCTCCTTGTTTTCGCCGAAGCCCGATAGCCGAAAGCTGGTTTATGGATACTTTCCAACTCGAGATCGTCACGCCGGAAAAGAAAGTCGTCGATACGGCGGCAGCGGAGGTGCAGATTCCCGGCAAGAACGGCTACCTGGGCGTGCTGCCGGGGCACGCACCGCTCATCACCGAATTGGCGGTCGGCGAAGTGACGTATCGCGATGGTGGGCAAGAACAACACCTCGCGGTCGCTTGGGGATTCGCGGAAGTTCTGCCCGACAAAGTAACGATTCTCGCCGAGACGGCGGAACGGCCCTCCGAGATTGATGTCGAGCGCGCGCGCAAAGCCAAAGACCGCGCCGAGCAGCGGTTGGCCAGCGGTGACACCAACGTTGACGTGGAACGCTCTCTCAAGGCCTTGCACAAGGCTGAAACTCGGCTCGAAGTAGCCGGGAAGAAGTCTTAGCACTCTCCATTTCAAATCACCAGGGTGGAGGATGGAATGAATTTTCCCTCGGCATGCTATGTCATTTCTTTTTTTGTGGGACTCGCCGGGTTTGCGTCAGCTCGACCGAAAGCACCGGCACCCGCGCCAGCCGCTCCTCTCGTTTCTCCCGAGGTTCACTCAGACGCCAGTGTGACCTTCCGCTTCCACGCGCCCAATGCAAAAGAAGTGAAGCTTGCGCTCGAGGGCGCCGAACCGGAAGCAATGCAGAAAGATGATCAAGGCGTCTGGAGCGTAACGACGGCGACGCTCGCTCCCGACTATTACGGTTATTCGTTGGTTGCCGACGGTGTGCGTCTGATCGATCCGTCAAACCCTGTGCTGAAGCCAAACTTGCTGGCTACTGAAAGCGTGGTCCATGTCCCGGGGCCCTCATCGCTGCCCTGGGAGTGGAACGATATTCTCCACGGCGAGATTCATCATCATTTCTACAAATCCTCGGTGGCGGGGGACGAGCGCGATTACTACGTCTACACCCCGCCGGATTACGGGAGTTCCGGTAAGCGGAACTATCCTGTGCTTTATCTGCTGCACGGATATAGCGACGACGCCAGCGGATGGACTGCGGTTGGCCGCGCCAACGTGATTCTCGATAATTTGATTGCGCAGGGCAGAGCCAAGCCGATGATCGTCGTGATGCCGCTCGGCTACGGCACCATGGACTTCGTGAAGCTGGCCTGGAATGCGTGGAGTCACGAAGGTCTGCGCGACGCCAACTTCAAAGACTTCGGCGAAGCGCTGCTTACCGAGGTTATGCCGCGAGTCGAGGACGAATATCGCATCACGAAGGATCGTAATGCCCGCGCCATTGCCGGGCTATCGATGGGCGGCTCCGAGTCTCTGCTCACTGGCCTCAATCATCTCGACAAGTTTTCCTGGATCGGAGCTTTCAGCTCGGGCGGCATCCCCGACGACTTTCAAAAAGACTTCCCTTCTCTGGATGCGACAGCAAACCAGCAATTGCATCTGCTGTGGATTGCTTGTGGTACGGAGGACCACCTGGTCACGATCAACCGCAATCTGCGGCAATGGTTGAAGAGCAAGGGCGTGCAGCACACCGACATCGAAACGCCGGGGATGCACGCCTGGATGGTGTGGAGAAGAAATCTGGCGGAATTCGCGCAGCTGATATTTCGATAAAGGGATAAGGGCCCTTCGCAAAGCAACTCACGGTACGTTTACCGACTCCCGATCCTCCGACGCCACTCGTCTCACGGCGGCTGTGCGCTCCAACTTATCCCAGGCAAACTTCCTTCCCTCCAGCGCGCGTTTCAGCGTCTTGAACAGGACAACGGAAAATAACTGCCGGTAGGCGAAGCGTTGCAGCCACACCTGGCTCAGCAGCCATACGTCTTCCTTGTCGTCAGGACGACGCCGTTCCAGCGCGAACGCCAGCGCCGAAGCCAGAAAATCGATCACCAAGAATGCGAAGAAGAATGCGACTAACTTGTGAAAGCTCGCTGGATCCGTCGAATCGGGATGAAAGTGTTTTTGAATGAAATACCACAGCGCACCGAAGGCAAACATGATGTCGATGAGCGGCGACACCAGCGGCAGAAGAATCTGAAAAATCACGATATTCGGCAGCGCAACAAAACCCAAGGCTCCCTTGCGCGCGAAGACTCCGCTGTGTTTGTAAACTGCTTGCAGAATTCCGAAGGACCAGCGGAAGCGCTGGCGCATCAGGCCATTTGCGTTCCTGGGCGCTTCCGTATAGGCCAGAGCCATGTCTTCATATTCCACCCGATAGCCGCGGCGCAACAGGGCCATGGTGAGATCGGCGTCTTCGGCAACGGTGTCGATCTGATATCCGCCGGCCTCGCGCACGGCGGAAACTCGCCACGCTCCGATTGCCCCCGGAACCACGCTGACCGCACCCAGAACATCCAGCGCGCGGCGTTCGAAGTTTTGGCTGGTGATGTATTCCAAAGCCTGCCATCGCGTCCAAAGATTTACACGGTTGCCAACCTTGGCATTGCCGGCAATGGCGCCGACTTTGGGATTTATAAAATGCGGCACCAGTCGCGAGATGGCATCGTCGGCGATGATCGTATCGGCATCGATACCGACGAAAAGTTCGGCATCTGCAATATGCTCGATCCCAAAGTTAAGAGCTTCCGCCTTGCCCGCATTCGGCTTGGTAAGGATGAGGACTCGGCCAGCCTTCTCCTCCGCCCGGAAGGCGGCACGTGCGACCTCGAGTGTGCTATCTTTCGAACCATCGTCGATCACAATCACGCGGAGATTGGCGTAGTCGGAGTTAAGCGCGGCGCGGGTGGTGCGCACAATCACCATCTCTTCGTTATAGGCCGGAATGAGAACCGCGACTTTCGGCTTGTACGAAGCGACTTCGGCCGGCTTGCCGAAAATTTTCTCTTGCAGACGATCGTAAACTGCCGCTGCTCCAATAAAAAGCAGACGTCCCGTCATCAGCAGATCGCCGAGGAAAAATATCCAGGTGATCGATACGATGCCAGCCTCGAAGAGCCAGAAGCCCAGCCCATCCAGGCGTGCAGCCCAACGTTCTCCTGTGCTCAAGGGAGGCATCACGTCGGCCCTCGTCTTTCCGAATAATTGAAAGACGGGTACGACCGAATATCCCCGCGCACGGATGCCGGCGATAATCATGGGCAATGCACGAACCGTTTCAGCCCGGTTGCCGCCGCCATCATGAAGTAGAACGATGTTGCCGCAGCGCAAATCGTTGGGACCGCAAGGCGGCAGGTGTGCCAATACGTAGCCTGAGATCTCCTCGGCAGTGTGCCGCCGTGGCTTGTCGCTCCAATCGTTGGGATCGATCCGGTTCCCCACGGTGATATAGCCCATATCCTGCGCGAAGGCGAGCGGCTTTACCTGGTCCGCGGTATCGGGCTCTTCGTCAATCGCATAAGGAGGACGCAGCAATTTCGCTCGAATTCCAACCAGACTGGCGAAGAGTCTCTCGGTGAGATTCAACTCCACCTTCATGTACGTAGAAGAAATATTGCTCACGTCGGGATGAGTGAAGGTGTGATTGCCGATCGTATGACCTTCGTTGTAAATGCGCTTGGCGAGGCCCGAGAACTTGTCGGTCTGAATGCCGATCAGAAAAAATGTGGCCGGAGCATGCTCGCGTTGGAGAACGTCCAGAATCTTTGGCGTCCACTCCGGATCGGGTCCATCGTCGAAGGTGAGCACGACCTGATTGGGACTGTACCCGTAACGCGCCACGCGAAAGGGCTCTGGCATGTTTTGGAAATTCTCGTCGGTGATCAGCTTCGTCTCGGGATCGATGGTGAGGTCGCGAATGCCGTGAGTCGGTCGCTGTTCGATGCGAAGGATTTCGCCCTGACCTTCCATGTCTACATCCTGGCCGGGAGGAACGTCGCGAACTTTGTCGGTGGCGGCGGGATCGCCAGGAACGTCCCACACGCGCCACAGCGAACGGTCCTCGCCGCCCAGTCGCCACAATGCGAAGGTCTGAATGCCCAAAGTTTGCGCCGCCCTCATATGATTCAGAGCCGTAACCGCATCCAGAAACCAGACGTCATGGCGGAGGCTGCGCTCGTCCAGGTAACTGAAATGAGGATTCAGCGCATCATCGTCGAAGGAGACATCTTCGTCGGAGTCGCGCGCGGCCAGCCACGCCTCCTGCACGCTCACAGAACTGTCATGAGCCTCCGGCGGAAGCTTGCCCTGCTTAGGCTTAAGCACCCAGTCGTAACCATAGTTGGCGATGGCGCAAATTAACTTCTCGCGCGGAATCACCTTTACCGCGAACTTCAGGTTATCGACGAACCAGTCTTGCGAGGCAACCGGACCCGATGCGGCGCCGGGATAGTGCTCGTCATAGTTCATCACGACGACGCCGTCCGCGGGCGCGGAGATCGCGGCATAATCGAACTCCTGATTGTGCGCCGGCACGCTGACATAAAGTTTCATTGCGCGCGCATGCAAGTCCGAGGAAAGTTCATTGAGCAGCGCAATGTAGCCTTCTTGCCCGGAATTAGGGAACGCTTCGAAATCCACCATCAATCCGCGGAAACGGTCGGAAGCAAGAAATATTGCCACCTGCTTACGAAAAACCGCGCGAGCGTCGGGACTATTCAAAAATCCCGTAATGTCTCCCACCCATTCGGTGCCGTTGAAATTGTTCACCATGGGGAAGACCTCCATGCTGGTGGCTTCCGCCTTGAGAAATGGCATCACACGATCGTCGACGGAGCGCGCGCGATTGTTCTGCACGACATCGAAGAATTTGTTCGTTTGGTCGTCCACTCCTTGCAGGTGGCCGTCCGGGGTAAGTATGTGCAGCCAGTCAGGGTAAAGCAAATCGATCTGGCGGTCGAAATCGCGTAGCGATGAAAAACTGGCTGCGTCCCAGGGAACGTAGAAGGCCGCGCGAATGCCTTCCTCCTGATTCAGTGCGACTTCAGATCCAGGTAACTTCGATTTGCGGTGAGAACGGCTGGCCAGCTTCTTTTGGCGATCACGCGCCTTTTCTTTTTCGTTTTCTTTCAATGCCTTGAAGGCGCGCTTCTGCGGCGAAAACAGCAATTCCGGCAGGCGCTCGTCGCGCAAGGTTGTGTACACAAAGAAAATAATGAGCGCGGAAAACGCAGCCACCGCCACATCGACCAGGCGTCTCAGGCGCTTCCAGCGCGCGCGTTGCGGATCGTAAAATACGGGTTGTGCCATGGAGAGCTAATCGTTCATCGTATGCCGCAGGCAGCAGGCGGTCAATGATTGGGGACAAACAGAGAGCGCGCCCAGGTAAGTACAATTATGCAATAAGATGCGCTTCCCCGGCGCGAAGTTGACTCAACGCGCTATATTCTCATCGTGCTGCAACTGCTGCGCAAGGATGCTCGATTCTTTCTGGCAGGAAGCTTGGCGGCGGGGGCGCTGCGCCTGGTTTTCGTCCTTCACTTTCCCGGCATCGTAGACGATTCGCGGCTCTACGCCGATATCGCGATGAACTGGCTGCAATATGGCGTCTACGGCATCACCAATTCCGGCCACGTCGTGCCAACTCTCTCCCGGCTGCCTGGGTACCCCGCGTTCCTGGCAGCGATTTTCGCCATCTTTGGATGGAGCAATTTCCGCGCTGTCCTGCTGATTCAGGTATTATTCGATCTGGGCACATGCTGTTTGGTGGCCGATCTTGCGCGCCGCCTGTTCCGTGAGCGCGCAGCGAAAGTCGCCTTCCTGCTTGCAGCGGTCTGCCCATTCCTTGCGAATTATTCTGCCGCGGCTCTCACCGAAACGCTGGAAATCTTCTTCACCTCGATGGCCTTTGATTTTGCGCTATGCGGGCTCGACTCCCTTCGGTACGAAACCAATTCAAAATCGACCGCCGTGTGGACAGGATGCGGCCTCTCGATCGGCGCCTGCATCTTGTTGCGCCCCGACGGGGGAATTCTGCTTGCTGCCATCGCCGGATATCTGCTTCTGCTTTTCCTGAAGAAAATGGTGGCCCAACGGCGGAGCAATCGTGCGCCGCGGCTGCTTCCCGTCCTGCGTGCGGGCGTGATTCTCATGGTGAGTGCGCTGGCGCCGCTGGTGCCGTGGACGCTGCGCAACCTGCACACGCTGCACCGCTTCGAGCCGCTGGCGCCTCGCTACGCCAACGATTCCGATGAACCCGTGATGATGGGATTCAATCGCTGGACAAAAACTTGGATCGCGGACTACATCTCCGTCGAGGAGATTTACTGGAATGTCCCCGGCTCCGCCATGGACGTCATGCAGTTGCCACGTCGTGCCTTCGATTCAGAGACGCAGCAGCGGGAGACAGCGAAGCTCTTCGCCGATTACAACCAAGGTCATGACGTTACTCCCGAACTCGATGCCCGCTTTGCCGCGCTCGCTACGGCGCGCATTCATGAAGCGCCGCTGCGTTATTACGTTTGGCTTCCAGCGCTGCGGATTGCCGATATGTGGCTGCGCCCGCGAACTGAGCTGCTGCCGTCGGATCCGCGCTGGTGGGAGTTTAATGACGAACGCCGGTGGCTTGTGGTTGGTATTGTCTTCGGCTTGTTGAATCTGGCCTATGTCGTCGCGGCTGCCGCCGGTCTGGTCCGAGCTCGCGCATCGAACGGCATCGGTTTCATGGTTCTATTTCTATTGCTGCGCTCAGTCTTTCTCGGAACGATGGAGAATCCCGAGCCCCGCTACACGCTGGAATGTTATCCGCTCATTATCGTCGCAGCGGCGGCGCTGTTCATCGGTAAATCGAATCGCACCAATCGAAACACCGCATAAACACGCCCCTCGGCGTGAAACCAAGCATACGAGGGGCGTGTTCCAACGTTTCAGAATGCGAATCCTTTGAAAAATAAGCTTGAATGTTGCGGCTTCAAAGTCGCACAATAGCGCCCCATCAGGCTCCCAGGGTCTCGCGTCTGTTTCTAAATCTCCTGGGAAAATAGTTCGAACAAAACGTAACCAGTGGGTGGAGGAACTTCCATGCGCTTCGGCTCGCGTCTGTTCTTTTTGTTGATTGGATTCTCGATTTCTATCAGCGCTTCCTTGCTGGCCCAGACTGCAACAACGTCGCTACGTGGCACGGTCTATGACGCGAAAGGCGCAGTGGTGGCCGGTGCCTCCATCACCATCAGCAACCCCTCCACCGGATTCAGCCACACTGTCAAGAGCGATGGTCAGGGCAATTATCAATTTCTCGAGTTGCCGCCCGCCAAATACAACTTGACTGCGAACTCTCCCGGCTTCGCCCCATTAACCCAAAGCGGCCTGGAGCTCCAGGTCGCAACGCCTGCCACCTTGAACATCAATATGCAAGTCACCGGTGGAACCGTAAAAGTGGAGGTGAGCAGCACGGCTCCGCTGGTCAACACACAAGATGCGACCATGGGTCACGCTTTCGGTGCCGACCAGATCGCCGACCTGCCTTTCGAAGGCCGCGACCCCGCTGGTATTCTCAGCCTGCAGACTGGGGTTGTCTTTACCGGCAACAGTACTCATATCTCCAGCGCATCGGACAGCAGGGCCGGCGCAGTAAACGGAGCCCGCAGCGACCAGACCAACATCACCCTCGACGGTGTCGATAACAATGACGAACTCCTGGGCACGGCTTTCGCCGGAGCCATTCGCGCTCCCCTCGATTCTTTGGAAGAACTAAAAGTAACCACCAGCAATTCTGACGCGGACACGGGCCGCTCTTCCGGTGGCCAGGTCTCTGAAGTCACCAAGAGCGGTACCAACCACTTTCACGGTTCGCTCTACATCTATAATCGGCCCACCTTTACTACCGCAAATGACTGGTTCAACAAGGCCGCGCAAATCCAGGCCAATGAACCCAACACCGCGCCGTTTTTGCTTCGCAATACATTTGGAGCGAACGTCGGCGGGCCCATCATCAAGGACCGTCTCTTTTTCTTTGCCGCCTACGAGGGCCAGCGCAAACGCGAAGACCTCCAGGTCACGCGTGTGGTACCCAGCCTGGGTCTGCGCACTGGCAACATCAGCTATCCTTGCACCGAAGATCCGACCTGCCCGAGCAGCGGACTGAATACCCTGTCTCCGAGCCAGATCGCGAGCATGGATCCTGTCTGCGGTGGTCTCGGCACCTGTCCCCTTGGGCCAGGAGCGAATCCGCTCATCGCCTACCTTCCGGGCAATCCGAACTCCAGTCCAAGCTCCATCTTCAATCTGTATCCGAAGCCCAACACCGACACGGTAGGCGACGGCCTCGACTTTCAAGGCTTCACTTTTCCATCCCCACTGCCGCAGAGCCTGAACGACTACGTCCTTAAAATCGATTACAACCTCACAAAAGACGGCAACCACCGCTTGTTTGTGAAGGGCATCATGGATAACGAGCAGCAAGCCGAGCGCAATGTCGGGACCGCCTACACGATCACTGGCGACGGCGGTGAGGAGTTTCCCGGACAGCCACAATCCGAGACGGAGCACGATAACAACAAGGGCATCACGGTAGGTTATACCGCCACGTTGAGCAGCACGCTCATCAACAATTTTCACTTTGGCTACATCAGCCAACTCATCAATATCGCAGGCCTGCAAACCCAGCCCTATGTTGACTTCCGCGGCATGGACAACCTTTATGGCTTTACTCCCACCATCAACACCCACGTGCCGGTAAAGAACATTGTTGATGACTTCACCAAAGTGAAGGGCAGCCACACCCTCCAGTTCGGAGGAAACTACCGGCAAATCGACAACCTGCGCGAATCGAATGAACAGAACTTCTTTAGCGCCTTGACCAACGTCTATTGGCTGAATTTTTCCGGCATCTCGAACACCGGCAGCAGCCTGGACCCGGCGGCTTTCGGCTTTCCCGCCGTCGACTCGGGGTTCAGCGCCAACTACGACTTCGCCATGGATGCTCTGGCCGGAATCGTTACCCAAGTCAACGCCAACTACGAACTGGATAAGAATCTGAATGTCATTTCGCAGGGCCTGCTCGTTCCCCGCCACTTCCGCGATCACGAATATGAGTTCTATGCGCAAGATCAGTGGAGGATGAAACCCAACCTGAGTTTTACTTACGGTCTGCGTTATGCAATTTTGCAGCCGCCCTATGAGACCACTGGAACGCAGGTCGCGCCCACACTCAGCCTTCATGACTGGTTCAATCAACGCGCGCTGGCTGCATCGCAAGGACAGGTTTACGATCCAACCATCGGCTTTGCTCTATCAGGCCAAGCCAACGGCAAGCAACCTTATTGGGGCTACGATTACAAAGACGTCGCCCCGCGCTTCGCTTTTGCCTACTCTCCCAAGGCCGAAAGCGGCTGGTCCAGGCGCCTCTGGGGGAGTCAGGGAAAGACCTCGATTCGCGCCGGTTACGGCATCTATTTCGATCACTTCGGAGAAGGAATCACCAATACCTTCGACCGTGAAGGTTCGTTTGGCTTGACCACCGCCGAAATAAACCCCGCTGGAATTCAGACCGTGGATGGTTCGGCACGCTACTCCGGACTCTACAATATCCCGACCACCAGCGCCGACGGCTGCGCCACACCACCGTGCTCGCTGATCGGGGCCCCGCCAACGGGCCCGTTTCCGGTCTTCCCGCCTTCCGGTGCTGCTACGCCAGGCGGCTTCGCCATTACTTGGGGATTGGACAACAAGCTGAAAACTCCCTACTCTCATGTCATCGATTTTTCCATCACTCGCGAGTTGCCATCAAACTTCGTCTTCGAAGCGTCCTATGTAGGACGCTTTGCCCATCGCCTGATGCAGGAGGAGGATTTGGCAGAGCCAACCAATCTTTACGATCCTGGCAGCAAGACCACTTACTTCCAGGCGGCGCAAGCCCTGGCCAGGCAGTACTACGCGGGTACTCCAATCCAAACTATCAGCGCCGCATCGATCGGCACGAACTATTGGGAAAACAAATTTCCGGCGGCCAAGGGGGCCGCTGTAAGCCAGCTTTTCGGAACCTCAAGCGAGCCATCCGGATTGACCCAGCCATGCCTTGGAAACCCGATTGCCAACTCCAACAACGTCACTGCTACGCAGGCGATGTATGATCTGTTCTGCAACTATGCCGGCAATGAAACCACAGCCCTGGAACTCGCCGACTCCCCAGGTTTAGTCAATGCCACGACATGCTTCCCGGCCTGCGCCACCATCGGCGGCGTCCTAACCCAGGGCTACGATTACTACTCGCCGCAATTCTCTTCCATGGACGCCTGGCGAAGCATCGGCAACAGCGCCTACAGCGCTGGCCAGTTCAGTCTGCGCCATCGTTCCGGTGGTTTGGCATTCGATTTGAATTACACCTATTCCAAATCGATCGACGTTGGCTCCAACGCCGAACGTGTCAGTACCTTCGAAGGCGGCGGTTTTGCCAGCCAGATCATCAACTCGTGGTTCCCGCGCCAGAATCGCGCCATCTCGGATTTCGACACCACCCAGATTGTCAACTCGAACTGGGTCTACGAACTGCCTTTTGGCCGGGGCAAGCATTTCGGCAGCGGCATGAATCGGGTTGCCAACTCAGTGGTTGGCGGCTGGACTCTGTCCGGGCTCTGGCGCTATTCCACAGGATATCCATTCACTTTGATCAGTCCCGAGTGGGCTACCAACTACGACCTTGAAACTCCAGCCGTGCCGATCAGCAGCGCCCGTCCTAAGACAGGAAGCTTCATCGTGGCCCAATCTGGCGGCGGCACAGGCCCGAACGTATTCCAGGATCCAGGAATCACGGACGCCGGCACCAACCCGAACGCCGCCATCAATCTTTTCCGTCCCGCTTATCCGGGGGAGGGAGGGCTGCGCAACGGTCTGCGCGGTCCCGGCACGTTCGATATCGACACCACGGTGACCAAGAGCTGGCCGATCCGAGAGAGCCAGTTCGTGAAATTCAGTTGGTCCATGTACAACGTGACCAACACCGCGCGCTTCGATGTAGGGACGATGCAGTTGAACAGCAACGATCAGCTCTCCGCCAGCAGCAGCTTCGGAAACTTCAGCTCAACGCTTTCCAATCCCCGCGTAATGGAGTTCATGCTCCGCTACGTCTTCTAGCTAGCGCGAATATTCTTCCTCTGCCGGGGCGGAACTCCGCCCCTTTATTTTTGGTCAGCAATATTTGTGATTCTTGCCAGAAGAGGGTTACGACAGTGGGGAGTCGCTCATTCGGAAGCGGGTGCGAACGTGCTCGGAAATCAGCTCGATCGCCGAGCGATTCATCACGGGGTCGCTTTGGGCCAAATATCGCATAGCCTCCACCAGCAGCCGCTGTCCGTCTACGTATCGGGGATCAGACGTGCCTTCTCTTTTCGTACCACGACCCAACCTAGGGGGAACCGGAATGGTGAACACTTTGGCCATGCGTGGACTCAATGGAAGGTTCTCATCGCAGTATAGCTGGATGCGCGCGTTTTTCCGAACACATTCTTGCCTTTCAAATTCAGTTACTTAGCCTCGAGGCGAGACAAATTTTGTCTTGCTCGTGGTTTTCAAACGAAATACGTCATTGCTGATTTTCGCGTTGACCTTGACGTTAGAATACTTGGCCACGCGATAGTCGCCCTGGCCCTGCATAAATTGCTGCTTCAATGAGATGCCGCGGCTCAAGTCGATCCACAAGAACGCCTCGGTGAAGTAGTTCCGGATTTTGTCGCTTTTGGGTATCAGTTGCAGTTTTGCAGTCGCAATGTTGTCGATGGCCTCTTCGCCCTGAAGACTCACGTCGAATGACTTTTTCAAGTCCTGCCCACTGCCTCCGAAGCCCAGAACCAGATAGCTCTCGATGTCGTTGTGGTTCGCGCCCGCCGTATACTGCATGACTTGTTCAATCTTCGGCTGATAGACCTGAAGCTTGCCGTCTTTATACAGCAGAAACTTCTGCTCGGGTTCCTGGATGTCCGCCATCATTTCAATTTGCTGACCCGACCTGCGGTAATAAACTGTGCCTTTTTGGGTATCGGTTTCATCCACAACTTTCTGATACTGATCCCAGACAAAATCAGCCTGTGTGGTTTGGAAGTGAGCCGCGGCAGCATCCATCTTTTGAAGGACGCTGTCCAAGGTGACCGGCGCTTTGTCCTGGGCAGCAGAGGACAAGCTCAACACCATCATCCAAAGCAAGCCGATCGAGATCATTTTCACTATTCTCGTTTTACCCAAACCCGGTAACTCTCTACCGTGCCCTTCTTATTAGAAACGGCTTCGCATTTCACGATCGACACGGTGCCTGAAATCGGCTCGATGATGCGCAAAAGTTGATCGCGGACCGAGCCCTCATCCCCCGGCGAAACTGTCCTTGCCGAAATCTCGTAAAACAGCCCGCCCTGTGCGTCGGCCGTAACCACCACATCCGTCTGATGCGGATTGCGAGGCACGGGTTTGTCGTTGAAGTTAATCCAGTAGGGCGAGGTGAAGATAAACAGGAGAATCAGCGTGACCATGATGTCGTAATGCATCGTGCCCCGCTCGTGCTGCCAGAGGATGTAGCTGCGAATTGTTCCCCACGCACCGTTCACTGGAAGAGAAGGCGCGCCCGGAGCGGACGTGCTGATTTCCACATTTTGCAAGTCTAGTGACCGCGTCCTCTCTTGGCAAATAAAGAAACCTTCCAGCTTCTCGCTCCTGCTTCCAGTTCCCGACTCAACCGCCGAGTGCCTAGTTCTAAAGCCAAACGCCAGCAGCTAGAAGCTCTTTTTCGTGATGCGCTCGGCCCCTATATACGGCCGCAAGGCTTCGGGAATGATCACGCTGCCATCGGCCTGCTGATAGTTCTCTACAATCGCCACCCATGTCCGACCAACGGCAAGGCCGCTTCCATTCAGAGTGTGCACGAACTCGGTTTTGTTTTTTCCTTCCGGACGGTAGCGGATATTCGCGCGACGCGCCTGGTAGGCCTCGAAGTTCGAGCACGAAGAAATCTCGCGAAATAGGTTCTGCCCCGGCAGCCAGACTTCAATGTCGTAGGTCTTCGCGGAAGATGGCCCCATGTCACCGGTGCATAACACGACCGTGCGATAGTGCAGGCCGAGCTTTTGCAGGACGGTCTCCGCGTTCCGCGTTAGCTTCTCGTGCTCTTCCGACGAAGTCTCCGGCCGGGAAAATTTTACCAGTTCCACCTTCTGGAACTGATGCTGCCGGATGATCCCGCGCACGTCCTTGCCGTAGGATCCCGCCTCGCTGCGAAAGCATGGCGTGTATGCCGTAAGTGAAATTGGCAAACGCGCCGCATCGAGAATCTCATCGCGATACAAATTCGTAACCGGCACTTCCGCAGTAGGAATCAGCCATAGATCTTTCTCTCCATGCGGGACGCGAAACGAGTCTGCTGCGAACTTTGGCAGTTGCCCGGTGCCGTACATGGATTCTGAATTGACGAGGTACGGAGGCAGCACCTCGGTGTATCCGTGCTCTTGCGTGTGCAGGTCGAGCATGAAGTTTGAAAGCGCACGCTCCAGCTTCGCGCCCAGATCCCAGTAGACGGCGAAGCGCGCACCCGTGAGCTTGACCGCCCGCTCCAGGTCGAGGACGCCGAGTTCCGCGCCCAGATCCCAATGCGGTTTGGGGGTAAAGTCAAACGTAGGCGGTGCGCCCCAGCGGCGGACTTCCACATTCTCTTCCGCGCTGTGCCCCACGGGTACGCTTTCATGCGGCAGGTTGGGGATGCCGGCAAGAATATCCTGCAGGCGGGAGTCCAGATCGGCAGCGGTTTTCTCCAGCCCTTGGATCTGTTCGCGCAAATCTTTGGTTTGAGCGATAGCCGCCGTGGCATCCTGGCCCGCCTTTTTCAGTTTGGCGATATCTTCCGACGCCTTATTCCGTTGAGCCTTCATTGTTTCGGCTTCGGTGATGGCCTGACGTCGCTGGACGTCGAGGTCGCGGAAATCCTTGAGTACGGCAGTCGGATCCGTGCCGCGGCGGCGTAACATTTCTTCCACTCGAGGCAAGTTGTCGCGAACGAAGTTTAGATCAAGCATGGTTTAGAGGAAGCATGATTCGAATGAAGAACGGGACTCACTACTTTATCGGAAACGGGGCGAAGAGTGCATCTTTACGTAGACAGCGATAGTGTCCTTGATTTCACCACAAAAGGCAAAAGGTAAACGAAGCCATGACGTGGCATCGCGTCTTCGTGTACCTTTGCGTCCTTCGTGGTTGACGAATTGAAAACGCGCCCCTGGGCGGCTTCAGATTCAGACCGACGTTGGCGATCGCCCAAAAGCAGGCGTGGAAGTGAATGAAGCAGTCCGGACGACGCGTGCCAGCGCGCCGGAGTTCGCTTCAGGAGCAAGGTCGATTAATAAAAATGCGGATACCCAGAAGAAGACGCACAGGTAAGATCCAGCCGCAAACAGCCAGTCTTCAAAGCCCGCATGAATAAGGCCTGACATTGTGATCAGCGCGAAAGGAACACCGTAATGACCCGGGCTGCCGGTTCTTCGCATCCAGGCAAACATCCGAATGAATGCTCGAAGCAGCAGCGCCAGCAGAAGGATAAACGGCAGAATACCCAGCATCCCCATATATTCCGCCATCGCCAAGAAGCTGCTTCCGTGTTCACGATTTAAGCCTTCCACACTGTATATCGCCGAGCGCTGTACGGGAGAGCGGTCGTTTCCCAGGTCGCTGGTTCCAAATCCAGTGCCGAACCACGGATGCTGTTTCACCGCCGCGATCGTTTCCTCCCACGGAGTCTGACGAGACCCGAAAACTCCCTGGTGTTCGGCGTGCCCCTCGATCTTGTAGATGAACTTTCCGCTCAGAGTATCCGTGAGCTGGCCCATATGAGAAGGATTCACGACGGCCATGATTTCAAGGAACAGCGCCCCCACAAAGGCTGCCCGGATCAACAAACGTGGACGACGGAGAGCAATCGCGAGTCCGACCGCGATCAGAACATCAGCGAAGATTGCCGCACGGCATACGGTAACGTAGAGCAAAATCGCGCACAGGCCCAGGGCAATACACCGGCGTTGCAGTTGGGCTCGGCCCTCAGCCACTAAAGCCCCCCATAACACCACCGGCATGGCGATCACTCCGATGAACGCACCCAGATTGTTTGGATTCCCAAACACGTTGTAGCCAGCGAAGTAAGAGGCGAAGATCAGGAAAACCAGAACTTCACAGGCGCGAACCAGACCGCGAACGAAAGCACTCTCCCGCCCCGCCAGCGCCACCCGGCCGCCTGTCGAAGCGTACAAAAACAATAAAAACAGGCTTGCGACCTTGAGCAATCCCGTCGTAGTTGCCGCCGAGACACTGGCTGACGCCAGAGCGAAGAACACACAGAATAGCGCGACGAGGTGGAATGATCCGAAATGCTGCACCCGGCTGGTTCGCAGCCAGATGCTGAAACCGACAAGAGCGCCCGTGGCCAAGAAAATCCAGCGTATCGTAAGGCTTTCTCCGGCTAGCGGTAAGCCTGTACCCGCAAGAAGAAAGCACCCCATGGTCACCGGGAAGAATACTTTTTCAAATCGCCACAGGCACGCAAGCACAATTTCGAGCACGAGGACTGCGCCAAGGTAGGTCGAATTCGCGAACAATCCAGGACTCCGCTGCAATTCCAGAAAGAGAGCGCAGAGTCCAATGACCGCCAGCCCGAAGATCACAAGTCGAAGTTGAGCTCTCATCTTCATGCGATCCGAGTAATCTCACTTGACTCGATATTGTGCTTCCACAACTTCGCAGCCAAGCGATGCCACGAGCAAACGCAGTTGTGCCGAATAAAGGAAAACTATTGTACCGCGCGATGGCGCTTGTGCCCCAAAGCCTGGGCTGACTTTTTCGATTCGCCACGGGCCAGAAAGCTAAGAACGAGCAATTCGCCTGCGGAAGATCGCACTGGATGGAGAACCTAAGAATTCGAGTTGGCCGCGACTCCGGGAGGAGGTGCTCGCGATTTCAGCCAAATCCTTGTAGTTGCCCAGTCGGCTTCCTTGCGAACGCCGTCGCTCCCCTTCCCATTCGTCGCATCCACAATGGTGCACGAACCGATATGCACTTCTGCTTCACGATCAAGCGTTCGGGATTGTAAACATGGCCCCAGAGCGTGGCGTCGCAGCCCGTTGGGGCCGCCCAGACCATAAGCGCCGTTCGCAGACAGGCACGCTCCCGGCACGATGACATACATTTGAGGACTTGGTGCCGCACCCCAGTTGAACGGTTGAACTCGATCGCACATGGCGCGAGAAGGTCGAAGCTGAGGTTCCCGATCGAATGGCCCAAACAGGTAGACCTCATCATGTGGGAATGCCATGGGCGGAGTCCTCCGTCTGAAACAGAGGGCCCGCCCAGGCAGGCGGAATCAACATGATGACCACAATGACGACAAAAAAAGCGCACAGTCAAGCCTTGCAGGCCGTACAACAAGGCCCGGGCCGCCTGTTTCAGGCGGCCCGGGTTACGTCTTGCTCTTAAGATTTTTGTCCACTATGGCTTGAAGACGATTGCTGCAAGGGTGCCGGCCAATTCGGCGGTGCCAATTCCCTGACCCACGGTGACGAACAACTCGTTTTGTGCTCCATTGGTCTTGTTCCCGCCTCCGAAGGCGATTCCCCATAAGTTGTTGAGGATGATCGGCTTTCCCTTCTGGTCCTTTATCGTACCCACGAATTTCCCGGTAATCGGGTCAAACCCGTTGATGGTGCCGTTAACGGAGTTGTTTGAAACCAGCAGAGTATTGCTCAGCGGTCCAAAATTGGCGGGAGCCGCGGCGATGCCCCAGGCCTGGTTGAGCGGAAGTCCTTGGATCAGTGTCTTCACAAAGGTACCGTTCTCCGTGAAGAGGTCGATGAAACCGCCAGCACCGACGTTCGGTATGGCATACGCGACGTAGACCAGGCCATTGATGTCCTGGATGCCGAACACGGAGAAGTTTGACGGAATCGCCGGATCACCAAACGACTTCACCAGTGTGAAGTTGCCGTCGAACATATCTATGTGGTTGTTCGTGTTATCCGCCGCGTAGAGGAAATTCCCCGAGGGCTTGTTGGTGATGGCCAAGCCCGTGTACATCGCTTTGTTCGCCGAGTTATCGATCGCGATGATCGCTTGGTTCGCGTTCACGCCCGGCGCCCAGGCGCTGATGGTGCCATCCAGCGTCGCAAAAATGAAAGCTGATGGCATGCCCTGAATCTGGAAATCGGTCGACGATCCGTTGAAAACGACTCCAGTCGGTGTGCCAGGGCCGTTTAGGCCTGTCGGCGAGGCCGGTCCATTTCCGGCGGTGGGAATCGAAACCCTGAGTGGCACTTGCGTTCCGTTTGCCTGATAGAGGGTCGACCAGCCGGTGTCGTTATCACTGATCCACCAAGCACCTGTTGCGCCCCGAGCTAATCCCCAGGCGTTGGCCAGCAGTGGATCGATGGTCGGGGCTTGGTGGACTTGATTCGAAACTAAGTTTGTGATGCGATATTGTGCATCGGCCGGGGACGAAACCATGAAAAGAACCAGGCCGAAGCAAGCGGCGACAGCGGTCTTGCAAACGCGCATATTAGTCTCCTTAGCGAAATCAGAACAGAGGGGGTCGAACCATCTGCGGGAATGACTGGATAGGGAACCTTCTCTGAGCTGCTTGGCGTGAAATGGTAAACGGGGTTGCGACTCGGAATTGTCAGGCGTTTGTCACCAATCTGTAAATCCTTCTCCTCCAAATGGCATCAGCACATACATCCATACAGATTCCGCATGAAATGCAGTCCTTCGAATTGAGTCTAAGCCGAACACGTTCGTCGACGATCCCGTCATCGGCAGGCTCTCTGGTTACAATCGCGGCGATCCCTGATCACTACTACGCACCCGAAGCGCTTTTTCCCTGTGTCACGATAAGCCGCTCAACTGCGAAACGCCCCCTGATATGCTCGTCGGTTGATCAAGCAAGGAGCGGTTGGCCGTTACCGCCCAATCAGCTGAACGACTGGGAGAACCGCGCCTCCAAGAATTCACCGAGCTTGGCTGTCGCCTTAAATTGTGGGATGGGATCCAACTCCTTGAATGCCGAAGTGAACGCGTTGGAGAATATCGTACGGGACTTGAACTCCTCGTACTTCGGCTCGAAGTACAGATCATGCACCGTGTGAGCAAGGTGCATGGGAGCTTCCAATTTGCCTTCCGTCAATTCACTTCTCTGCCACGCCTCCACCTGCTTTCGCATGGGCTCGAAGTTGCGCGGCATCCGGTCGACTCCAACCGAGATGCAGTCGATCAACGAGAACGACTTTGAGTGTTTCGCCAGCACCGGGGTAAACACGCCTGGGACAATGTGACAAAGTCGCCCGAGCCGTCGATTTTGGGGTCAACGCAACCTTCTTCGATAGTTTCAATCGCGCCCGCCAGCTCGCCATTCGGAGTTGACCGCGTGCGGCTCTCCCAACGCCGATTAAGGACGATACTTCGCTCTTGCAGCGGTGAGCATCCGCAGGCCAACCCAGCAACCCAGTGATTCTAAGACTGCCAGCAGAACAACGCTTGTTTGAAAGGGTAATCTCAGTTCTCCGGGCGGCATGCGAAACACGTTATCGGAGCCGGCAGTCAGGAAGTGCGTGTAACCACCTCGGACCAGCGCCAGGCTGAGAGGAAGGACAATGAGCCCTCCGGCCAGGTTGTATCGACCCTTCGCGAATGCGACCAGTGCCACAACAGGAAGCAGGTTAGCCACAACGAGCAGGAGTGCCGCGAACCAGGGAGTGCTGGGCTGAACCTTCACAAGCAAGAGCAAATGCCAGATAACAACGGCCACGCAAACCATATCCAATCAACTCGCCGAAGCCACCGACGAAGCCATCGACGATTGCGCTTGCTCCCAGGCTAGCGAGAAACGCGCCATTCACGCTCCTCGCCCCTTCGTAAGTGAAGTCTGCGAATAAATTCACCACACCAATAATGAGGACGAAACGTAAAGCGAGCTGTGAGACGCTCTTTTTATCCATTTCGGACCTCAGGCATCGATTTGAATGTGCTTGGCAAGCGTCTCATCAAGAGACCAACTCCCGCCGCCTACTGAGATGAGAAAGAGCAAACAGCAGAACATGGCGAAATCAGTGCGCGCGTCGCTGACCATGTACCAAAAGCCCTGGTTGGCGCGAAACAATTCTGGAATCTTTGTCGTTGCGATCGCTGTCGTGATAACGACTAGTAGTGGAATAGACGCGATTCTCGTCCATAGCCCAACTAGGAGCAGAAGGCCACACAGAATCTCAAAGGCACCGACGAAATGGGCTGTGAAGTACGGATGTGGGAATCCGATTCTTGTGAAGCGCACCGCGCCCATATTCGGGTCAATGTACTTCAGAATTCCCTGTGTAAAGAAGATCAGCCCCGGCGCTATACGAACCAGCAGAGCACCACGTGGGGCTTCGGTGGGTCTGAAGAGGAACCGGAGGATTGTGCTCATCGAAGGGTGGACCTCAATGCAACTCCGTTAGTTTGCTTCCGTTTGCTCAGTTCATTTGTATGCTGCCGCCGACTGTACTGGCTTGGCATGAGATGTATTCGAGAGTCGCTGCACAACACATCAATCACATTATCGAATATCGTTGTCTAAATACGATATGAGAAAAAATCTGTCATTGTCCGCGGTCTTCTGACCACTGATTCGAATTCAGCACATAAGCGATCTGTGCGTTTCCGGTCCCGGTCGTAGTGGATCCTCCGCGGTGCGTTGTGAATGTCGTCGTCTGCTGGCCTACGACACCACCAACTTCTACACCTACATCGCCAGCAGCAACGGCCGGAATCAACTGGCCCAGCGGGGACACAACAAGCAGGGCCGCCATAACCTGCGGCAAGTCGGTCTGAGCTACGTGCTCGATGGCGAGCATGGCTTGAGCCTCTGTCATCACGTGTATCCCGGCAACGTGGCCGACGTGGAAGAGTTTTCCACGGTGTTGACGCGTATCACGCGCCTGCTGGATCAAAATCAGATCGCGCGCGAGACGGTAACGTTGGGGTTGGATAAAGGTTCGGCGGCGCTAACCAACACGGTGGCCTTGGATGAAGCGGGCGTAGGCTGGATCTCGGCCTTACCCTGGAATCAAGCGCCGGCGGAGTTGCGCAGTCGAGCCACGGAAGAACTACCCGCCTGCAGCAGTGCCCAACCCGGAGTGCGCGCGGTCGCCGAAAAAACTCTGGTCCATGGACGCGAGTATCTGTGCGTGGTGAAATACTCGGCTTCCTTTGCCGGCGAGCAACTGCACAGTCTGACGACCAGCCTCAGCCGAGTGTTGCAGTCGCTCCGCCGTTTGGCCATGGAACTGAAGAAACCGAAAGCGCGCTGCAAGCAGGAGCAGATTGAGCGCAAGATACGACGTTGGTTGTCGGCTCCGTTCTTGGCCGAGCTCGTTCGCTATCAACTGCAAGAGCAGGACGGTGGCTGGCATTTACAGTTTGACTTCGACTCCGCGGCTCTTCCGCAGCTACTCCATCAGCGTCTGGGGCGCACCGTGCTGCTGACCAACCGCATGGACTGGAGCGCGGAACAGGTCGTGGCCGGCTACGGCGGTCAACAATCCATCGAGCGCGTGTTCCGCGGCTTGAAAGATGGCCAGTGGTTGGGCTGGGATCCCATGTATCACTGGACCGACCGCAAGATTCGCATCCACGCCTTCTACTGCATGTTGGGCATCTCTCTGTCGCAATATGTGCATCAGCAGGCGAAAGGTGCGTGGGCGGATCTGTCGGTTGAGCAACTGCTCGAGGAACTGGAGCAGATCAAACAGTTCGTTCTACTCTATCCGCCCCAGGGCGAGAAGGGACCGCCGCGCACCGCCTATGTGCTTTCGCAGCAGACTCTGGCCCAACAAGCTTTAGTCAAGACTCTCGGGCTTGCCGCGATGGCATCGTAGTACCCCACGTGGGTAAGACAACTCCACCTTCGTAACCCCGTCAAAAATACTTACTTACCAGCTCGTCGATTCAACTCGCAGTAAACTACCGCTAGTTGGCAACCCAGCCACCCCAAGTTGCCACCCTCCATCCAATTCGCCTGGCGGATTTTGGAACAGCCCAGCGTGCGTATCCCAGCGCCGCTCGAGCCAGCACCCTTTGCTGACGCGGAATATTCGATATGAAGAGGATTTGGTTGACCAGCATTTCGAATCCAGTGAGAAACGGCTGGCTCGTGTTCTCCTCAGGCTGGCTCACTTCGGCAAGGAGCAGGAAGTGGTGCTTCCCAAGATCAGTCA
>JBEKUD010000062.1:0-27624 GCA_049515395.1 Candidatus Sulfotelmatobacter sp. | reverse complement strand
GAGGGAGGAGCCGTTTACGACGGAGATAGTCAGCGTCCTATCACCTTGTACCAAGCCGACTCCAACATCGCCAAACCATCCCCAGCGCAACTTAAAACGGCGGGAGACGTATTCCCACAATTCACTTCGGCTTACTTGCAATTACCGGCGCTTGACCCCCGCATTCCGCGCCTGGCGATGCAGATCACCGGATCAGCTTCGAGCAACTACGAGAAGGCCACCGCGCTGGAGACTTATCTGAAGTCGCATTATGGATACACGCTGCATTTGCTCAGCTCTCCGGTCGCCGATCCGCTTGCCAACTTTCTTTTCGAGCGGAAGCAAGGGCATTGCGAGTACTTTGCTTCTTCCATGGCAGTGATGTTGCGGACCTTGCGTATCCCATCGCGCGTAGTGAACGGCTTCCGCAGCGATGAATTCAACGATGTCACCGGTACCTATGTGGTCCGGGCCAAGAATGCGCATTCGTGGGTAGAAGCCTACTTTCCAGGCTACGGATGGGTCACGTTCGATCCCACCCCGGGCGGCGCCATCGGAACTCCCGAAGGCTGGGAGCGAGCGCTGTTGTACGTGGATGCCGCGCAATCGTTCTGGCGAGAGTGGGTGATCAGTTATGACTCCTCGCACCAATATGTTCTAGGACAGGCGGCGATCAGCGGGACGCGCAACTCATGGGAAAAGATGCGAATAGCGGCCAGGTTGCGCTACGCGCGCTTGTTGAGTTGGGCGAGGCATGGCCAGCGGAGCACCGAACAATCACCAGCATGGTGGTTAGCGGGCAGTGGCGCAATTGGGTTTCTGCTTCTCGTGCTGGGGAACGCGGGGCACATTGCACGGATGCTTCACAACCGGCGACTTCAAGCGCATCCCGAGCAATCGCCGGATCAAGCGGCTGCCATGTGGTACGAACGGATGGCTCGCTACCTGGCGCGGCGTGGATTGAAAAAATCCGCGACACAGACCGCGCAAGAATTTGCTCACGTGATCGAAGACGAGCCACTACGAACCAGGGTGGGACGGTTCACTGACGCTTATGAATCCGCGCGGTTCGGGAATTCTTCCAACGACGCGCAACGTTTGCCCGAATTGTATGAAGAGGTAGAGTCTGCGGTACCGAAATAAGAATCGCCGGCGAAAATCTCTTCCCGCTCACTTCCTCAGAAAGAATTCTGGCTGCGGCGCGCTAGAAATGCCAAACTACGCCCCCTCCGAGAAAATAATTGTGCTGGCGAGTTTTGCCAGTGTTCGCGAGGGGCAGATCAGGCGTGCCGGACCAGAAATCGCGAATCTCCCCGCGAATGCCGAAGTGCCGAAGGCGCCCCCCGAAGTGATTTACGTCCAACCCGACTCCGCCCTGAAGCACGCCGGAGGTGGAGGAGCCCCCAGGGTTTGCGCCGTAGTAGATAAGACTTTTGTCTTCGCGGAAGTGGCCGAAGCCGCCGCCGAAGCTCACCCAAGGGGAAACTGCCGTAGCTGGAAACAGATGTGACCGCACAGCGGGCGTGACCAATATCTGGCTGTAGCCGTAGGAACGACGTCGCTGCCGGATCGGAGATCCTCATCAAGATTGAAAAGGGCGGGCACCTCACCTGAGACCGCAAACATTGCAGTCGCGTAAAATTTGCGCGCGTAGTTCACCTCGGAGGAAAACCCCTTGCCGGAGCGTACGAAAGGGTTGGAATAAGTTGCACCGTGAATCCCCTGGTCACTGATGAAGATCCGGTGAAGATCCGGTCAATCACGCCGGTCAATTCGTTCTCGGCGCCGCAACAGCGGCCGTGAGCATACACATCCCCAATAGGACTGCCATTACGGCCTGTTTTCCAGACATCCACCACCCTCCGGCGGCGAGACAGCTTCTTCTGTTCGGTAGCGGCTAGGCTCGCATGAAGGGTTCGACTTTCAGCCAGAGGTTGCTGCCTTTGCTGGTGCGCGTTTTTCATGATGAGAGGGCCGCATTAAGGCACGCAGAACCGACCCGCGGAAATGTTAAGATAACTAGATCGCATGCCCTCGAAGAACCTTACGATTCCACGCTCCAGCGAAAAAACTCCGGTTGCAGCAGCAGAAAACTACGAGCGAATTCCGCGCCCCCAGACGATCGGTTTCATCAGCCTGGGATGTCCCAAGAACCTTGTCGACAGTGAAGTGATGATGGGCCTGCTGGCGCGCTCCGGGGCCGAACTGTCGCCGCGAGTCGAGGACGCTGACGTCATTGTGGTCAACACCTGCTCGTTCATCGAGAGCGCGCAACAGGAATCGGTCAATACGATTCTGGAGATGGCCGCTCGCAAGACTTCAGGACGAGCCAGGAAACTGGTCGTGACAGGCTGCTTGGTCGAGCGTTTCCGCGATGAAATCCGCAAACGCATTCCGGAAGTGGACGCGGTGGTGGGTACTGGGGAGTTGCAAAATATTCTGGCAGCTACGGGTGTGGCCCCTACTCCAGCTCCAAACGCCTCGCCTTTCGTGCTGTTGCAGTCGCGGGCCGAAGGCGACGCTCGCGCCGCGCAAGGTCGATTTTCCCGCGGGCAATGGGACGCAGCCATTGCCAATCTGCCGAACTATCTCTACGACGACGAAACACCGCGCGTTCTGGCAACGCCGAAATCCACCGCGTATATCAAAATCGCCGAAGGCTGTGATCATCCCTGCACGTTCTGCATTATTCCGCAATTGCGAGGGCAGTTCCGCTCTCGGAGATTCGAATCGGTGATCGCTGAAGCGGAGCGCCTGGCACAGGCCGGCGTGCGCGAAATCACTTTGATCGGACAGGATACGACCTGCTACGGCGAAGAGTTCGGCTTGAAAGATGGACTGGCGCTACTGCTGGAGAAACTGGCCAAGATTGATGACCTGCGCTGGATTCGTTTCCTCTATGCCTATCCCAATAAAATCACAGGCAGACTCCTGGAGGCGATCGGAACGCACGAAAAAATTTGTTCTTACATGGACGTGCCGCTGCAGCATGCTTCCGCGAATGTTCTGAAGCGCATGAAGCGCGGAGGCGGCCCGGACGTATTTCTGCGGTCGATCAGCAAGATGCGGTCTGAGATTCCCGCTCTCACCTTGCGCACCTCCTTCATTGTAGGCTTTCCCGGAGAAACAGACCAAGAGTTCGAACAGCTCTGCGATTTTGTACGCGAGGCTCAGTTTGATTGGATGGGGACCTTCGCCTACTCCGACCAGGAAGGCGCCGACGCCTTTGCCTTGGACGGGAAGCTTCCTTTGCGCGTGATTGAGCGTCGGCGTAAACGCCTAATGGAAATTCAGCGGCAGATCAGCAAGAAGAAAAAGAAAGCTCTGGTGGGACAGGAGTTCGACCTGCTGCTGGAAGGGATGTCGGAAGAGACCGATCTGCTTATGGAAGGCCGCACTGCAATGCATGCACCGGAAATTGACGGCAAGGTTTTCGTCAACGACTTCCCTCCATCGGCCGAGCCCCGCCCAGGCGAATTTTATCGCTGTCAGATCACAGAAGCCCATGACTATGATCTGGTAGCGAAGATTCTGTAGACCTAACCAGAACCTTCAACGTGGCTCATCATGCCTCGCAAGCGCACCCTCAAACTCCGTTGTCCGATCTGCAAGAAAGTCGTTAAGAACAGCGATGCAGAATTTCCCTTTTGCAGCGACCGCTGCAAAACGATTGATTTGGGGAAGTGGGCGAGCGGCGCTTATGTGATCCCATCGCCGGTCAGCGATGCTGACGATCCAATCCGCGAAAGCACTCCAGAAGATCCGGACGAAGATCTGTGAAAGACTCCAGGGAACTCGCCCGTAGTGCCGGCGCCCCGCCGGCTGTCGCGGAAGCGCCTGGCCCCCGGACTCCTCAATGGGCTACGCTGATCGCCACGTTCTTCGGCATCGGGCGTCTGCGGCCCGGGCCCGGGACTTGGGGGTCCGTGGCAACCGTATTGCTATGGGCCGCGCTGGCCGGTGCCCTTTCGCCCGCGCTCCGAACGCCTGTAGCAATCGCCTTAGCGGTGCTGATCACTCTGATTGGCATTCCTGCGGCAACGCGGGTCGCTCAGGGCGCCGGGAGAAAAGATCCGCAATTCGTGGTCATCGATGAAGTAGCCGGTCAATTGCTGGCCCTGATTGCCGTGCCGCTCACATGGAAATGTTTCTTGGCGGGCTTTATACTTTTCCGTGCTTTTGATATTGTCAAGCCGCCTCCGGTACGGCAATTGGAGGTGCTTCCGGGGGGTACAGGAATCGTTCTGGACGACATTGCCGCAGGTCTCCTGGCTCTGATTGTTGTGCATCTCTTTCTGCACTTTGGTCTTCTAAGGTAGTGCGAGTTTCCACATGGGATTTTCCGATCGTATTCTGGGCAAGAAGAACGTGAACGGCGGGCCGCACATCGAATCGGTCTCGCCGGTGCTGGCGCTGGCGGGGGGCGAGGTGCGCATCGCCGGTTCGGGGTTGCGTCCTCAGCAGTGGCAGCGTCCGCGTGTGCAATTTGGAGAAGTAGAGGGCGGAATCGTAATCAGTTCAGACACCTTTCTGGTCGCCCGAGTTCCTGAAGGAGCGACGTCGGGCCCAGTGGTAGTGGCGTCCGACGGTCATGTAAGCAATGCCCACACGGTTAAAGTGGCTGTACCCATTGCCGAGAACCTGCATCCGGTAACCAATCCCGCGCTCGACGCCCTGGGCAATGTCTATGCTACTTTCTCTGGATCCCGCGGGCAAAAAGTTCCGGTTGCGGTCTTCAAGATTGACACGAATTACGTGATTAAACCCTTTGTCGCGGAGATGATGAATGCCACCGCCATCGCTTTTGATCGCCAGGGTCAGATGTACGTCTCCTCGCGCCACGATGGTGCTGTCTATCGCGTGGCACCGACCGGAACGATAACAACCTACGCAGAGGGGATGGGAATCGCTACCGGCATCGCATTTGATCGAAACCAGAACCTCTACGTGGGCGACCGCAGCGGCACCATCTTCAAGATTGGACGCGACCAGCGGGTCTTCGTTTTTGCCACGCTGGAGCCGAGCGTTTCCGCGTACCACCTGGCCTTTGGTCCCCAGGGAGATTTGTTTGTGACCGGGCCAACCACGTCGAGCTTTGATTGCGTGCACAGAATCGATCCGCAGGGAACGGTCCACAAATTTTTTCGCGGCTTGGGGCGTCCCCAGGGCTTGGCGTTTGACTCCGCCGGAAATCTGTACGTGGCGGCCTCTCTCTCCGGCAAGCGCGGGATCGTGAAGATCACTCCGGAAGGCAACGCCAGCCTGGAAGTCGCCGGCCACGGCTTGGTCGGCCTGGCCTTTGCTCCCGCGCGCTGTGTAATTCTGGCTACCACCGACGCGGTGCATCATCTTTCCTGGAACATTCAGGGCTTACCCTTGCTGCCGGAGTAGGTTGCGTCCGAGAGTCGGTTGCACCGATTCGTCTAAGCGCTTCGTCCGCAGTTTTCGTTTACACTCTACCCGTGAACGCCGAGATCATCGCGGTTGGCTCAGAGCTGTTGACGCCCTTCCGCACGGATACCAATTCGCTCTACCTCACGGAGCAACTCAATCAACTCGGCGTCGAGGTAATTTTTAAGAGCGTAGTGGGCGATGATCTACCGCACCTGGTTGCGGTTGCGCAGCACGCCATGTTACGGTCGGAGATCGTAGTTTTCAGCGGTGGACTGGGCCCTACCGAAGATGACCTTACTCGCGAAGCCGTCGCCGAAGCATTACGTGTTTCGTTGAGGCGCAACGAAGACGTTCTCGCCGGCATCGAGCGCCGTTTCGCGGCGCGCGGCTGGAAAATGTCGCCCAACAACGCCAAGCAGGCGGATATTCTTGAAGGTGCAACTGTGCTGACCAATCCCAATGGCACCGCGCCCGGACAGCTTTTGAGCGGAAAGTTCGATGGACGCGAACGCATTGTCATCCTGTTGCCCGGTCCTCCACACGAATTGAAGGGGCTGTTCGAGGCCGAGTGCCGTGAATGGTTGCGAGGAAAATTGCCAACTGCATTCCTCGCAACCCGCGTGTTAAAGGTCGCGATGCTCGGAGAATCTCACGTCGACGCGCGCGTGGCGCCCATCTATAAACGGTTCGCCGACGTGCAAACCACAATTTTGGCGGGAGCAGGTGAGATTCAACTCCATTTCAAATCGCGGGCCCAGACCTTGGAGGCTGCGCAGGCCCGCGTCGATGAAGCGGCTGATGCAGTCGAAGAAGAACTCGACGATGCCGTGTATTCGCGCGACGGCGAGTCGCTCGAGCAAATTGTCGGCTACTGGCTGCAAATGCGCAACGCCACGGTGGCCGTCGCGGAGTCGTGCACAGGTGGTCTGCTCGGCGAGAGAATTACTTCAGTCGGCGGAAGCTCGCGCTATTTTGCCGGTGGCGCCATCGTCTATGCCAACGCCGTAAAGACGGAACTCGCAGGAGTGCCCGCCGACATGATTGAGCGCCATGGCGCTGTCAGCCGCGAAGTGGCCGCAGCGTTGGCCGAGGGTATCCGTTACCGTTGCGAAGCGACGCTTGGTGTCGGCATCACCGGCGTGGCCGGTCCCACCGGAGGAACACCCGAGAAGCCTGTAGGATTGGTGTTCCACGCTTTGGCCAGTGATCAAGGGACTGAAGTGATCGAGCGCAACTTCGCTGGCGATCGCAAGCGCATCCGCTGGTTTGCGACCACGCTCGCCCTGGACATGGTGCGAAAGAAGCTGATGTGAGAGAGGCAGCTACTAGCTCCTGGCTGCTAGCTTGAGTCGTAGCGAAAAGCTAGTAGCTAGAAGCTGATTTTATGCGGCTCTTCGTGGCACTCGATATTGATGACACTATCCGTCGCCGGAGCACTCGCTTCCTCGACGACATGCGCGAGTTTGCTCCGGAGGCGCGTTGGGTTCGGCCGGCATCGCTCCACCTCACCCTGAAATTCATCGGGGAGAGCTCCGACGAGGAGGCCGAGAAGATCAAGCAGACTCTCGGTGCGATTTCTGGCGCATCCCTAGAAATGAACTTTGGCGGTTGTGGGTTCTTCCCTGACGCGCGTGCGCCGCGAGTGTTCTGGATAGGTATCCAGGCCGACTCGGAACTGGCTGCCCTGGCGGCCACGATCGATGAAAGACTATCGTCGCTCAACATCCCAAAAGAGCAACATGCTTTTAACCCGCACCTCACCCTCGCACGAGGCAGTCGAGGCTCCGGTTCGCCGCGCTGGCGAAAAGGGGACGGCGCTAACCGCACCTTTCAACGGCTGCAGGAAAAGCTGGCGGTATCGCCTGCCCCTGAGTTTGGTACGATGACGAGCCGCGAATTTTTTCTGTACGAGAGCCAGCTTTCCCCGGGCGGTTCAATATACACAAAGCTGGCGAAATTCGGGTTGCGCTAACACTTTGCCAACTTTCTTCATGATCGCCGCGCTAAGCTATCTGTTGGGATCGATTCCCTTCGGATATCTGCTGGTTCGCATTTTTCGCGGCGAAGATGTACGCCAAAGCGGAAGCGGAAATATCGGAGCAACGAACGTTTCCCGTAAATCCCCGGCGCTTGGGATTTTAACCTTGCTACTCGATGCTCTCAAAGGAAGCGCCGCAGTCGGGCTGGCACATTTCCTCGTCGTTCAAAGATCCAGTGGTGTTTCGGTTTATCAAGCCATGACAGTGGCGGCGTTTCTTGCAGTTGTCGGGCACATGTTTCCGGTATGGCTGGGATTTCGAGGCGGCAAGGGCGTCGCCACCGGATTGGGATCTTTTCTGGTCATCACCCCAAAGGCGGTCCTGGTGGCGGCTGGCATTTTTATCGCAGTGGTAGCGATCTTCGGTTACGTATCTTTGGCATCTATCCTCGCCGTCGCGTCCTTTCCGCTTCTGGTCTTCGGAATGCGCGCCTATGGCGATGCGCTGCTGGCCTTGTCATTCATTGGCGCGACTTCCCTTCTCATTATCTTCAAGCACCATCAAAACATCCAGCGATTGCTGAAGGGAACGGAAAGACGGATGGGAGCGAAGCACGTATGAGCGAGATCGCGATCATCGGCGCGGGAGCCTGGGGCACCGCCCTTTCGATCGTTCTCGGGCGCAAAGAGAATAATCACATTCGCCTGTGGGCTCACGAAAAACCAGTTTGCGACACCATCGCACGGCAGCGCGTGAATGAGAAATTCCTTCCCGGGTGCACTCTTCCGGAAACCGTGAGTCCGACTACCGACTGGAAGGAGGCAATCAACGGCGCAGACATTGTGGTCAGCGTGATGCCTTCTCATCATTGCCGATCCATTTTTGAAGAGATGCATGTTTACCTGACGCCGGAGATGCTGCTCGTGAGTGCCACCAAGGGCATCGAGAACCATACGCAGATGTGCATGACCGCGATCATTGGCGATCTCGTGAGAAACACGATGGGATTCGCCCCCCGGCTGGGCGCATTGAGCGGGCCTTCGTTTGCACTCGAAGTTGCTCGCGGCGATCCTACGGCGATTACCATCGCTTCAAAAGATACGGACCTCGCGGGCATCGTGCAACGCGAATTCAGCGGCCCTACGTTCCGGGTTTACACCAATGAGGATGTGATCGGCGTGGAGTTGGGCGGTGCCTTGAAGAACGTTATCGCAATCGCCTCCGGCGTGAGTGCAGGCCTGGGTCTGGGACACAATTCCACGGCGGCCCTGATCACGAGGGGCCTGGCGGAAATGACCCGGCTCGTGGTTGCCTGTGGCGGAAAGGCAGAAACCATGGCGGGTCTCGCCGGCCTCGGTGACCTTGTGCTTACTTGCACCGGCGGTCTTTCTCGCAATCGCAGTGTAGGAGTGGAGCTGGGTCGTGGACGCAAGCTGCCGGAAATTCTCGCCGGGATGCATGGCATGGTTGCGGAAGGGATTTTTACCACGGCCGCAGCGGTGGATCTGGCGCGTGCCCACGGTGTCGAAATGCCGATCACGGATCAGATGCATGCCATCTTGCAGCACAACAAATCCCCGCGCGAGGCAATCTACGATCTGATGACACGCAGCAGAAAAAGCGAAACGGTCCAAACATAAACCCTCATCAGGTACGTTTTTGTTGCCAAACCCGCGCTGTTGGGGCGTTCCAGACCACACTTTAGTAATGGCGAAGCAGCCGGTTTTCGCCGACAACCAATTCGCGCCACATTAGACTCTGTAGATACACGTGAAATCCGCCGCCACTTCGATCGACGGCGCTTCCAAATTAACCCCGGGGAGCGGCTCGTATTCCACCATGCCCACTCCTGCGCGTATTCCCATTCTGTATGTAATCCTCGGCGTGCTGCTGGTGATCAGCATCGTTCCCATGTACTTCTACTCCGCGCAAGTAGAGGCCATCAACCGGGACCGGCTGAAGACCAACGAGATGCTGCTTCAGAATACGGTGACTCGGTCTCTGGCCGACGATTTGTCGCAGCATGAGCGCTCGCTGAGAATGATGCTGGCGAATCTTTCTTCGTCCATTCAAGTAGCGAGCGGCGGAGACATCGGCAGCAAGAACATCGAGGTCCCGGAACTTCGCGCGCTGCTCGAAAACTTTGTTTCCTCCTCCGACGAACTTGCTTATGTCACGTTACTGAACTCCGACGCAAAAGGCATTTCCGCCGGACGCATCGCTCCCGATGCTTTCCTGCAACGCGAATTGCAGCACGCATTTGAGGCGGCCCGCGATGGCCGCGCCTACAACGGCCAAGCGCTGCAGGTGGAGGATGGCAAGTCCTCGCGGACCGTTTTGCTGGTGAGCAGCCCAGTCAGCTATGGCGGTCGCTTTTTGGGCATGGTGGGAACGGTGGTAGATCTAAGATTCCTGATTCGCCGCCTCCACGAGGTCAGCGGCGGTGGCCTGATCCCTTATGTCGTGGACGCACAGGGGCGGCTGGTGGCCGCCGGCACTCCGCAATATGTGACCGGCCAGGACATGAAGAGCCTCGAGATCGTCCGCAACTTTGTGGATGAAGGCAACAAGGCGCAGTTGGCCGCCACCAAGGAGTTCGACGTCAAGGAAGGCAATAACAGCGTGGAGATGCTGGGAACCTACAGCCCAGTGACCTCGCTCGATTGGGCTGTGGTCGTGCAAAAGCCACAGCGGGAGGCCTACCGCGGAGTTTACGAGATGCAGCGCACGGCCCGCCTGCTGGCGCTACTGGCTGTCCTCGTAAGTATTGGCGTTAGTATTTTCGCTGCCCGCCGCATTACGAATCCATTGCAGATCCTTACGCAATCCAGCCGCGCACTGGCGCGTGGCGACTTTTCGCAACGCGTTCATTTGTGGAGCCGGACTGAAATCGGCGAACTGGCTGAAACCTTCAACACGATGTCGCAGGAGCTCGAACACTTCGTTGAAGACTTGAAGAAAGCAGCCGAGGAAAACCGCGCGCTGTTTCTGGGATCGATCCAGATGCTGGCCGGCGCAGTCGACGAGAAAGATCCCTACACTCGCGGTCACTCCGATCGCGTCACCCGTTACTCCATGATGATCGGCAAGGAGTTGCGTCTGCCACCCGATTTCATGGAAACCTTGCAGATATCTGCGCAACTCCATGACGTGGGAAAGATTGGCATTGAGGACCGCATCCTCAAAAAGCCGGGTGCCCTCACCGCAGAAGAGTTTGAGGTCATGAAGACTCACACTACAAAGGGCGCCAACATTTTGCGGCCCGTGGTGCAGCTTGCCGAGATGCTGGCCGGCATCGAACTGCATCACGAGGCTCTTGACGGCCGCGGTTATCCATACGGACTACAGGGAGATCAAATTCCCCTGCTGGCGCGTGTGATCGCCGTCGCGGATACTTTTGATGCGTTAACCACCAATCGTCCATACCAGCACGCACACTCTCCGGAAGAAGCGCTGAAGATCATTCAGAACTTGGCCGGCAAGAGGCTTGATCCGGGACCGGTGGCCGCACTGATGGCGGTATATGCACGTGGCGAAATTCGCATCCAGCGTGTCTCTATCAAGAGGCCGTTGGCATCGGAGACTGCCTCTGTCGTGCCTCAGCCTGCCCTGGCTTCGGCGCCTCCTGCGGCCGCGCCTGCCACGCCGCCAGCCAATCTCGAAAGAACCCCCGTCTAGCCTTCTTGCTCTTTGTGGTCTGTGCCCAACGACAATGGGGCCACCCTGACCGCTATAATCAAACTTGGCATTTTCCTCATGATTCAGACTCTGTTCGGTAGCACGGAAGAAAAGAAAACTGGTCTTTTCGAACGCATGAAGCAGGCGGTCACGCGCACGCGTGAGAACCTTGCCGAGCGGATCGAAGAAGTTGTCTCCTTTGGCAAAGAAATCGACCGCAACACCTTGGACGATCTGGAAGCGACTCTGATCGGCGCCGACCTGGGTACCACCACCACACAGGAGATTCTGGGCAAGCTCCGCGACAAAGCGGACCACAAGCAGATCCAGGATGTTCAGGAGCTGAAACGCCTTCTCAAGGAGGAGTTGCTGGCCATTCTGAATGCCGCGAATACCAGGCCCGTCGAGAAAGTGGACGGAACGCCGGAAGTAATTCTGGTGGTCGGCGTGAATGGCTCGGGCAAGACCACAACCATCGGCAAGTTATCGCAGGTTTTCCGCTCTCAGGGCAAAAATGTATTGCTGTGCGCGGCAGATACTTTCCGCGCGGCTGCCATCGATCAACTGGAAATTTGGGGAGCACGAACCGGCACCGAAGTGATCAAGACCAAGCCCGGCGGAGACCCCGCGGCGGTGCTCTTCGACGCGCTGCAAGCCGCGACTGCGCGGAAAGCTGATTACGTAATCGTCGACACCGCTGGCCGCTTGCATACCAAGACGAGCCTCATGTCCGAACTGGAAAAAATGCGGCGCACGGCTCAGCGCATTATTCCTGGAGCGCCCCATGAAACTCTACTGGTTATGGACGCGACCACTGGTCAGAACGGCTTGCAGCAGGCGCGCCTGTTCACCCAGTCGGCGGGCGTCACCGGCATCGTACTCACCAAGCTCGACGGCACTGCGAAAGGTGGCGTAGTCGTAGCCATCTCGCGAGAGTTGAAACTGCCGGTGCGATTCGTTGGCGTCGGCGAAAAGGTGGGCGACTTGTTGCCCTTTGAACCAAAAGAGTTCGTGGATTCCCTGTTCGAATAAAAAGCTATTTTCACCCCGGAGACCCAGAGCCAGGGCGAAGACCAACTCCAGGATCTCTTTCTCCATGACTGCGTGTTCCCCGGTACGTGCTCTTGAAGATCGAAAAATGCCCGATCACGCGACTGACGAGAAGTTTCTACACCGCGCTCTGGATTTGGCGCGCCAGGGTGTGGGCTTGTCGTCGCCCAATCCTCACGTGGGAGCCGTCATCGTTGACGCGCGTGGAAACATCGTGGGTACGGGAGTTTATACCTACGATGGCGTGAAGCACGCCGAGGTGCTCGCCCTGGAGCAGGCTGGCGATAAGGCGCGCGGCGGTACGCTCTATATCAATCTTGAACCTCACTCTCATCAGGGCCGCACGCCCCCGTGTACCGACGCTTTGATTGGCGCTGGAATCCGACGCGTGGTGGCTTCTATGGCGGATCCCAATCCCAAAGTGAGCGGGCGCGGATTCGAGAAGCTGCGCGCGGCCGGCGTGCATGTGGAAGTTGGGCGGCTCGAAGCGGAAGGCCGCCGCGTGAATGAAGCTTTCGCCCGATATATTCGCCACGGCGTTCCTTTGGTGACGCTGAAAGCCGCGATGACGCTTAACGGAAAGATCGCTCCGCCGCCAAGCGCCGAGTCGAAGAAGTCGTATGGAACTCCCGCTGGTGGCTGGATTACCGATGAAGCTGCCCGAGCTCACGTGCACGAACAGCGCCACCAGAGCGATGCCATCCTGGCGGGAGTGGGCACAATTCTTACTGATGATCCGTTGCTTACCGATCGCAGCGGCCGACTCCGGCGTCGCGCGCTGTTGCGCGTGATTCTGGATTCGCACTTGCGAGTGCCTCCGGAGTCGCGCTTGGTCCAGAGCGTGACGAACGCGCGCGCCAGCGGAAAGGATGTGCTGGTTTTCTGTTGCGCCGGCGACGAAAATAAACAGCGCGAACTGGAAGCACGTGGTATCCGGGTCGAACAACTTCCGGCGTCCGCTTCCGATCGACGTCCCGATATTCATGCGATTCTGCGTCGTCTCGGCGAATTCGAAATTGCAAGCGTCCTGATCGAAGGCGGCTCGGCGGTAAACGGGATGGCCCTGGCCTCCGGAATCGTCGACAAAGTTCTCCTGTACTACGCGCCGAAAATTCTGGGCGCGGGGTCAATCCCATTCGCCGACGGCGGGAACTTTTCCCATCTGAATGCAGCGTTGCATGTAAAGCATTCACGCCTTCACCGCTTCGGAGAAGACTTCGCGGTGGAAGGATACCTGCACAATCCTTACGAGGAGTGATCGTCTTCTCGGGCTCTGCGCTCACTTGCTGTGCATCGTCAGCTTAAGGTTCTCGATGGTGAATTGAAATCCATCCCCTTCGGGAGCAGCGCACATGATGCCAACTTCGGCAGTTGCTGAAGGCACCAGATAGCCCATACGCACCGAAGTGAATTTCTTGCGGTCCACCGAACAGAGAGTCTCGAGTGAGTCGGGCTTGCGAACAACTCTCCACCACACGGGTCCGGCCGTAGCCAAATCGTTCATCGTCGACCAATCGGAAAATTCGCGGGTGAAGACGACGCTGGCGTGGCGGGCGTTGTCGAAGAATTCGGTCCCGCACTTCACCCAGTTTTGCGCGTCGATGCGAACCATCAGCCCAGCTTGGTCGTAGAGGGCTGCGTACTGGCCGTCGATCCGAGCCTCGAAGTCAAACTCTCCACTGACATGCAGATGAAAGAGGTGTCCGTTATCGGTGACGTATCCGTAAAATGTCTTCCGCCAGAAATCCGTTTTCGGACGTGCCCGTACCGCAAGTTTATCCCCTGCTATCGTCGAGGAAGCTGGTTCATTCAGCCATTTCATGCGATGGAGGAGTTCACCGCCAGAAGATGATAAATCTTCAGCGAAGGCATGGGTCGAAACAAATCCGCTGCCTAACAAAGCTGCACCGGTAAGAGCGACTTGAGTGGCAAACTGGCGACGGGTCGTATACAGCATGGTTGCTGCTCCTGTTCTCTGGCTTTCTCGGAAATCAAGATACTCGTTTTCTCTTGAGGAACATAGCGGAGAACGCCAGCTTGTTTTCGCTCCTTGCCTCCGTGTTGGGTTTATGATGTGTGCTTACCTGTTGAGAGGTCCTTATGTTTACCGGCATCGTGGAAGAAGTTGGACGTGTCACTCGCATCGAGCAGCACGGCGAGAATCGCCGCATCACCGTCACAGCGACGAATACACCGAAGGAACTGAAGTCCGGCAACAGCGTTTCGGTAAGCGGCGTTTGCCTCACGGCGGTCGATATCAGGG
This sequence comes from Candidatus Sulfotelmatobacter sp., assembly GCA_049515395.1. GTDB lineage: Bacteria > Acidobacteriota > Terriglobia > Terriglobales > Acidobacteriaceae > Sulfotelmatobacter. Next base: position 13,281 of record JBEKUD010000062.1, on the reverse strand, counting down.
ACGGATCGTTCTGCGCCGACCTGGCTCCGGAGACCTGGGTGCTCACATCGTTTTCGCGCATGCATGCAGGAGCGCTGGTCAACCTGGAACTGCCCATGAAGGCCGACGGCCGCTTCGGTGGGCACATTGTGCAAGGCCACGTGGATGGGGTGGGGAAGCTGATCGGCCTGGAGCGCATCGCAGACTCGGAAAATTATTGGCTGCACGTGGAAATGCCGCGTGAGATTGAGAAATATACGGTCTATAAGGGATCGATTTCGATTGAGGGAATCAGTCTTACAGTCGCCAAACTTGAGGGCAAAAAATGCACCATTGCCATCATTCCTCACACCGTGGAGATGACCAACCTCAATTCGCTCAAGCCTGGTGATCCGATGAACCTGGAAGCGGATTTGATTGCGAAATACGTCGAAAAAATGATGACCAGCGAACCGGTGGAGAGCTCGCTGACTGTCGAAGAGTTGGTGCGGCAAGGGTTTTGAGCAGTGGGAAATGGGCAGTAAGAACGATCAGGGATTCAGCGCTGCGCGCGCAGTCAGTGATGTTGTTACAGATATGAATGCGTGACTAATGCGTGACTAATGCGTGACTATGGATGAGCCCGGGAATGCGACCTGTCCCCTGCGAATCGCTGCTGGCGGGGCGGGGCTCTGCGGGGATTGCATCAATGCCCGGATCATTGAAACCCAGCGGGGCTCGACTTTCCTGCAGTGCCAGCTTTCGTTCACTGATCCGCGGTTTGCGAAATACCCGCGGCTGCCGGTTCGTATCTGCAGCGGATACGCGCAGCGTGTAGCGAAACCCTGAGACATCGCATGCGAATCATTGAATTTGGGCAAGCAGCTGAACAAAATCCTCTAACACTCTAGTTTTAGTTCATCCAGTTCCAGAAATTCCTGCACGATGGGCTCCGTGGATTTTTCCATGTCTTCAGAGGTGCCGAAGAAAATCGCGCGTCCTTCGTGCAGAAAAACCACGCGGTCGGCGAGCTTCTTCGCGAGGCGCATATCATGAGTGACGACGATGCTGGTCAGGCTTAACTGGAGCTTGAGGCGCTTGATGAGATCGCCGAGGAGCTGGGCCATCAGCGGGTCCACCATGGTGGTGGGCTCGTCGTAAAGGACACATTCGGGCCGCGCTGCCAGGGCGCGGGCGATGGCTACGGACCGTTTCATTCCGGTCGAAAGGTCGGAGGGCAGCAGGTCCCGCATTTCTCTTACGCCCACCATCTGCAGCAGGCCGTCGACAATCTGGTAGATCTGATCCTCGGAGAGGTCGCGAGTCTCGCGCAGGGGAAACGCTACATTCTCGCCCACAGTGAGGGAATCAAAGAGCGCCCCATTCTGGAAGACCATGGTTACTTTCTTGCGGATCGGCTCGAGTTGTTCCTCGGAGAAATCGGTGATATCTTCGCCGGCAACGATTACGCTGCCGGAGTCCGCTTTAAGAAATCCCATGAGCAGCTGCAGGGAAACCGATTTGCCGACGCCGCTGCGGCCGAGGATACAAACGGTTTCCGCGGGCATGACATTAAAACTGACGCGGTCGAGGACGGCGTTTTCGCCGAAGGCTTTAGAGACCTCGCGGAACTCGATGTAAGGTTGGTTCACGGTTTCAGGCATTTTCAGATGCTTCGTGGCTCTGTCTCGCTCCGCTATTTCACCTCTCCGACTCGCTCCTCCGACTTTAATTCCTCGAGAGTATTCAGATTGCGAAAGATCGCACTCGAGAACCCGTTGCGTTTCAATTCTTCCTCGTCAAGCGCGCGAGTTTGGACCGCAGCAAAGAGCGAGTCGATCCGGTTCCGGCTAGCCAGCAAGGCAGCTTCAGCGGCGTCGGCGAACTCCCGCCGGTAGATGGCGCACAGGGGTTGCCAGCGTCCACCGGTGCGGGGAACGACGACGACCATTCCTAGGGCGGTGCGTGACTGATGAATCAGGTATTTCAAGAATGCGGCGGAGATGAAAGGCATGTCCACCGCAAGCATTAGGTTCAGATCCGTGCTCGAAGCCCGCAAAGCGGCATGAATTCCACCCAGGGGGCCGCAATCGAGGAAGACATCTTCGACGACCGGGGAAAACTTGGCAAACTTCTCGCGGCTTCCCACGACGCGGGCATCCAGAGGAACGGAACGCGCCAGATCGAGGGCGCGGGCGAGCAAGGGTCGGCCGTCAAACTCTACGAAAGCCTTGTCCATGCCCATGCGCTTGCTTTTGCCTCCTGCGAGGATAAAGGCAGTCACGTCGGGCGGCGGGACCGATGCCATGCCGAGATCATACACTTTACGCCCCGGGCCGAACCTGCGGACAGCCGGACCTGACAGGAGCGATTTTGGGGGGTTGAGAAAGAATTAAGGCTCGAGGGGTTACGAGCCGGTTTCGGCAAACCCGGAGTGTCTGCTTGAGTGCCTGCGGACGATCAAGACTCCGACCAGAACGGCGCTGACCAGCATGACAACCCTGATGTAGAGCCCGGCATGGAAGGTCTGATCGCCGGCGGCGGTTCGCAGCAGGCCTGAGACGGCACTGATGGTGCACAATCCGAAATAGATCTTTTCCATCCCTCCACGGGAGACGAGGAGGAGCCATAAAAGGATAGAGGAGACGACGGCGAAGATTCCACACAGGATCCAGGTGCCGATAGAGACCGTGGACGGAAGCCAGATGCCAGCTGCTGGATTCGCGGCGACCATTTGCCGTACGGCAACCAGCAGGAACACGACGGAGTGCGCCAGAGCCACTATGGCGCGTTTCCGGTTGGTCAGGATAGAAAAGGTGCCCATGCGTGAGCATAATTTAGCGAAATCAATGGCCATAAGGCGGTGATCCAGATCACGCTGGGCTGCGAACTGGGGGCCGGGGGCCCCGGGGCACGGTCTGTACGCCCTCAGAGAAATGCCCTCATTGCAAGTAACTCCTTAGCTAAGCCTTGTGGCACTCTTAGGCCATACTTCCCCGGTTCGTGCCATTGTCAGGTTGCGCGATTGGCCTCAAGCTGTTGGTGCCTGATGATTTGCAGTTCTGATCGACAGCTAAGATACAAATGTTCAATCTGAACACAAACCCGGAGCAGGATCGAAAGCGGGCGGCCCACGGACATCGACGCGAACTGATCGCCCTCCTGCTTCTGGTGGCAGCTTTGGCAGTGGTTATGGTGAAAAACCACGATTTCTGGTTCGGGTCGGACGAGGAGTTTGAATCGGACGCCACACAATCGGAGAGCGCACACCAGGCCAAGAAAGCGGCTGCTCCTGCCAAGACCGAGAAATCGACGGTCGCCCGGGCGTTAACTTCCAAGAACCATCCTGCATCGAAGACTGCGACCACGCCGGCCGTTCCTGAGACGACTAGTAAAGATGCTTCGAACTCGGAGGCTCCGGCAGTGGTAACGAATCGGGCGGTGCTTCCTCCCCTGGACATCGAAGTGGTCGCGGGAGACAAGCACAGCACAGTTCATGCCGGAAGCAATGTCACGAAAGTGGAAATCCCAAGCGATTCAACCCGGGTACCGGCCTCGGCGAGCTCGGTGGCGCCTCAGCCGACGAATGCTGCGGTCCGCGAGCCTTTGACCTCGATGGGTTCGCTCTATCCCTTGCTGGGACAGCACATGAAGGTTCAGGGGTCGGTGATATTGCAGGCGGTGGTGGGCGTGGACGGCACGATTCAAAACCTGCGCGTGGTCAGCGGCCCGGCGATCCTGACAGCGGCGGCCCAGCAAGCGGTACGGGAGTGGCACTTCAAGCCCTACCTTCTCAACGGGCAAGCAGTTGAAACGAAAGCTACAATCACCGTGAACTTCTCGATTCGCGTGTCCGACAACTCGGCAAAAACCAGTTAAACCCGGTTCTGCTCCGATTACTTCCCGGCCCCAAGGTAACCTACCCAACAGGTCCGCTTCGAGCGATGATCGAACTGCCTTGGGACCTCTCTGTAAGGACCGAAGCGCGGATCCGAAGCGGGATTCGTAAGTAACCATCATGCCGCAGAAAATCATGGATGTTCTTATGCTTGGGCGCTGCTCTCATGAGTTTTCCTGGCCCCGGCGAGGCCCCGATGGGGATTATTACCAGATTTGCCTGTTGTGCGCTGCCGAATACAAGTATGACTGGACCACCATGCGCCGGACGGAGCGGATGGAACACGCCAAACCAGAGACCGGCATCCGGCGCGGTCATAACCGCGAAAAACGGCCGTCCTGGATCCCGCGCGCGCGGCGGCTGAAGCTGGATTTGGCGCTCCGCTACCGGGTAAACAACACCAGCACATGGTATGAGGGAACCCTCGAAAACATCAGCCAGACGGGGCTTCTGTTTCACGGGCCGCAACAGTTGCCGGTAAACGCGCTCATCGAGATGATATTCGAGATGCCGGAAGAGATTTCCGGCCAGAAGAACCGCGACGTGGTATGCCAGGGGCGTGTCATCCGTGGCAGTGATCCGGGCGCAAAGGATCAGGACGAGGAAGGGATCCGGGGAGTCCTGGCCGCTTCGATCGTTGATTACAAGTTCATCCGCTAGTCCGCCGGGGACGATGCAGGATCGAACTTCGCGAGGCTACCGCCCTGGCCGTTTACGGTCCGATTCGTTCGCCCCACGCCCAGGTTTACCAGATGCGGACCCGGTCGGGTGGAGCGAGGTAGAGTTTCTCTCCCGGTTGCACATCGAACGCTGAATACCAGGCGTCTATATTGCGCACCGTCGCGGCGCGGTACTCCGCGGGGGCATGCGGATCGGTCATCACCTGCTGGCGGAGCGCGGCCTCCCGCGTCTTCGATCCCCAGTTCTGGCCGAAAGCGATGAAGAATTGGGGGTCTCCGGAAAAACCATCCTGCCCAGGCGCGGTCTTGCCCTGAAGCGAAGCTTTATAACCGTCATACGCAGCGGAGATGCCGGCCACGTCGGCGATGTTTTCCGCCAGTGTCTGCTTGCCGTTCACCGACAGGTCGGGAAAGGGCTTGTAGGTGTCATACTGGGCGGCGAGTTGAGCCGTGGCGGCCTCGAAATGCCTAAAATCGGCGGGCGTCCACCAGTCGCGTACGCGGCCTTTTGAGTCGAATGTACTGCCTTCGGTATCGAAGGTGTGGCTGATTTCGTGCCCGATGATGGAGCCGATGGCGCCGTAATTGGCGGCTGCCGCGGCCAGAGGATCGAAGAAGGGCGGTTGCAAAATCGCGGCGGGGAAATTGAGCGCGTTTTGCAGCGGCAGATTTACCGCATTCACCGTCTGCGGTGTCATTGACCATTCCTTGCGGTCCACGGGCTTGCCGAGCCGCGCGACCTCGCGGCGATCATCGGACAAATTTCCTCGCCAGATGTTGCCAAAAATATCATCCGGCTTCACTTCGAAGTTTGAGTAATCGTGCCAGGTTTCTGGATATCCGATTCCGACGTACAACGTAGAGAGTTTGGCTTCGGCCTCGGCCCTGGTCGCTGGAGCCATCCAGGAGAGCCCTTCGATTCGCTTGCCGTAAGCGGCGATCAGATTCGCGACCATGGCCTCTGCCTGAGCCTTGGCCTCGGGCGAGAAATACCGCTGTGCGTAGATTTGGCCGACGACATCGCCCAGCAGTCCATTCACTACGAACACGCCGCGTTGCCAGCGGGGACGCTGCTGCGGCGTGCCGGAAAGTGCCTTACCGAAAAAAGCAAAGCGTTCTTCCGCAACCGCTCTTGGAAGCACGCCTCCATAGGCCTCGATCAGGTGGAAAGCAAGCCAGTCTTTCCATGTTTCCAGGGAAGCGGAGGCAACCAATGCGGATTCTCCGCGGAAGGCCTCGGGCTGCCAAACGATAAAGCTATCCTGCTGGGTGATCCCGGCTCCGCGAAAATACTCGGCCCAGTCGAGGCCGGGGGCTTTCGCTGGAAAGTCGGCCTGCGTCCAGGTGTTGTTAGCCTTGTGGATGTCTTCGTTCTCTGCCAGGCTGCGATGGGTCTGCGCGATGCCGTGCTCGAGCTCAAGAATGCGTGCGGCGCGGGCATCGGTGTCAATGAACCCAGCGAGCTTGAGCATGGCGGAGATGTGAGTCTGATACTGCGCGCGAAGGCCGCGCATGTGCTCGCTCTCGCCGATGTAATATTCACGATCCGGCAGTTGCAATCCGCCCTGCAGCAGGTAAGCCGTGTAGTGCTCCGAATCATTGAAGCCGGGTGCAACCCACAATCCAAAAAGATTGGCGGTATGAAAGTTGGTGTTGTTCAGAGCATCCACGTCGGCGCGCAGGGTCTCACCGAGTGCGTGTGCCAACTCGCGTTTATCATGGATGGCAGCGATCGCATCGAGATGCGGACGAAGCGGCGCGAGGCCTTTTGCCTCGATGGCGGCCTCGTCCATGTAGGAATTGTAGAGGTCAGCCACCTTGCGCGCGCCGGAACCCTGTGCCGGGTTGGACTTGGCGATCTCTCCAATCAATCCGGCTGTACGCTTGTTGCTCAGGTCGGCCAGCTTCGAAAAGACGCCAATCGATGCGCGATCCGGTGGAATCTCGGTGCGCTTGATCCAACCGCCATTGGCGTACTCGTAGAAATTGTCGCCCGGCTTGACCGAGCGATCCATGTTGGCAACGTCGATACCGTGCGTTTCTGGGGCTGGCGCATCCTGCGCGTAGGCGCGCACAACAACGGCGAGAACACAAGTCAGCAAAAACGCCACAACGATCTTTGAATATTCCGAGATGAGTTTCATCTAGACTCCGCAGAGCGCCCCGATCTGTGCCGGGGCGGCTGATTTAGGAATAGAAAGCATACTGGACCTACTAACGGATTGTACGGCGATTGTGACACTGAATCCTGCGGTATGCCATTTGCTTTTATTTGAACGTGCGCTTGCCAAGATAATTCAGGGTGGGCACAGTTACATCAGAGTGGAAAAAATTCCGTCTCGTCGGCCGGTGCGTCAGCGTCGTACACTCGGAGAACTAGATTCGCCCTTATGCCTCGTATTACGGCAGTGCTGCATACCGAAAATGATGCTCCGCGGCTGGGCCGCGCGCTGGAGACACTTTTCCCCTGCGCCGAACTGCTGATCGTAGACCATTCCTCCGGTGATTCCACGCTGCGCATCGCGCGTGAGTATGGGGCGCGGATTGTGCCAGCCGAGAGCAGGGCCCCGATGCAACATTACCTCGGTCATGCACGCTACGATTGGATCCTTTGTTTGCATCCTTCAGAGTCGATCACGGAGGCACTGCAGGCCAGTCTATTGGAGTGGAGTTCCATGCCGGACACGAGCATCGGCACTAACGCTTTCGCCCTGTTCGTGCGCGAACAGATCGATGGAATCTGGCGGCAGCACCCGCTGCCGCAAACCCGTTTAGTGCCGCGAGATTGGAGGCTTTGGAAGGGATGGCTTCCCGCGCACGAAACGTCGCCCACGGCTCTGGAGGGCGAGTTGCTGAGAATAGCTTTTCCTTGACTCCTCATTCTCGTGACTTGTCATTTCCTGACGAACGTTGTCTTGACCTTCATGGTCTTGACCCCGCGTTGGCTTGAACCTCATAGGCTTGACCTTTCATGGTCCCTTGGGACAGTGACTTCAGTACCTTAGTCCTGCCCACCTCCGTCGACTTATAATCCACTCAAGGTTCAGCATTGTCCGCGTTCTTCGGAAGAAGTGCGTTTGTAGGGTTTTGATTGGATTGAAGAACGTCATAAACGAAGTGGATCCTTTCTACGCATCGGCGATTTTTTTCCTCGGACTGTCCTTCGGCAGCTTTCTGAACGTGTGCATCTACCGCTTGCCGTTAGGTTTGTCCGTCGTAACGCCGCGTTCCTCTTGTCCCCGCTGCAAACGCCCAATCGCCTTTTATGACAATATTCCCGTGATCAGCTGGTTGCTTCTGCGGGGCCGATGCCGAAGCTGCAAAAGCAAGATTTCACCCCGTTACCTCTTTATCGAGCTGCTTACCGGGGTTCTATTCCTGGGTTGTTACGCCTACTTTGGGCGCACGCCGGCCACGCTGAAATATTGTGTTTTTGGATTTCTTATACTCGGCCTCATCTTTACTGACGCAGAAACCAAGCTGCTGCCCGATAAACTGACGCTTCCCGGCCTCGCCCTCGGCATCCTGTTCAGCTTGCTGGTTCCGGTGAATGACTTGGCTTCGCAGTTTCTGCCAGGAGTTGTGAATCTGCCCTTGAGCGCCGATCTCTCCGGCAGACTCCTCTCCCTGCTCGATTCCCTGCTGGGTGCGGCGGTGGGTGCGTCCTTTATTTACGGGGCAGGGGCTGCGTATTTGCGCTGGCGGGGAACCGAAGGCATGGGTTTTGGCGATGTCAAGCTGATGGCCATGGTGGGAGCGTTTCTCGGCGTCAAGCTCACCATTTTCACCATCTTTACGGCATCGCTGGTCGGATCGATGTTCGGCCTTGGCACGGTGTTGATGGTTTGGATCAAACGCACTCATCGCTTTATGCGGCGGCTTGCCAACCTGACTGCGGCGCGCCGCCGGGGATGGCAGTCGGCGCAAATGGTCTACCGCTATTACCAGATGCCCTTCGGCGTATTTCTGGGCAGCATGGCATTGCTCGCGCTATTTGCCGGCAACCAGTTCTTGCGCTGGTATGGGAGGCTGTGGTGGTGAGGCTGCTTGCGAATCCGCTGGTGCTGCGGGGCCTTCTGGTGCTGTTTGCCGCGGGATGCTCGTTCGTCTTCGTCATCTCCGTGATGCGCCGTCTGCGCCGCAACATCGCTGCCGAGGCCGATCTCGATTCGGTCGCCGCTCCCACTCTGGAAGGTCTGCCAGTCCATCTGTACAACACGGTTATCCAGCAACTGAAACAACAGAAGCACGAGTTGCAGGTTCAGACGCTGGCCGAGCAACGGCGGGCGCGCACCAGCGAAAACTTCAGCCAGACCGTGCTTTCCAATCTTCCCTGCGGAGTGCTGGTGTTCGGCCCCAGCGGTTTGGCGAAGCAGGCCAATCCCGCAGCCAAAGAGATTCTAGGTTTCGGATCGCTCTCGGGTATGAGTGCGGAGGACATTTTCCGCGAAGCAGCCTGTTCGCCCGCATCCTGCGTCGATTCCGATGGTATTTCTGGCTCGCCCAGCCTTCTGGTTGAGGAAGTTCATGCGGTTCTGCGCGAGGGCAGCAAGCGCCGTCAACTTGAAGCCGACTACAGCACCCCCGCAGGGAAAGAGGTTCGCGTTGCGATTACGATTTCCGCGATTCCCGCAGCCGACGGCAGCCTGCTGGGGGCAGCGTGCTTGATCAACGATCGCAGCGAGTTCGAACAGATTCGCCGCCAAGAACAGTTGCACGGCGAAATTTCCGCAGAGATGGCGTTGGAGTTACGCACCTCGCTGACTACGATTGCGGGCTATGCGCAGCATTTGGCGCAGAATCGCAATCCCGATCTATCTCCGCAACTAGCGGCTGATATTGCCGAAGAGGCCGCCAATCTGGACCGCCGCATCGGTGGATTCTTAGCTCAGAAACGTACGCCGACAGAGGTTGGTTCTCGCGCCGCTTCGGCTGGTCGCACCAAATGAAACTTAAACAAGGATTATGTCGAAGAGGCAGCGAACTTCAAAAGTACCATGATGACCGCAGTCAAAGGATGGAAGCCATGAAGCGCATTACGCATGTCGGATTCGTACTCACGGGGATTGTTGTCTTGGCCGGTTCAACGGCCACGGCGCAGAGCACAACGCAGGCGCCGGATCAGACCTCGCTTGGAGACTATGCACGCAAGGTTCACAAAGATCCAACGGCGAAAGCCAAGCCGAAGGTCTTCGACAACGACAACCTTCCGAAGGACGACAAACTCTCCGTTGTCGGGGAGCCTGCGCCAGAACCCGCCCCGGCCGCGGATAGCGCCTCGGCCGACTCGAATGCGAAAGCGGCTGCACCCGCCGGCGGGAAAGATGCCGCGCCAGCCGCAGCCACGAAGCCCGCGGCGACGCCCGAAGACGAACAGGCGAAGAAGCAGGCGGAATGGAAATCCTGGCAGGAAAGACTGGCAGGGCAGAAAGATACGATCGACCTGGCCTCGCGGGAACTCGACGTGCTGCAAAAGGAATATGAGCTGCGCGCTGCCGTCATGTACGCCGACGTAGGAAACCGATTGCGCAACCAAGCCCAATGGGACAAAGAAGACGCGGATTATAAGCAGAAGATCGCGGACAAGCAGAAGGCAGTCGAAGACGCCAAACAGAAATTGATTGATCTGGAGGAAGAAGCCAGAAAAGCCGGCGTTCCCAGCGCCATGCGAGAACCGTAGAGTGTACCTGTCTTCCGGCAGCCTGCGATTCAGGTTGAAGGCTACAAAAACGGCGGCGAATGGCCGCCGGTTTCGATTGCTTAGCTTGACTTGCTCATGGCGGCCGCTTCGCCGTCCCTGGCCCGTTCGCGCAGCCTTTCGATCTGCTTGACGTGATGCCGGCCATGAATCAGATGGAACTTTCTCCACTGCGGCCCTGTTAACGGACCGAGGATCGGATGGCCGAGGAGCTTTGCGCTGCCGAAGCGAGCTTCGCAACGCGCGATGATCTCATCCATCGCTGCAATCTTTAATGCGACTTCGGCTCTCACCTGCTCCGCCGGCAATCCTCGCGGTACGGTGTTGTTCGGAGCCTTTCGCCCTTCCGGCAAGTAGTTAAAACCGAAAACGACCAGTGTCCGGCAGCGTTGTCGCATCGAGGCCCGGGCCACGAGCGGTTTGGCGGCGTCCAGGGTTCGCTCAAACCCCTTGATGGTTCCGGTATAGGTCAGGTATAGATGTTCAAGCACTTCCGCGGCACTCCACTTACCCGCCGGGTGCCACTTCATCTGTTCGTTCGACATGCCCTCTACCGCCGAATCCAGCGCTTCTTTCAGCTCTTTGAGCAAGGAATCCATGGCGCTAACCCGCGTTTCCGCGCGCTTCAGGTAGAATGTGCGCGACGATGAATCATCCCATTTATAGCAGGAAGGTCGTCATGAAAACGGAGAAGGTCGTGGCATACGAGATTTCTGTTGCGGGATCCAGAATTAAGAATTTTCGCCTTCGAAGTGGCGCAACCAGGAAGGCTTGTTATGCCATTCTGTTCTCACTGGTCGCGCTACTTGTAGCCTGCGATTCTAACACTGCCAAACCGCCGGAGGCCAAGCCCGAGCCCAAAGGTCCTGAGCTGCTCACCGCCCGCTCCGCCTTTCAAAAGGTGTTTATCGCTGCCCGCAATTATGCGGCTGACGCCAAACCGTTCCGCATCGAGTCCACGCCCACGAGCGATGGGAATGGCCACGATGGCAGGTCTGCGGTATGGCGCGCCAGCTTCGCTTCCGCCGCGCAACACGGCGCCAAACCTTTCATATGGTCCGGCAGCGACGCGCCCGACGCGCCGTCTCGCGGAGTTTCTCCCGGCAACGAAGACGTTTACAACCCGGGCAACGCTTCCACTGAGGTTTTCGACGTCGCTTTCCTAAAGGTGGATTCCGACCAAGCCTTCAGTGTTGCGCAGAAGCACGGCGGAGAGAAAGTTCTGGAAAAAGATCCTTCCACCCCAGTGATTTACATTTGCGACTGGAACCATAACACCAACCAACTGGTGTGGCACGTCATCTATGGCTCGGATCGGGACCATTCGAAGCTCGCGGTCGCGGCCAACGCCACGACCGGTGAGTTCATCCGAGTGGAAAAATAGACTTAATCTCTAACGGTGGTCGGATGGGGGTGGAATCATGATCGCGGGAACAGCGATTCTTACTTACTCCGAGCGCTCAGCCTGGTTCGTTGATCTTCGATGGAAGAGAAGCGGCAGAGAGTGCCCGCGGATGCAATGCCACCTTTTAGTGCCTGAGGTTTCCCGCATGAAACTATGTCGGCAACGGAATACCTGCGAAGGCGGCCGGCGGCGCACTGAGCGATTAGTCTTTCTATCTTCAGGGTACGAAGGTCGGATGCCAGCGCTGAACTTTCTGACTGGTTTACCGATTCATCGTTCAACCTCAATACTCCCTGGTCGCCGTTTTGTGTTTTTGGATTGGCGCGTCCCGCCGGAGCCATTCGAACGGGGGAAGGCTGCAACTGAAATTTGGCTCCGGTAGAACGCAGCCTGCGGCATTGCTTACTTGCGGGTGTGGATAAATACTACACCGTTATTTGAACACAGTTAAAATTATTTCCTGGGCCCTGCATTATTTTCGATCCGGAGTCTAACCCTTTGCCCAGACAAGCAGATCCTGGACTTGAAAAGCGCATTCTGGAGGCAGCCAGCCGGCTGCACGCCAGAGGCGGCGAAAAAGCTCTTACTATGCGGGCGGTTGCGAAAACCGCCGGCACCACCACCCCTACCGTTTACGAGCGCTACCGTGATCGCGACGACATCCTTCGCGCGCTGCGTCTACAGACCCGCGCTGAACTTTTCGATACCCTTCGTGGCTCCCGCACGTTGGCAGCAGCTTGCAAGTCCTATCTCGAATTTGCTCTCCACCATCGTTATGCTTATGAGGTCCTTTTCGATCGGTTTGCGGAACCGCCGTCGTTGCACGAGCCTTGGCCAACCTTCAACCTGTTGCGCGAACGTCTGACCCGCCGGCTGGGGGGAACTCCGCGACAGCATACCCGGCTAATGCTTTCGCTATGGTCGCTGATGCACGGCACCGCCTTGCTTTTAATTCGTGGAGAAGCAATCGGTCCGCTGCGCACGCAGATGGTGCACGCCTGCCTGGACGCCGTCGAAGTGGTGGTCGCAGAAGCCTCGCGCGCTAAAGGCAAGGTGCGTTCGGGCCCCAAATGGCCGGCCAATTTGATTCTTGGGGAAGAGACGGAAAGCAAAGTTTCCCACGAGGATTATGACGGCGAAAAAGCTTCCGCCCAAATACCCCGCAGGAAGCCAAAAGCGAAACGGTGGACGTCCCGTCACGGGACGCTTACGAAGTCTAACTAAGTTCCCTTCCACTATTGCTATTGCGTCTTGGTGTCCTCCGCCTTGGCTTTCAAGCGATCGATGGCCTTTTGCGCTTGTTCAGCCTCGGGTCCGTGCGGAAGAATTTTCAAGTAGCTTTCATACTCGCTGCGAGCATCGTCCAGCACTCCCAACTTTTCCAGGCAGATCGCCAGTCGAATGGTTGCTACAGCGTCATTGTCTTTATAGCGCAGCGCCTCGCGGTAGCGCTCCTCTGCTGCTTTGTAGTTTTTGCGCTTGTAATAAAAGTCGCCGACCTCAATGCTCTTCGCGGCTTTATGTGGATCCCAGGCGTGGAATTCGGTGATGCCGCTTCCTCCGCCGGAAATTCCAGCCACGGCCTCAGCCACAGCATTGGAACTCTGGGGATGCTTTACGGCGTCGTCCTCCGGAGGAGTCA
>JBEKUD010000061.1:0-27840 GCA_049515395.1 Candidatus Sulfotelmatobacter sp. | reverse complement strand
GACAGCCTGGCTTGCTGCACTTGACCTTGCGTTGGCAAAGCGAACCCCGCCGCATGGCTTTGGGTTGGGAAAGACCGGTGGCGAGTTCGCGAATGCGAGATGGAACATCAGCAGGGGTGGTCGTACCCTCATCTTACGGCTATATATGTCGTAAGACAAGCCAATCATATCACCGCTTTCGGCTACTCCCTCCCTGATGTCGTGCGCCCCCAACGGACCAACGGACGTCCCCCTTTGCCCTCATGGCACTTGCTCATTTATACTTACCGTTTGCCTTAACACTGTCGACCGAATCAGGAGCAGCAATCTTTCATGCCCAAGCGTACATTCCAACCTAACCGGCGCAAGCGAAGCAAGAAGCATGGATTTCGCACGCGCATGAAGACCCAGGGCGGCAAGAAGGTAATATCCCGCCGCCGCGCCAAGGGGCGGAAGCGGGTATCCGTAAAGCCCGGATTCCGCGAGTAGCTTTCTCGTGCCGCGCACTTCCAGAGTCGAAACGCTCCGTTGCATGCGACAGCCAGAGGGACTCCAGGCGGATGCCACGCTGGGAACTGGGACGAAGAAGGCTCGAACGAATCGCAGGTCGGCGAAGCAGGGGCCAGGATTTCCGCGGACGGCACGACTGTTGCGCCATGCGGACTTCGAGCGCGTCTACAAACAGGGGCGCCGCCATTTTTCCGCGTCCATGACGGTTTTCTATTGGGAACGTCCGGAGATGCAAGCCGAGGCCGAGATGCAGAAGAAAACAGGGGCGAGGGCCCCCTCGGCTGCCGCTCAAGGCGGGTCCGCGCCACACGGGCTGCGAATTGGATTCACCGTAGGGCGGGTGCTGGGCGGGGCCGTGCAAAGGAACCGCATGAAGCGGCGATTGCGCGAAGCGGTTCGGATGTCGCGTCCAGTTGCGGGAGTTGCGGCCGACGTTGTGATCAATCCAAGAAAGTCGCTGCTGGTTGCCGATTTCGCGGACGTATTGAACGAAGTGAGACGGGCCTTCGCGGTGATCGAACAAAAATTATCAGGAAAGGCAGCAACGCGAGCGGGGGCGCCCGCGCCACACGAGAATTGATGCAGAGCGTCAAATACGTCACGTTGCAATTGCTGCGGGCCTACAAGTGGGCGATCGCGCCCACGCTCCCAACTGCTTGCCGGTACGTGCCAACCTGCTCGGAATATGCGATGGAAGCAGTGGAGCGCTACGGCGCGATGCGCGGGGGATGGATGGCGCTGGGGCGCCTGCTGCGCTGCCATCCATTTGCAGCTTCGGGATATGACCCGGTGGTGCGAACGGCGGCAGGGAAGAGTTTGCAGAAGTGCGGCGCGTGCGCGCCAAGAATTTGAGGCGATAATCAGACTTTGGCCGACTTCAAAAATCCTCAACAAGAACCTGGCGCGGAGAAGCGACTGCTTCTTGTCTTTCTTCTTACGTTCGTCGTCCTCATTATTTTCCAGATGGTGAAGAAGCCTCAGGCGCCGGTAACCCAGGCGCCGGTAACCCAGGTGCAGAAGCAGGCTACGCCTGAACAAAGTACCCCGCCACCTTCGGCAGCAGCAGCGGCGGAACCTGTGCGTCGGGCGGGCGCCCCGGCGGCGACGGCCAGCAAGCAGGCTGCTGCTGAAACTGAAACCATAATCGAGAGTGATCTTTACAAGATCACGTTGACCAACCGTGGCGCGCAGGTGAAATCCTGGATCCTGAAAAAGTTCGGTAACGATACGCAGAATGGGCCGCTGGATCTGGTGAACACGGCGGCAGCGCAGAAGTTCGGCTACCCCCTTTCGCTGTTTACCTACGATCCCATACTGACCAGCAAACTAAACTCGGGGCTGTTCGTGGCGTCCAATGAAGGACGGCTCACGGCTCCAGCGCACATCACGTTTGAGTATGCGGATCAGGATGTGGTAGTCCGGAAGAGTTTTCAGTTTGATCAGTCTTATGTGCTGAGTGTTGAAACCTCGGTGGTCTATAAGAGCGCAGAAATATTTGCTGCCCTGGCATGGCCCTCGGGATTCGGCGACCAACTCACACCAGCTACCTTCGCGGCTGCGCGCATCGACTATCACAACGACGCTTCCACCGAACGCAGCGGCTATATCTTTTTCCCAAACTATATTTCGCGCCTGCCGATCAAGAGTATCAGCAGCGGTAACACGATCCGAGGGCCATTCGAGTGGGCTGGACCGGGAGATCAATATTTCACCGCGATCTTTCTCCCGGATGATCCCGCCAGTGCAGTCCTGGTAACGCTGCGAAACTCGCTGCAGGCACAAGCAAAGCCCGACTCCAAGGAGATTACGAACGTCGACGTGATAGGTGCGGCCGTGGGCGACCTTCGCGGTGAGACCAGGGAACGGCTCTACGTAGGGCCGAAGGAGCTGTCCTCTCTGGAGGCGGTGGACGTGCCCACCATCAAGAATGGTGATCCCGATCTGCGGGGGACGGTCGACTTCGGGTGGTGGGGGCTGATCTCGCGCCCGCTTTTCCTGTGGCTGAAGTGGACATACAAACACATCGTTCCCAACTGGGGATGGGCGATCGTCATTCAAACCTTGATCATCACGGTGGCGCTGCTGCCGCTGCGCATTACGCAGATGAAGTCGATGCTGAAGATGCAGCGAGTGGCGCCGCAGATCAAAGCGATTCAGGAAAAGTATAAGAAATACAGCTTGAAAGATCCGCGCAAAGCTCCGATGAACGAGGAAATCAGTGCCCTGTATAAACAGGAGGGAGTGAACCCGGCCGGCGGATGTCTGCCGCTGCTGATTCAATTCCCGTTTCTGATTGCGTACTATCGCATGCTGGGTGTTGCACTCGATCTCCGGCACGCGCACTGGCTTTGGATCAGCGATCTTTCGGCCCGCGATCCCTACTTTATTTTGCCGATCATCATGGTGCTCAGCATGTTCGCCATGCAGCGCATGACCCCCCAGGCCGGAATGGATCCGGCGCAGCAGAAAATGATGAACTGGATGATGCCCCTGATGATGGGTTTCATCTTCTTCAATCTGCAAGCGGGATTGAATCTTTACTACGCCGAGACCAATTTGATTTCGATCGGTCAGCAGGCCATCATGAACCGCACCAAGCTGGGTCGCGAGATGCGCCAGATCATGGAAAAGCGTGCGAGGAAGAAAGAGAAATAGCTGTCAGCCGAGAGCAGATTTTATGGATAAAGTTGCTGCCGCTAACAGAATCAATGAGTTCCTGCAGGCTGTCGTGACTCACGGCGGTCTTCACCTTAAGTACCGCATCGTCGTGGATCCTCCGGCGATCAGCGAGTGGGAGAGGCCGGAGATTTTTGTCGACTTATCCGGGCCGGATTCCGCGCTGCTGTTGGATCGCGGCGGAGAACTCTTGCGCGCGCTCGAATTGCTCGCCTTCGAGATTTTGCGGCTGCCTTCGGGCGAGCATGAGAAGCTAGCTTTTGATTGCAAGAACCAGCGCTCGCTGCGTTTGCAGGAGCTGCGAATGGCCGCAAGCGTAGCCGCCGAGAAAGTCCGGCAGACGGGCACCCCGTTCCAGTTTGCCCCCATGTCGTCGCGGGAGCGGCGGATGGTGCATCTTGCACTGCGCGACGAAGCCGATCTGCGCACTGAGAGCGACGGCGAAGGGCGCGATCGCTGTGTGGTGCTCTATCCTGCAGATTATAAAACCGCGGCGGGGAAGCCCGCCCGGCGCACTCTGTCTTGACGCAAGCATTCTGCTGCAAGTGCTCCTGTAAGATTGGATGAATGGCTTCCCGCCTTACTGCTGTCCTTTTTATTGCGCCGGCCATGCTATGGCTGATCCCGCAAGGCCGCGCGCAGCAACCAGCGTCGGGGCAATCGAATTCTTCCAGTAGCTCTTCTTCCACGAGGCACACACGAAAAGCCGTGTCCGGTGTGGGTTCAGGGCTGGACGCGGGATCGGTGAGCAATGGAGTGTACCGCAATCCAGGCTTCGGATTTGCCTGCAAAATTCCGGCGGGTTGGGTTTTGCGAACGGAAGAGATGAACGAGCGCGCGAATAGCGATGCGAAGAAGGACGCTGCGCGGGTTTTGTTAGCGGCCTTCTCGCGGCCGCCAGCGGCGCGAGGCGAGGATGTGAATTCGTCAATTCTGATTGCGGCAGAGAGTGCTGAGGCATACCCCGCATTGACAGAAGCGGCGCAGTATTTTGGGCCAGTATTGGAGATCGCGAAGGCGCAGGGATTTGAGGTGATCAACGAGCCCTATGAGTTCGTGCAGGGGGCGAAGACGCTGGCGCGCGGAGATCTCCAGAAAGATGTGGGCACGCGAGTGATGCTGCAGTCGACGCTAGTGATGCTGGCGCGCGGGTATGCGATCTCTTTTACGTTGATTGGCGGAACGGAGGACGAGGTGGAGGAGTTGATTGAGGGGTTGAGTTTTGGGGCGGGTGCGAAATCCACTCAGCGCTAGATTCGGGTCTTAGCGAAGTCCAACGGTATTCTCCGCGAAAAATCATCCGAAGGGTGTGCATCGGTCTGCATGAAACTTCGATTGCCAGAGGGTATCTTCAAGGCGTATTTGTTCGATTGCGACGGCACAATTGCCGACTCGATGCCGTTGCACCACAAAGCGTGGAAGCAGGCGCTCGGAGAATGGAATCGCGAGTTTGAGGAAAAGCATTTCTATGCATGGGGCGGAATGCCGGTAACTGAGAGCATCTCAACGCTGAACGAAAGAGATGGGTTGAGCATGCCGGTGAAGACTGTGTCCAGCCGGAAAGAGCGCCTCGATTTCAATCTGCTGCCGGAGCTCCAGGCGGTTCCTGATGTCCTGGAGCAGATCGAGGCGGAACACGGACGGATTCCCTTTGCAGTGGTATCGGGAAGCACAAAGAAATCGGCGGCAGCATTCTCTGGTTTCGCTGAACCTGCTCGATCGATTCGACACGATGGTATGCGCGGGAGATTATGTCAAGAGCAAGCCCGATCGGGAAGCGCTTTTGCTGGCGGCGGCCAGGCTGGGAGTCGCGCCGGAAGATTGCCTGGTATTCGAAGACACGGACATGGGAAGTCAGGCAGCGACGGCGGCGGCGGGCAGGGCTTCGGCGAAACTTCCGGTGCCGTGGGAGAGAGCTTCGATCTGACTGGCATGACCAAGTCGCCGACTCTCGAATGGTTCTTCTTCGACGACGCAAGACCGTCCTTCGGGCGATCATGCTTCGCTCAGGACGACAGGTAATCAGTCTAAAGGTTCGGGCTGGAGGGCAATGTTGGTCTCGCCGGCGGCCTTTTTCTGAGCGTATTTCTCCATCCAGGCTTCCCAACTCTTGCCGGCGGCGGTGTCGCGTCCCGTGAAGGCGAGGGCGGAGATGTCGGCGTAGGATACGGAGATTTTTTCGTTGGCATTCTTGGGGAAGAGACGGACGATGGAATCCTTCAGCGTGGCTGCTGTCCGGCGGTCGAAAAGATAGCCTTCGATTTTGGTGCCGTTCTTGAAAGTAATGGTGACGTCGCCTCGGTAGTCAAAAGCTTTTTCGAGCGCGATGCGGATTTCTTCGTCGCTGGCGAGTTGCGGAATCCAGCCTTCGAGTTTCTCGTGAACGGTGCCGGGAGCAAGTTCAAGTGCGTCCGGATTGGTGGCGGTGTGCGGGAGGGCTTGCGCTGCTTCGTGGTCGATGTGGCCGGATTCTTTGCCTGTCATAGGCTTCGATCTCAGATCAGGCGCGAGTTTCCTGCAGCGATTCGTTCGTCGGGGTGATCTGAACCAGCGGATGCACCGGTGCGTCGGGTTCGTCGAGCAGCCGCAGAGCCTCTTCGTCGCGATAGCGCGGGAAGAGAGTCGCTTTCACCGTGGCCAAAAATCCGCCGAGCGAGCTGAAGGTGGCATTCACGGCGGAAGCTTCGTAGCCGCTGTGGACCATGCAATTGGCGCAGGCGGGATTGCCGGACTCGGTGCCATAGTTGCTCCAATTCGTAGTCGCGAGAAGTTCGCCGAACGTTTCGGCATAGCCATCCTGGAGCAGGTAGCAGGGCTTCTGCCATCCGAAAATGTTGTACGTGGGCATGCCCCACGGGGTGCAGGGATAGGTGCGCTTGCCCATGAGGAACTCCAAAAAGAGGGGCGAGAGATTGAATCGCCAGTTCTTCTTGCGGTTCGACAGGATCGCGCGGAACATGCGGCGCGTGCGGGCGCGGCCGAGGAAATGTTTCTGGTCCGGAGCTTTATCGTAGGAGTATCCCGGTGAAAGCATCATGCCCTCGAGGCCGAGCTCCATCATGTCGTCGAAGAAGGCGCGAACCGACTTGGGATCGGCGCCATCGAACAGCGTGGTGTTGGTGGTTACGCGGAACCCGCGGGCGAGCGCCTCTTTGATGGCATCGACGGCGATGTCATATCCGCCCTCGCGGCAGACGGCCAGGTCGTGCTCTTCACTCTGGCCGTCGAGGTGAACGCTGAACGTCAGATACTTGCTCGGCTTGAAGAGATGGATTTTTTCCTTCAGCAGGAGCGCGTTGGTGCAGAGATAAATAAATTTCTTGCGGGCCACCAGTCCCGTAATGATCTCTCCGATCTGCGGGTGCATCAGCGGTTCGCCGCCGGGGATGGAGACCATGGGGGCGCCGCATTCGTCGACGGCGCGGAAACATTCTTCCGGAGTGAGATTTTTCTTCAGGATGTGGGCGGGATATTGAATCTTTCCGCATCCGGCGCAAGCAAGGTTGCAGCGGAACAGAGGCTCGAGCATGAGCACGAGCGGATATTGCTTGCGGCCGGCGAGCTTCTGCCGGAGGACATAGCTCGTCACGGTGCACATCTGGGATATGGGAACCGCCATTATGGATGGAAACTCCTGTGGGCTTATTTTATCAGGATCAGTGGGTCCGATGGTGGCGAGGGGGTGAGAGGTGCCGAAAAAGAAACCGCCCAAGCATGCCATTTTCGGGTGTATGTGCGGTATGGGAAACCGGGCAGGAAGCGGCGCTGGAATTCGTTGAAAACCCGCCATTTACCGCTAGGGTGCGGGCCCGCTGGGGGATGGCTGGAAGGGCATTTCCGTGGTATAATTTGACAGTCGCTCAACGAACCTAAGTACACGAAATTTCAATCACTTGAGGTCAGTTTCGCAGGCTGATAAGGGTTCCTGTGGAAGCACGATTCGTCGAGTGAATTTGGAGTCTCGCTTGACTGAAGTTTCGTGACAATTCGGACGTGCTCCACGGAGCTGAATGGCCACCAAAGAGATCAATACTCCCATCGCAGAAACCAAAGCAAAAGTGACTCCGATTGTTGGCAGCAACGGAGGCAAGAACGACTATAACGCCGACTCGATCAAAGTGCTCGGTGGTATGGAAGCGGTGCGCAAACGTCCCGCGATGTACATCGGGTCGACGGGCGATCTGGGTCTGCATCACCTCGTTTATGAAGTCGTCGACAATTCGGTGGACGAAGCGCTGGCCGGTTTCGCAACCAAGATTGAAGTCACAATCCACATCGACAATTCCATCACAGTGATCGATGACGGGCGCGGCATTCCCGTGGACGATATGGATATCGATGGGGAAAAAGTTTCCGCGGCGCAGGTGGTGATGACGACGCTGCACGCCGGAGGAAAGTTTGATTCCTCCACGTACAAAGTGTCGGGCGGATTGCACGGGGTGGGAGTTTCTTGCGTGAACGCGCTGAGCGAAGAGCTTGAGCTGGAAATCTGGCGCGATGGCGCGACCTGGGAGCAGACCTATTCGAAG
The DNA here is from genome assembly GCA_049515395.1 of Candidatus Sulfotelmatobacter sp. Classification (GTDB taxonomy): domain Bacteria; phylum Acidobacteriota; class Terriglobia; order Terriglobales; family Acidobacteriaceae; genus Sulfotelmatobacter. The sequence continues at coordinate 20,146 of JBEKUD010000061.1, read as the reverse complement.
GGTGAACCTACTAGCAAGATGAAGAAGGCGGGCGCGGCCAAACGGCGCGGGACCAAGGTCCACTTCCTGCCGGATCGAAGCATCTTCACGGCGACAGAATACAACTATGACACATTGGCGCAGCGGCTGCGCGAACTGGCATTTCTGAATAAAGGACTGTTGATCACGCTGACCGACGAGCGCTCAACCGATGCGAAAACGGGCGAGGCCAAGCACGCGGACTTCAAGTACAACGGCGGCATCGCGGAGTTCATCAAGCATTTGAACCGCGGCAAACAGGTGCTGCACGACAAGCCGATTTATATGGAAGCGGAGCGCAGCGGCGTGGCCATGGAGATCGGGCTGCAATACAACGACGGATATTCGGAGTCGGTCTTCAGCTTCGCGAACAACATCAACACGATCGATGGCGGCACGCATCTTTCGGGCTTCCGCATGGCGCTCACCCGCACGATTAACTATGCCGGACAGCAGATGGGTCTGTTCAAGGACGTCAAGGAAAATCTGACCGGCGACGATGTGCGCGAAGGGCTGGTGGCGGTGATCAGCGTGAAGCTGTCGCAGCCGCAGTTTGAAGGGCAGACCAAGGGCAAGCTGAATTCCGATATCGCCGGCGTCGTGCAGGCGTTCATCAACGAGCGGCTGGGAGCGTTCTTCGAGCAGAACGCCACCGTCGCAAAGAAGATTATCAACAAGGCAGTCGATGCGGCGCGGGCGCGCGAGGCAGCGCGCAAGGCACGCGATCTGACTCGGCGCAAAGGGGCGCTCGATTCCGGTGGTCTGCCGGGCAAGCTGGCGGATTGCTCGGAGCGCGATCCCAACCGCTGCGAATTGTTTCTGGTTGAGGGCGAGTCTGCAGGCGGAACGGCGAAGCAAGGACGAGACCGTCGCTTCCAGGCGATTCTGCCGCTGAAAGGGAAGATTCTCAACGTAGAAAAAGCGCGTTACGACAAGATGCTGGCGCACGAAGAAATCCGCGCCATGATTACGGCGCTGGGTACGGGCATCGCCAAGGATGATTTTGATCCGACGAAAGTTCGCTACGGGAAAATCATTCTGATGACGGACGCTGACGTGGACGGATCGCACATCCGCACGCTGCTGCTGACGTTTTTCTTCCGGCACATGCAGGAGCTGATCAAGCGCGGCAACGTATTCATCGCGCAACCGCCGCTGTATTCGATCAAGAAGGGCAAGTCGATGCAGTACATCAAAGACGACGATGCCTTCGACAAAGTCATGCTGAAGCGCGCGGCAGATGGGCTGATCGTGCGCTATGGCGAGGGCGCGGCCAAGCTGGAAGGCGCGAATCTAACGCGCTTTATGAGCGTGTTGAAGGAATATCTCAACTTCTTCGACAAGGTAAACAAGCGGCTGCGCGATGAGAGCGTCACCGAACTTCTGCCCCAGCTCGATCTTTCGAAGCACGCGGATTTTGAAGGCGACAAGAAAACGCCGCCGAAGAAAATCGAGAAACTGGAAAAAGAATTGAAGCGGCTGATGAAAGACCGCAAGTTCAAGAGTGTGGAGTCGGTCTTCGACGAAGAGCACAACTTGTGGGAAGCACGGTTCGTGAACTCGCAGGGATCGGAACACGTGATCAGCTGGGAGCTGGCGTCCAGCGCCGAATGCCGGCAGTTGATTTCGAAGTTCAAACAGATCGAGCCCTATCTGGAGCCGCCGTTTGTGGTGGAGGCGGTGGCGAAGACCGGCGCAGCGAGCAAGGAAGATGAGGCTGCTGAAGAAGACGCGGCGGATGATTTGGCTGCGACGGATGGAAAGTCCGGGAAGAAGACTGCCAAGGCTGCGCCGAGAAACCGCGCCGTTATAGAACCGGTGGAAAAAGCGACGGCGCGCGAGCTCTTCGAATACGTGAAGAAAGAAGGCAGCCGCGGCTACGACGTGCAGCGCTACAAAGGTCTGGGTGAGATGACGGCTCCGCAGTTGTGGGAGACGACCATGGATCCGGAGCGGCGCACTTTGCTATCGGTGAAGCTGGAGGACATCGCCGAGTGCGAAACCATCTTCACCACGCTGATGGGCGAGGACGTGGAAGCGCGGCGCAAGTTTATTGAAGAGAATGCGCTAGATGTGAAGAATCTGGATATCTAGACGATTGGTGCACCACCGAAAAGGAGTGCACCGAAAAAGAGGTACCGCACCCTGCTGCACGATCTCAGCCCCGTAGGGGCGGCATACAACAGCCCCGGACGTAGGTCCGGGGTAAGCAAGAAATCGGGCAATCAGTTCCGCAGGAATGGTTGAATCGCAACCCCGCGATCCGACGTAACCATTGTGACAACCAACCTGGCGCACACGCTCCAGGGTCCTACCGGCGAAAAGCCCTCATTTCAGCCCTTCGACCAGATACAAATCCGCCAGCATGCGGTGGTAGCCGAAGATGCAGGTTTGGGCGTCGGGGGTCATGAGGATGGGGCCGATGGTTTCGACTCCGGCGGGATCGGAGGGGATTAACTGCTTCCAGAGAGTGCGCTTCCCGCTTTGCAAATCCAGGCGGTCAACCCTGGCGGGCAACTCACCGGGCTGGTAAAGGTAAAGCGAATGGCTGTCCGTGCTGAACGTGATGGGCTGTTCGCCGGAGTTGAAGCCGGGAATGACGCGGGGTTCGCCTTCGGTGGCGGAATACAAATATCCTTTTTGATCTGGACCGATTCCGGCCACCCACTGCGAGTCGGGAGAGATGATGAACGCGGTACCATTCACGCCTTCCGGTGAGATGGGATGACTCTTGCCGGAAGCCACATCAAACACGTAGAGCCTCACGCCCTTGCCGGGTTCGTTCCCGGAAAACAAGAGGCGCTTGCCGTCGGGGAACCAATGGGCCCAGGAATGGTTGATGTTGTCGTTGGTCAGCGCCTTCGGCTCGCCGGCGCCGGTGGTCAGCAGTTTGAGCTGCGAGGGTGAAGCCTGAGTTTGGGCCACCACCCACTTGCCGTCGGGGGACAGAGAGACGGCGCCGCCTTCGCCCAGCAGCACGGCGGGTGAGCCGTCGGTCTTACGAATGTAGACCGCGTAGGACAATCCGCCGGACTTCGAATAATCGAGGGATCCGCCGCCGCCCTCTTCATCGAACAACAAGGTCTTGCCATCCGCCGATATATCCGCCGGATAGGTATAGTCCAACCACGAAAGATCGTGCTGCTTGGCGTCGTCGGAGGTCATGCCGACCAGTTCGCGCCGCCAACTGGCGCGCATCAGCAAAACCCTGCCGTCCTTGAAGATGTCAAAGATCATGACCGCTCCGGGCAAGCGCAACACCATGCGCTCCTTGCCATCGAGGGTGATGGCGTAAAGAGTGCGGTCCACGCCGGACTTGCTGGCGGTGAACCAGATCTCCTGCCCGTCCGGGGACCAGGCGAGTCCCTGAATGGTGAACCATTCTCCGGACAGCGTCTTCTTGTTTCCCTTCAGATCGATGACGGCGAGGGAGCCGCTGTCATCCCCTTGCACCGGGTGATCGATGAAGGCGATCAGACTCCCTTTGGGAGAAAAACGGGGATGGCCGATCCATCCGCCGGTTTCGTACAGAGGCTTACCAACGGGAAATTCCAGCCGATTCCGGCCGTCAAAATCACGCACCACAACAAGATTGCTGCCGTCAGCGGACCAATCGGCCCATTGCACGTGTTCGAGAACTTCGCGCGGCGCGCCGCCAACCAGAGGCGCACGGGCGAGCGTGCCCATGTTTACCCATGTACCGATGGCTTTGCTGTTCAGCAGAACAGCCATCTCCGAAGCGGAAGACACCGATACGAGCTGAGTTCGGCTGAGGCCCATCGACCGTGCCTCAGGCGCTTCGGGGCGTGCGGTAAATACATCCACGGGACTGCCCTGCCAGGCAGCGCTGTAGAGAATGGTTTGTCCATCGGGAGCGAAGCGGGCTGAGCGAATGCTGCCGCGGCGAAAGGTGAGCTGACGGTAGGTTGGAGGCGGCAGAGGGGCGGAAGAGAACAACTGCTTGCCGGCATACACTCCCGCTGCCAGGGCCAGCAGAACGCACACGGCGAGCAGCGGCCACACCGAGCGCCTGTGCGCCACGACCGTTGGCGCAACTTTTGTGCCGGAGGTCGAAACGGAAGCGGACTCGTCGGCGACGGCTCCGGTGCGGGAGGAATCGATGGAACGCTTCAGGCGTTTGAGATCGGCTCGCAGTTCGGCGGCCGTCTGGCAGCGCATGTCGCGATCTTTTTCGAGAGCCTTGTTAATGATTTCTTCCAGCTTCGAAGGAAGCGCCGGGACGAGGCGCACGACGGATGTGGGCTGGCGATTCAGTATGGCCTCAGTGACGACTGCGGAAGTCTCTCCGCGAAAGGGCAGGACGCCGGTGGCCATTTCGTAGAGCACCACGCCGAAGGAGAAGAGGTCGGTGCGCCCATCGAGTTCCTTGCCGCGCAATTGTTCGGGCGACATATAGGCGACGGTGCCGACGGCGGTGCCGGGGCTGGTGAGGTCCAGTACGGTGGCGTCTGCCAGAGTCTGCGAATCGCCGCTGGTGGAGCGGGCGGCGCGCGCGATTTTGGCGAGGCCGAAATCGAGAATCTTGGCGTGGCCACGCTCGGTGACGAAGATGTTGGCGGGCTTGATATCGCGGTGCACGATTCCCTTGCTGTGGGCGGCGTCGAGCGCATCGGCAACTTCGATCGCCAACGTGAGCAGGTGCTCGAACTCCATCGGCTTGCCATTGATCAGGTGCTTCAGCGTTTGGCCGCTGAGGCACTCCATCACGATAAACAGATGGTTTTCGTGCTGCCCGATTTCGTGGATGGTGCAGATGTTGGGATGATTCAGAGAAGACGCGGCGCGGGCCTCGCGGCGAAAGCGTTCGAGAGCCTGGGGATCCTGCGCGGAATCGTCAGGAAGAAACTTCAAAGCAACGAAGCGGCCGAGCTGAGCGTCTTCCGCTTTGTAGACGACACCCATTCCACCGCCACCAAGCAGTTCGAGGATGCGGTAATGAGAGACGGTCTGCCCGATCATGGACGAAGCGGAACCCCAGCCCCACGCTGCCCTGCAACGCGAATCCAGCAATTCTAGGGGGAATCGAGGGGGGAGTCAATTTTGAGGTTGCAACCGTCAGTTCTTCTCAGGGCGAGGAAATCGGCAGAAAAGCGGCCGCAAATCCCGTGGGGATGGGGCGTTCTCTTTCCAGGGCGCATCGGGAACAAAATCTCCCGGCCAAGACTCTATCGCACATAGTCGTTGCGCTTGCAATAGGCCGAAAAGGAGAAAGCCATGTTGGTAACGCCATGCTCGCACTGGAGATCGTTCTTGATGACGCCCAAACACCTGAGGGTGGGCTGGATGGTTACGGCGACGATCGTGGCATTGTACGTGGGGGCCATTCGTCCGCAGGAGAGCACGGGTGGCATCGCCAGTGAGCGGGGCACCGGCCTGGCATCGATGGCGGCCCAGAAACGGGAACCAGTTACGCGATGGAAGCAGACTCGACTCTCGAACTACAGGCGAACGTCAATGGACAGCAATACCGCCAGCGGCGTGCTCGGAGGCGTTCCAGAAGGTATTGCTGACAAGAAGCGAGGCACCGTGCAGATGGCGATGCTGGGTTCACCGTCACCGACTTCGCCCCCGGCGACGGATGAAACGGCAGCGGACCGCAAGATGGTTCGTACCAGTTCACTTGAGATGATCGTTCATAAACCTGCTGAGGCGGCGGAGCAAATTCGCGCCCTGGCCGAGAGACTAGGCGGATTTCTGCTTAGTTCGGAAGTGAGAGGTGGGCAAGACGCAACGAGCGGATCGTTGACGGTTCGCGTGCCGGCGGCAAAGTTTGAAGAAGCTCGGGCGAAGATTCGCAGGCTGGGCTTGCGCGTGGAGAGCGAGAGGATTGAGGCGCAGGATGTGACCCGTCAGTATGTGGATGACGAAACCAACCTACGCAACTTGAGGGCGGAAGAGGTGCAATATCTTGCGATTCTAAGAGAGGCGAAGACGGTAAAGGACACGCTCGACGTGAGCGAGCGGCTCAACGATGTACGAGGGCAGATTGAACGGGAGCAGGCGGAATGCAATACGCTGTCGAAACAGATCGAGACGGTTGCGATTGAAATCTCGATGCGAACTGAGGCTGAGGCGCAGGTGTTTGGACTGCACTGGCGTCCGTTGCACCAGATGAAACTGGCGCTGCGCGAAGGGCTTGACGCGTTGGGAGACTACTCGGCGACTATGACGTCGATCGTCTTCTATCTTCCAGCGGCGTTCTTGTGGCTGATCACGATCATGGTGGGTGCCGCCGTGGGCGGCAAGATCTTGCGCTGGGCGGCACGGCTATTCTTCGCTTGGCCCAAGCAACCTTCTGTGCAGAATGGGTGACACGAGAACCGTCCCGATCCCAGGCGGAGTAGCGCATTCACACGCTTCGCTCGGGGGACAGCCGAGGGCGGCTGTCCCCACATGGGCTTTCTCAATATTTGCTTTTCCTCTTCTTTCTTCTGCGATTAACTGGCGGGATGGGCGGCGGAGGCGATGTCCTGGAGGAGGTCGGAGGCCTGCCAGTCGGCACCGTGATACCACTTAAGAATTTTTCCGTCGGGAGAGATGACGGCGGTGCTTAGCGAATGCGTAATGAGTCCGCCCTCTTCTTTGTAGGTGAGAGCGAAATAATCGGCGAAGTCGGGTAATTCTTTTTGCGGGATCGCGGCGAATTCCCAATGCATGAAGAGAGCGGGATCCTTGCTTCCGGCGCAGGAAAAGCCGTAGGCGCGTAAGACTTTCGGGGTGTCGTGCACAGGGTCGAAGCTGATGCTGAGCAGATGAGGCTTGCCGTAGCGGGCGGGATCGGCTCGGACCTGGCGGTCGATCTCCGAGAATTCATGGCTGACGCGCGGACAGAAATCGGGGAAGGGACAGCGCGTGTAGATCAGAGTGAGTAGCAGAGTCTGGCCGCGATATTGGTGCAGGGAGATGTTCCTGCCGTTTTGATTCATGAGTTTGAAATCGGGCACTTCATCGCCGGCAGCGGGGATGTGCACAGCGGCTGCCGGCTGGTCGGGCGGAGGTTGCGAGTGCCCCGTCACTTTAACGTTCTCCAGCCAGTACTGGTCGGAATCGACTACCACCTCAGCCGTGATGGAATCGCCGGGCTGGAGTTGATTGATCTGCGTAGGCGGCTTGAACCTGTAGGGCATGATCATCGCGTCCATGAAGCCGGCGATGGGTTCGTTGGCGATGTTGGCCGTGCCCGCCTGCTTGTCGACGGTCATGACCTTGCCCTTGAAGGCATAACGCTTGGCGGACTGGGGGGTAGCCTCTGGCTGCGACTTTCCGCGATTGCAGGCGGCGGAAAAAATGAGCAAGCAACTGAGCAAAATGCACAGGCACGACAGTGCGCCATGGGACGAATGTACTGCTCTAGTCATTGGTGTTCTCTCAATGCGCTTCAAATGATTTTCTCCGACGTCAGTAATGGAAGCGATAACGAAGTTCAACATAAATCTCGCGGGGGTCGTTCCAGTGGAATCCGCCGAAGGTGACGCTGTTGTCGAGTTCGACGCGGCGGTTGGCGACGTTGATGGCGTTGAGCGAGGCGGAAAAGCGCTCGCCAAAATCCTTGCCGAGAGAAAGATCGAAGGTGGTATGCCGCGGCAGATAGGCGCCGGGATAAGGCTGTCCAGGAAAGGCGTTGCTGAAGCCGGAGCCGTAATAGATGTTGGTGGACGCGTATGTGCGCCACGGGAGCGTGACGTCGCCGCCGACGTTGAGGGTGTTGCGTTGGTCGTGATCGAGTGGGGAAAGGCCTACGGGCAGGGAAAAATCTGTTAGGCCGCCGGTAATGGCGCCGCCGCCCTCGGCAATCTGATTGGAATAAGCCAGATGGATTTGTCCGCGATGGGCGATGCGCGGCGAACGCAGGGTGGCTTCCCATCCTCGAATCACCGCCTGTGCGATGGTGATGGGGAAGAAAAGATTCGATTCGCCAATGTTGTTGTGGTCGAAGAAATTCACGACGTTGGTACGGAAGGTATCGGCGTCGAAGATCCATCCGTCGAAAGGGATCGTCACGCCGAACTGGTGCTCTTCATCGCGCTCCCCGTGGAGCGGAATAAATCCCAGGTTGTTGACATTGGCAAACGCAATCAGCGGACCGGAAGCCGTTGTAAGCGGCGGAGCCTGGTAATAGTGCCCGTAGAAAGCGCGGAAGGTCCAGTTGAGATGAGGAACGTTGAGAGCGATGCCGAAGCGGGGGCTGATCGCATTTTCGGAAACGCCTCCAGAGAAATGTGTGGGCCGCATACCGGCGCTTAACGTGAGCCAGGAGACGGGCTTGAACTTATCATCGACAAAGAATGCGGCCAGGCTGCCGGTTGGGTGTTCGGTGTCGGTGAACGGACTACCGCCATTGTGATTGAAGAGCGCTCCGAACAGCTCATTATCCTGCTGGTAGAAACTATAGAGGCCCACCTGCAGATTATTTTTCGCGACATTTGCGCTGAAACTTACCTGTCCGCCGCCATAGGTCGAGGAGCGATGCTCGGTGGCGACAACAGGATCAGTGAGCGCGCTGTCGTAGTCAGCGGCGTTGTAGTGAAAGAGAGGCGACACCGTCAGCAGGAACTTTGAATTGAAGGTGTGCACCCAGGAAAAATTGGCGATGGCATCGGACTCGTGGTCGCCATCACGAAGATTGACGCTGGGATACTGGCCTGTCAGTTGGCCATTGACCAGATTGTTTTCGATGTCGTAGGGGTTGGGGTCGTAGGGAATCTGATAGTAGTCCTTGCGCAGCGAGGTTACGAACCGCAGTTGGTTCGAGGGATCAACGTTAAGAACGAGAGATCCAAATCCGCCGTAGCCATTGGCAGCGTCGTGAACAGTCTGCGGGACGGGCGTTTGGATTCCGAGATTGCTGCGGTTGGCATTGACGCTGGCATAGTAGGCGAAGCGCTCGGTGTGGCTGCCGAAACTGAGGGCGTCATTGGTCTGGTAGAAATTTCCGGCACTGAGGACGAGTTCGGCCTGGCGGTTGCGCTCGAAGCCGGTGCGCGGCATTACGTTGAACACTCCGTAGGTCCGGTCGCCGAATTCGGCGCCGTAGCTTCCGCGATCGACTTCGAGATAGTCGATGTCCTTGGGATCGAATTGCGGGCCGAGGTTGGAGGCGATGTTGCTATTGGGCACGGGTACGCCATCGATAAGCCAACTGGTTTGGTGGCCGCCGCGAATGTGGAGCTGGTCGTGAGTGATGTAGGCGCCGGGGACGTAGTCGGTAATCATGGCCAAACTGTTGGTGCGGGCAGCGCCGGGAGTTTTCTCGATATCGAGCCGGCTGACCAAAGTGGTGGGGGTGGCGGAGTCGGTGGGGATTGCTTCGGGAGTTCCGGACACCGTGACCGACTCCTTGTTCGTGGCCGGGTTGAGTGAAAAATGCAGGACGGGCTGCGATCCGGAATTTACCCGGACGCTCGCAGCAGCCTGATTGAAGCTGGGAGCGACGACCGTCACGGTGTAATCCCCGAGATCGACCGCATGGAAGATAAATTCGCCCGCCGAGTCCGTATTGACGGTAGTTGCCCAGTCTGAATTCTTCGAGCGTAGCATGACCATCGCGTTTTCCACGGGACGATGCTGGGGATCATGGACGATGCCGCGGACGGATCCGAAGACGGAGGCGAAGGCCGCGACGCCAGTCAGAGTAAGAAGGACGAAGAATTTCTTGCTGATCACTTGCTCGCAGATCACTCTCTTGCTCTTGCAGATCGTTTCTTGCTGATCCTGTTCCAGCAGAGCATGGTTTCCCTGTCGTTGTGTAGGACGCCAGCGCAGCCCGAGTGGTGTGCGCGGACGGGAGGCTCATGCGCCTGGCACACACTCAGCGACTGCGTCGAAGGGAAGATCAGCAAATAGGAGGTGCGCGGCTGGACTGAAAACCGAAGGCTTCCGGTCTGGGAGACCGTGGATCCGACTGGTCGGGACGATCCCCGACATTCTGCGCATGGAAGATGCTTAATGGCGGCTGAGCCTGAGCCCATCGAGGTGTGGTGACGGCTCGTCCACAAGCGTGGCTGCAGCAGCTGGGATCGCGAAACAGAAGCCGGGAGGAGTCCGCTACGGCAGAGTCGTGGCAATGGTGGGCTTGCCGAACGCAACAGGCATGCGGAGGCTCAGCCGTAAGCGCCAGCGCCGGCGGAGCAAAAGGTCCCACCAGCGCAAAGAACAACAGAAATCTGGCGGTCAGGCGATGCATTCTATTTGTACGAACCGGAACCCCAAGTGCGGCCAGCATAGAACAGAATCCCAAACAGGCGCAAGTGAAGTATCGCCAGCAGGGGCAGCTACCGCATCAGGACGTAGGCACCGCCGTCCGTAAAAGCGATGACCAGGTTCATCAGGACAAAGATCAGATCGTAATGCCAGCCTGAGGCTTTCTCCCCCCAGAAGCCGGTGTGCCAGGCAGAAATCTTCTTCCAGATGGCGCCGAACATGATGAGGATGAGCCCAAGGGCGGCAAGTTGAGTCAAGACGCCGAAGGCCACGCCGAGGCCTCCCGCCAGTTCGGCGACGCCGAGGAAGAAGGTGAAGCCCTTGCTCATTCCAATGCTTTGGCGCGGGCCATTGGGTCTTTAAGATGGCTATAACCGCTAGTGACAAAGACCAAGCCGACCATGAGTCGCAGGAGCAGCAAGCCGAGATCGGTAAAGCGGGCGAGTTGAGGGAACATGGTGGATTTCTTCGAGGATACGAACTTCGTTAAGGTTGGTGGATCGGACTTCGGGAAGCTGCTTCGGTGCGACCACGCGGGCTAAAGCCCGGTGTTTCGGAGACTTTACGCGGCGCTGAAGCGACGCCCTTCCACGGTTGTGCTTCGCTGCCGTGGCATACCATCAAATGCTTCAGGCCCTTCCGTGAATCTTGGCCCACCACCAGCGGACCCCGACGAACAGGAAACGCCAGTCGCTGAAGAATTCGGGCGGCTTGCCTTCGAAGGCGTGGCCGACAAATTGAAAAATCCATCCCAGAATGAAGAGACCGAGGGCGTAAGGCCAAAGTCGATGGATGAAGATGCTGCTGATAAAGACTGGGAGGGAGAGCAGGATGGTCGGAATGCCGAGCGTGTGGCAGATCCGGTTCACTGGATGCTGGTGGCTTGACGCGTATTGTGCGATCCACTGCTCGTTGGTGCGATTTCCCAGCATGGCGAAGGGATAATACACCCGGCCCGGCATTCTTTGCAGGTTTTCGCACGTTTTCGCAAGTTGAGGCTGCCGCTCTCCGCGTGGTAGCATCCTAGGTTTTGGCGGGTGATGTTGGGCTGGCCTGTCTACTTGCACTGATTCTCTTCCGGCCTTCTCTGTTTCCACGCCTGCGAAGGAGCCTACTCGTGAAAGTTTATACCGGAGAAAATATTCGTAATGTTGCGATTGTGGGGCATGGGCATGCGGGGAAAACCTCGCTGCTCTCGGCCATGCTTTACACCGCGGGGGCGACGCCGCGTCTGGGACGCGTGGATGATGGATCGGCGACCACCGATCACGACGAGGAAGAGATCTCGCGAAAGATGTCGATTGCGGCATCCGCAGCTTATGTTGAGTGGGGCAAAACCAAGATCAACGTGATCGATACCCCGGGGTTCAACATGTTTGTTCACGAAGCCCGGATGGTGCTGCCGGTAGTCGATGCGGCCATCGTGGTGGTGGACGGCGTGGCCGGAGTGGAGGTGGTGACGCAGCGGGTGTGGAACGATTGTGAGGAGTACAAGACCCCGCGGCTGATTGTGGTGAATCGCATGGACCGTGACCGGGCAAATGCGGAGCGCGTGCTGGAGTCCCTGATCAACGCCTTCGGAAGAAATGTGATTCCGATCGAATTACCCATCGGGAGCGAAAAAAATCTGACCGGCGTGGTCGACCTGGTCCGGATGAAGGCCTACACGTATGAGTTGGGAGGCAACGGCAAAGGAAAAGAGACGGAGATCCCGGCCAACATGCGGGCGCAGGTTCAGGAATCTCACGAGCAGCTTGTGGAACTGGTAGCCGAGGGCGATGACAAATTGATGGAGAAGTTCTTCGAGGCCGGAACGCTCGGAGAGGAAGATCTGATTCCCGCGCTCCATAATGCGATTCGCGAGGACCGGCTGTTCCCGGTGGTCTTTGCCTCCGGGCTCGGCAATATCGGGGCAGACCGTGTGATGGACTTCATCGTCGACTACACCCCGGCGCCGTCCGAGCATGAGTGGGTCCAGGGCGAGCCGGCTGCGTCGGGCAACGGGGATGCGCCGAAGCGTCATGAGACCGATGCGGAACCTATGTCTCTGTATGTGTTCAAGACGATCTCCGACGCGTTCGCGGGACGCATTTCTTACTTCAAGGTTTTTTCCGGCGTGCTGAAGAATGAATCGATGGTACAGAACTTCTCGCGGGGATCGGCCGAGAAGTTCTCGCACATTTCCATCATGCAGGGAAAAACGGCGATACCGGTGACGGAGCTGCATGCGGGAGATATTGGCGCGGTCGCGAAGTTGAAGGACACCCTCACCGGCGACACGCTGGGAGATAAGGCGGCACCGATTCTGTATCCGCGAGTGAAGCTGCCGGAGCCGGCGATCACGTTTGCCATCGAGCCCAAGAGCCGTGCGGATGAGGACAAGCTGGGGCCTGGCATCCACAAACTCATGGAAGAGGATGCCATGTTGCGGTTCTTTCGGGACGCACAGACACAGGAATTTCTGATTGCCGGCACTGGCCAACAACATATCGAAGTCATTGTTTCGAAGCTGAAGAAGCGGTATCACACCGAAGTGATTCTGAAAGCGCCCAAGGTGCCTTACCGGGAGACCATTCGCGGCAAAGCCGATGTCCAGGGACGGCATAAGAAGCAGACCGGCGGTCACGGGCAATACGGGGATTGCAAGATCAAGATGGAACCCATGCCGCGCGGCGGACAGTTTGAATTCGTGAACGACATTTTTGGCGGAGCGATTCCGAAAAATTATATTCCTGCCATCGAAAAGGGAATCAAGGATGCAGCGGCGCGCGGATATCTGGCGGGATATCCCGTGGTGGATTTCCGCGTGATTCTTTACGACGGTTCGTACCACGATGTGGATTCCAACGATATGTCGTTCCAGATGGCGGGTCGTATCGCCTTCAGGAAGGCGATGGAGCAAGCGAAGCCTACTTTGCTGGAACCAGTGATGTCGGTTGAGATCACGGTGCCGGACGACTTTGCCGGCTCCATCATGGGTGATTTGAACAGCCGCCGGGGACGCATCCAGGGCATGGACAACAAGGGCGGCAATACCGTGGTGAAGGCCGAAGTGCCGATGGCCGAGATGCTCACGTACGGTGTCGACTTGACCTCGATGACGCAAGGCCGCGGCAGCTTCAACATGGAAATGCACCACTACGACACGGTGCCAGGAGCGCTGCAGGAGAAGATTGTTGAGAAGGCCAAGACCGCGCGCGGCGAGGTTAAGGAAGAGGAAGAATAAATCGGCCAATCTCTGCCCGGAGATCGGTCCCTTCCGGTGCGAAAGGCGGTGAGCCTGTCTCCTCCAGGGCCAGATGACTTTGAATAACCTAGCTTAGCTAGGCGGTCTTCATCCCCTGCGCCTTCGCCAGCTTCGCCTGCCGCTCATCCGACGTCCAGCAACGTCCAGAATCGATCAGCCTTGAGTTCCACTGCGCAACCATGTGCAGGCTGGCGAGGGTGCGTACGCCAGGCTTCGGCCGTAGTGGCGGGCGGGATCCCATCGCGGTGGCGAGATTTGAGGAAATCCTCACGGGGTTCAAAGCCCGGTCGCCGAAAATCTTCTTGCGGCGAGCGTCGGAGTCGGGCCACTTAACAACAGGCGGAGCATTATTTTCGATCTTGATCTCCTTCGCGCGGTTGGCCGTTTGCTTCCTGGAGTTCTTCTTCATCGCGTCCGCCGCCGGCTCGCCATTATCGATGTGCGCTCCTATGGGGCCGGGGGGCCGGGCTTCGCCCCGGGCCGGACACCGGAGGCGGCTGTCTCCACATAGTTCGTGGTAATATCCGGCCAGTGACCGCCGCTAAGAACAATCCCAATCTGCATTACAGTCCCGAGCGTCTGGTGTCGGCGGCGGCGGTGGAAGACGATTCGTCGTTTGAGCTGAAGTTGCGGCCGCAGCGGTTGGCAGAGTTCATAGGTCAGAAGAAAGTCAAAGATAATCTGGCGGTGGCGATTGAGGCGGCCCGGTCGCGCGGCGAGGCCATGGATCACGTGCTGCTGTACGGGCCGCCGGGACTGGGCAAGACGACGCTGGCCAACATCATCGCCAACGAGTTAGGTGTACATTTCCAGCCGACGGCGGCGCCGTTGCTGCAAATCAAAGGTGATTTGACGGCGATCATCACCAACATGCAGGACAAGCAAGTCTTGTTCATCGACGAGATTCACCGGCTGCAGCCTGTGTTGGAAGAGCTGTTGTACTCGGCTCTGGAAGATTACAAGTTGGACATCATTATTGGACAGGGGCCTTCGGCACGCACTCACACGCTGGAGGTGAAACCGTTTACATTTGTCGGCGCCACCACCCGCGCGGGACTGCTTTCGGCGCCCTTGCGGTCGCGCTTCGGGATCGTGTTGCGGCTTGAGTTTTATACGCCGGAAGATTTGCGCGTCATCGTGGAACGCTCGGCGGAGATCCTGGGCGTGCAGATTGACGATGCGGGCGCGATCGAGATTGCCAGCCGCTCGCGCGGAACGCCTCGCATCGCGAACCGGCTGCTGCGCCGGGTGCGCGACTACGCGCAGGTGCGCGGCGCAGGCAAGATCGATTTACCCACGGCGCAGGCCGCGCTGGAGATGTTGGAGGTCGACAGATACGGCTTCGATGAAGTTGACCGCAAGCTGCTGCTTACGATTATCGAAAAATATCAGGGCGGTCCCGTAGGCGTGAACACCCTGGCGGCGGTGTTAGCCGAGGAACCCGACGCGATTGAAGAGATATACGAACCGTTCCTGATGCAGATTGGATTTCTAAACCGTACGCCTCGTGGGCGAGTGGCGACCCAGCTGGCCTACGACCATTTCAAGATCACGCCGAGCCGAAGGCAGAGTTCGTTATTCTAGAGATTCGCGTCCCCGCCTGATCGTGATGACCCCATCGCTTGGACCTGAATGTGCCCGCAGACGCGGAGTTTCGGGGTTCGTCACAAACTTTCTTGTTTTCGAAGGCCTCATATAGTGTATCTTCCTCAATTCCCCGTTTGGAGCGGCAGGATTGAGTCTGGGTTTAGTGTGTGATCGCGAAATCAACAATGTCGTGAGGTTGGCAGTGTTCGCGGCTCTGCTGCCGTCTGGGCTTGCATCCGAGTCCTGGGCGGCCTCCTGGCTGCAAGCTTCGGTCCCTCAAAACGCCACCGCTTCACAATATCCGGGCTCCCCTGGGCAAGACTCCAGGGCTCAAAATCCGCAAATTACGCCGCAAAATCCACCGCCCTCGGCTCAGGAGCCTGAGCCGGCCATCAAGAATCCGGACGTGCGGCCGGCTCCGAGGCCGGAAACACCTCCTCCGGCGCTCACCATTCCACGTCTGACGCGTGCCCCGACCCTCGAAGATTTTCTGAGCATGAAGCCAGAGGGCGAGGCGGCGTTGCAAATGGCGAAGGTCACAGGCTTCGTGCAACGCAATCCGCACGATGGAGAGAACATCTCGGAGCCGACGGTCGCCTACCTGGGTTACGACCAGAAAAATCTTTACGTTGTGTTCGTCTGTTTCGACGATCCCAACAAAGTGCGCGCGCGAATGTCGCGTCGCGAGGACATCTACGACGATGACAACGTGGAGGTGATGCTGGATACCTTTCACGACCGCCGCCGCGCCTATGCTTTCCAAACCACGCCGCTCGGCGTGCAGTGGGATGCAATCTGGAGTGAGGCCACGCGGGACGAGATCAACGGTAATTTCGATACGTCATTCGATACGGTGTGGGATTCGAAGGGCAAAGTCACAGGCCGCGGCTTCGTGGCATGGATGGCCATCCCATTCAAGAGCCTCCGCTTTCCTTCGACCCGGGACCAGGAGTGGGGAATCATTCTGTACCGTGGAATTGTCCGTAAGAACGAGGACGCATTCTGGCCGCAAGTCTCGTACAAGATCGCGGGCCGGCTGGGCCAGGCGGCTACGCTCTACGGGCTGGAAGGGATTTCGCCCGGACGCAGCATTGAGCTGATCCCGTACGGAATCATGAGAGGCTTCCGGGGGCTCGACACGCGCGATCCCACCAATCCATATTTCCAGAACGCTCAGGCGCAAGGCCAGTTTGGCATGGATGCCAAGTTCGTCATCCGGGATCATTTTGTCCTGGATCTGACGGCGAACCCCGATTTCAGCCAAGTCGAGTCAGAGGACCCGCAGATCACGGTCAACCAGCGCTTCGAAGTTTATTTTCCGGAGAAGCGGCCGTTTTTCTTGGAGAACGAGGATTACTTCCGCACGCCGCTCGACCTCTTTTTCACCCGTAACATTCAGGACCCGTCCGCGGGCGTTCGCCTCACCGGAAAGGAAGGTCCATATTCCGTCGGGCTCATGTCCACCGACGATCGCGCGCCGGGACAGACTGTGCCGCCTTATTTCCCGCTCGCGGGCACGCGCTCCTACTTCACGGTGGCCCGAGCCAGCCGCGATATTTTTCGGCAATCCAGCATGGGGGTGCTCTTCACAGATTGGGAATGTCCCACGACGGGGGAGTTCAATCGTGTGGGCGGAGTGGACACGCGCCTGAAATTCAACACCAACTGGAGCCTGGATGCTCAGGCGGTCATCAGTTCCAGCAACCTGGCGGGAGACATTTATTCTGCCTCCGGCTACGCGAGCAATAATTGCGAGACCAACCTATTTCCCTTCGACTCCGGCAACGTCGGGAACAGTAATCATTACGCCGGTCCAGCGGACAAAGTCCACCTCAAGCGCGACGGACTTCACTTTTCCTACGAAGGAATCTACGACGACATCAGTCCGGGATTCGTCACCGTCCCCGGATTCGTGAACCGCGTCGACATTCGCGAGCTCTACCAGACGGTCGACTATCGTTTTCGCCCGAAGAAGGGTTGGATCGTTGACTGGGGCCCTTCGGTGAACCAGCGCTACGTATTCGATCATGAAGGCAACCGGCTCGATACGGACTACCAGCCCTATCTGGTAGTTCAAGGGCGCGGCCAGACCGTAATCTACTTGTTTCCGTATGAGGAATTGAGGGAGCGTCTTCGGCCGCAGGATTTCTGTTTCCTGGGTTTCTCCTGCCAGCCCCAACTCCCCAAGCAGGACTACCATGAGCACAACAGCGGCGCCTCGATCCAGACCAGTGTGCTTCCCAAGGTGACGGCCGGTGCCACCTACCATTGGGGAGACGGCGCAAACTTCGTCGCCTCAACCACTGCCTCTGCTCCACTCAATTTTCCGTTCCTGGCGCGGCAGGATACTGCGACCGGAACACTGACCATCCGTCCCATAAAGCCCCTGAAGATTGAGAACACTTACTTGTTTGAGCGACTGCGAGCGGGCGATGGAACCTATTTTCTTGCGCTTTCGCAGACGCCTGGCATTGGAAAAGGCATCTTCAACAATCACATCGTGCGCAGCAAGTGGAACTGGCAGTTCACGCCGCAACTTTCACTCCGGCTCATTCTCCAATACAACTCGGTGTTGGCGAACACTCCCGGCAACGCGATCGATCCCTACACCGATCTGCCGACGCAGAAGGAGTTCAATGGCGATCTACTTCTCACCTATTTGATTCATCCGGGAACGGCGGTATACGTTGGCTATAACAGCGATGTGCAGAATCTCAACGTTGTGCCGGGCGTGGGCGTTTTGAACACCGCCAAGGGTTATCTCAATGACAGCCGGCAGTTTTTCGTAAAAGTGTCCTATCAGTTCCGGTTTTGAAGACGCCGTCCGCTTTCAGCCGTCCGCTTTCAGGCGCTCAGCTAAACAGCGACCTTGTCCCGGCTGCAACTGTGAGTAGCGTTCGTGGACTCAAAACTGAATGGTGAAAAGCTGATAGCTGATAGCTGACATAGCTGACAGCTTGCCATTGCTGAATCCACGGCCATTCCGGTAGAATCTAATATTCGAGTCGAGGTCAGAACCCCCATGAAAGCAGCCATTCATCCCGCTTATAGCGAAATCCGCGTGCACTGCGCCTGCGGCAATGCCTTTGTTACCCGCTCCACACATAAGGGCGATATCAGCGTTGAAATCTGCTCCGCCTGCCATCCATTTTTCACCGGCAAGCAGAAGTTGATGGATACCGCCGGCCGCGTGGAGCGCTTCCGCCGCAAGTACGCCAAGAACGCGCCTGAGGCGGCTAAACCCGAGGCAGCAAAGAAATAAATTGTTTGCCGCGGATTCTCGCGAATCAACGCGGAGATATAGCCCTCGCTTAGGCGGGGGCTTTCAATTGTGGAAGAACCTACTTGGTTAGCAGAATTTGGCGGATTGTGCGCATCAGTAACTCCAGGCACAGTTGCGCGTGGGCGGGGATCCCGCTACGAAGTAGAATTACAGGCGTGAAGAAGTTCTGGGATAACTCGGAGGATTCCGGGGCGCAGGCGAAGGACAAAAGCGTCCGCGCCACTCGGGCGGTGCCGGCTTCGTTAACCATCGGCGGCATCAACATCTCCCCCGCAACGGTGCTTGCCCCAATGGCCGGCGTCACCGACACCGTATTCCGCCGCTTCATCCGCAACCTTGGCGGATGCGGCCTGATCATGACCGAGTTCACCTCGGCCGACGGCGTGCTCCGCAAGAAAGACCAGAAGGCTAAGCGGTACCTCCATTTCTACGAGGACGAGCACCCCATCTCAGCGCAGCTTTTCGGCAGCGATCCGCATGTGATGGCAGAAGCGGCGCGCATGGTCGAAGGCCTCGGCTTCGACCTCGTGGATTTGAACTTAGGCTGTCCCGCCAAGAAAGTCGTGAAGTGCAACGGAGGCTCTGGTCTGCTGCGCGACCTTCCAGCAATCGGGCGCATCTTTGAAGCTGTGCGCGCGGCAGTGAAGATTCCCTTCACCGTAAAGTTTAGAGCTGGATGGAATGACGACGAGATCGTCTGCGTGGAACTGGCTCGCATGGCGGAATCCTGTGGACTGGCGGCCGTCGCGTTGCATGCCCGCACGCGCGAGATGGGTTACAGCGGGCAAGCCCGCTGGGAGTGGATTGCCGTGGTGAAAGAAGCCGTGAAAATTCCCGTGATCGGCAACGGCGACATCCGTACGCCCGAAGACGCCTGTGCCATGGTGACGCAAACTGGATGCGATGCGGTGATGATCGGGCGGACCGCGCCGTCAAATCCATGGATCTTTAGACAGGTCCAGCAGTATTGCAATGCGCATGTAGGGACAGCCGCCCTCGGCCGTCCGGCCGAGCCGACAGGTTTCGATGCTGGCACCCTCCAGAAATCGGGCCTTGGGCCCGACGGACCGTCGGGGGCGGCGGTCGCCACATGGGCGTTGCCGGGAACCCCGGCCGTGGGCAGGCCCTATGACGAGCCTACAGAGGCCGACCGCTACCAGATGATCCGCACCTACTTCGAGATGCTGATCGAAGAAGAACTCCCCGACGCCGGAGGCAAGATGAAGCAGTTCGCCTCGTGGTTCACGCATGGCGTGCCGGGTGGAGCGGGGCTGCGCAAGGCCATCTACGAATCGAAGAGCGCGTTGGAGATTCTGGGGCGGGTGGAGGAGTTCTTCGAAGCAAGATTGTTTGGAGCGGACGCCCCTTCGGCAGGCACAGGGCAGGCTCTCGCCCGTGTGTGCGTGTGCCCGAAAAGTGAAATTCACGAGCGTGACGATTCAAGGAGTTAAGCCTTAACAGTCCGAAAAACCTGAAATCCGAACGGCACAAAAGCTGAAATTTCTCCCGTGTTCTGCCCCCATATCGTGAAATTTGGACTACCGCCTTCATGAACGCAGGAATTTCTTAACGTGTACCCGACGAGTGGAAAATGGAAAAATGACTTCAAGCATTTGGCCAATACCGGTGTGAATGCATCTTTAATCGCTAAAAATTCGACTGTTTGAATGATCGGCATTTTACCGGCCAATCTTCTGTAGCCAGGGCAGTGAGAGTTATCCTTCTGTAGTTGAGATCGAGCAGGAAGGAGAAAGGCTCTCTTCTGAGCGCAGATCCTAGCCAGATTCCGC
>JBEKUD010000060.1:0-27947 GCA_049515395.1 Candidatus Sulfotelmatobacter sp. | reverse complement strand
TGACTAACTCGATCTTTTCGTTGCTGGTCTTTCGTTCAGTGTCCAGAGCGGATTCCGCCCTGGCTTTACCCGCTACCAATTCCGTGTGAGCCTGGTGAAGCCCCGCCAGATCGGCCTTTGCAGCCGCTAATTCCTTTTCCATCAAGCTCAAGCGTGCGTGCAGTGCGGCGCTTCGCGAGCGTAGCGCCAGCCATGCAATCGCGCTGCCAAACAACAGGCCAATGACCCCACCAATACCTAGTTCCATAGCGAAGGTAACTTCTCAAGCTGAAATTCTGATTCTAGCCTAGAACCTGCAAAGCAAGTTTGAGCCTGAGTTCTTAACTCCCTCCAGGATCGAATCGTGTTGGCGCAAGCTAATGCTAAGGACTCTTGGATCAGCGGGTAAGAGATCGACTGGCAGACGTTTCTCCATTGCACTTCTTCTGGGAATGAGCGCCGTTGCGATGCCGCCTTCGGCTCGAGTGATGGCGGCTTCCAGGCGCAATGCGAACGGCGGAGAGGAGCCGGCCCAGTATTTAACGTTGATTCCGGCGTCCGCAAGTTCTCCCAACATCCCCGTCCTCGACTACGATCTCGAAGCGGAACGGCAGCTTCTGGATTTGGCAAATCAAGCGCGATCGCAAGCCGGCGCGCCGACGCTCGTCCTTGATGCCGGATTGAGCCGTGCTGCTCGCGCGCACGCGGAAGCGATGTTTGCGGCGCAGCAACTTTCGCATCAGTTTGTCGATGAGCCCTCCCTCCCTCAGCGTCTGGCGGCCGCAACGCGCACGCAACTTGAACAGGAAGCGGAAAACGTTGCGCTGGACTTCGACGCTGCCCAGGCGCAGCGACATTTGATGCTCTCCCCTCCCCATCGCGAAAACCTGCTTAACCCGGCTTACAACGTCATCGGGTTGGGTGTCATCCGTAGCGGAAACCGGTTGTACATGGTGGAAGATTTCGGCCATGCCCTGCCCAGTTATTCCGCCGCCGAAGTAAAAAGCCGAGTTGCCGTGGCTCTGGAACAAGCGCGGCACCAGTCCGGTCAACCGGACTTGGTCCGCCGCGACCTGCCGACTGCGGACGATGCCGCCTGCTCGATGGCACAGGCGGACAGACTCGGCACCCCGCCCATTCATCAGCTTGCGCAACGCTACAACGTACTCACCTACACCAGCCTTCACCCGGAAACCCTGCCGGCAAATGCCAGTCGCGTGCTGGTCAGCCCGCATCGGTCGACCTTCTCGGTGGGTGCCTGTTACGCGCATACCGCGAGCTATCCTTCGGGCGTGTACTGGGTGGTGCTGACCCTCGATTGACGAATAGAATTCCTGCATGTGCTAACCTTTCTTTGCCCTCCGTCTGCGCGGTTTCCCATGGAACTTTCTGTGCAGGAAAAATCACCTCAGGTTCGCATCGGCACCGCTGGCTGGTCTTACAAAGACTGGGACGGGATCTTCTATCCTCCGGGCATGCAGCGGCGCCAGCAGCATCCGCTGGAGTACCTGGCGCGCTTCTTCGATACCACGGAGATCAACACATCTTTTTACGGGCCACTGAAGCCGGAACTGGCGAAGCTGTGGTGCCGCAAAGTCGCAGCCGTAAACAAGAATTTTCTCTTCACTGCGAAACTCTACCGCGCCTTCACTCACTCGCCCGGATCGGCGATGCAGCCGACCTCTGCCGCCAGTATTCGGCCTACGGACGAAGACGAAATCCGCACCCGAGAGGGTCTCGATGCCGTTGCCAGCGAAGGTCGGCTGGGTGCTCTGCTCATCCAATTCCCGGTGTCCTTCCGGAACACTCCCCTCAACCGGGAATACCTTGACCGCCTGCTGCGGCAGTTCATCGAGTACCCGTGCGCAGTCGAAGTGCGTGATTCCAGTTGGAACAATGCTGAAACCTTAGCTGCGTTCGCCCACACGAATGTCGGCTTCTGCAATATCGACCAGCCCGTGATCGGACGATCGTTGGCGCCTACCGAGCATGTGACGGGATCGATCGGCTACATCCGCCTCCACGGTCGAAACTATGAGCAGTGGTTCGATTCCGATCATCGTAACGATCGCTACAACTATCTCTATAGCGAGGGAGAGCTCGCGAAGTGGAAAGATAGGATCGAGAGTGTCGCCCGGCGGGCGCAAACGACCTACGTGATCACCAATAATCACTTCGAAAGCAAAGCCGGCGTGAATGCGCTGGAGCTGCAAACGATGATCAGGGGGAAGCGGGGGTTGGCTCCTCCCACGCTGATCCAGAAATATCCTGAACTGAAAAGGTTCGCCGATCCCGCCAAAGAGTTCGGCGAGAATCCAGGGCGGCAATGGTCGCTGCTAGCTCGAGATTAAGATGATCCCGATATTCTCCGGCGCTTTTATTTTCTAGAGCTTAATCGGGAGCTGCGCGGAAAAATCCACCGCGAACGCCGGCGGCGGGATGAGAGGAAATTCGAGGGACAGAACTCTGGATCGCGGTTGTTTAAGATCGTCCCATAGCAGCGTGGTCAGCCATACGCTGCTTGTTGTAGCGCAGCGCGACGTTCATGAAAACGTCGCCGAGCGAGGTTTCGAAGCAAATCACCAGCGCCTCGACGTCTTCACTGCTTTTGTCTCCCTCGGAAGACGTCAGCAGTAACGGAGGATGCACGCGAAAGTGAAATCCCTGATCGTTCAGCGCGCAAATCGCATTGCCGACTACCTGGTTCGCCAGTTCGTAGATCGTTTCTTTGATGAGTCCATCGGACTCGGGCAGGTCGGCGCCCGCATAATGGCTGGCTACTCGCAATGCGGTTTGCGGCTCCAGGTCCAGAATGATGCGCCCTTCAATGTCGCCGGTAAGGGCTACCATGCCAGCCACACCTTTGCGGCGATAGGCTTCCTCCTCCATCGAGAGGTTGGCCACCTTGGTGGTGCCCTGCAGGCCTTGCGACAGCACGGCGTCGGCGGCGTTGATGAAAGGCTGAATTAGCTCCATCTTCATGGATTAAACTCCCGCGCCGGCCGCGTTCACCACGGCGCCATCTTCTCCCATCACATACTTGATGACTTCGTAGAGCACTTCCGCCTTCACCGGCTTCTGCACGAAATGGCGCGCTCCACGCTGTAAGGCAGCGACAATGTTTTCCTGGTAACCCACTGAGGACACCATCACGATGCGGGCCTCCGGATGAGCCTGCACGATCTTCTCAGCGGCCTCGATGCCTTCCATCTGCGGCATGGTGATGTCCATGAGCACGATGTCGGGGTGTGTGCGATCGAATTCGCTGATCGCCGTCAACCCATCGCCGGCCTCGCCCGCCAACTGTCCACCGAAGTTTTCAATCATGCGTGCCAGGTTTTTGCGGGCGAATACCGAATCGTCCACAATCAGGTACCGGACCGCCTGGCCGTCCTTGCTGCGTCTCACTGGAGCAAACTGTTCCATAGCAATCTCCCTTTCCAATTTCAACACGGCAGTCTCTCGCCTGCCAGATGACTCAAGTCACCAACCCGCGGGCTCACTGCCGGCCCAAAAAACTCCCCCTACGGCGTGGCGCGAAAAGACTTTTTCGCCCCGCCGCTATCTCCATGGCTCTCACTGCGGCCACAGAGCGCTTGTAGCGTGGAGGAAAGCACGTCCAAAGCCACAACCCGCGTGGCATAGCCGCGCTCGACGGCAGCTCTCGGCATGCCGTAGACCACGCAGGATTCTTCATTCTGTGCAATCGTCATCCCCCCCGACTTTTTCACCGCGCCCAGGCCTTCGGCTCCGTCATCTCCCATGCCGGTCATCAACACGGCGACGCCGAGTCGCCCAAATTGATCCGCAACACTGCGGAACAGCACGTCGACACTGGGACGGTGCCCGTTCACCGGGCTATCGTCATTCAGAACCACAACGTCGCCCAGGGGCAGCCGCTTTACCGTCATGTGCCGGCTTCCGGGACAAATCAGCACACGTCCGGCCTGCAGCACATCGCCGGATTGCGCCTCCTTTACCCGCAGGCTGCACAACTCGTCGAGACGGCGCGCGAACATATCGGTGAAGCCCTCCGGCATGTGTTGCACCACCAGAATCGTTCCCGCAAAGTCGGGCGGAAGTTGGGCCAGAAGGAACTCGAGAGCCTGCGGTCCTCCGGTTGAGATTCCGATCGCCACTGTCCTGGTCGGCGCCAGTGCGTATTTTGAAGGCTCAATCTTTTCCTGCCGCAGCAGCGGCGCCGGCACGACTCCGGGACGAACGACCTTGCCATCGGCGGCCGCTTTCACTTTCGCGATCAACTGGCGCGTAGCATCCGCCATGTGCACCGACGCGTCCTGCGGCTTGGTCACGAAATCGAAAGCGCCCAGCCCCAGCGCCTTGAATGTGATGGCGGCTCCTTCGGTAGAATGCGAACTGACCACGATTACCGGCAACGGATGACGGCGCATGATTTCCTTTAACGTATCGATGCCGTTCATGCCCGGCATTTCCAGATCTAACGTGACCACGTTGGGGTGCAGCTCTTCGATCTTTTTCAGGCAGAAAGTGCCATCCATCGCGGTTCCCACCACTTCGATGGATCCGTCCGCCGCGAGCATCTGCGGAATCAGTTTTCTCATCAGCGCGGAATCGTCCACTACCAGCACGCGTACTTTGTTCATGCCCGGCCTCCGGGAGCCGCACGATAGGCCAGGCGCGTTCGGTCGTCATGGTTCAGCAACAGTCCAAAGTTCGTCATGCCCGCTTCTTGCGGGCGTGAACGCGCTACGTGTTCCACCACGGCCGGCAGATTGAGGATCAGGACAACCTTTCCGTTTCCCAGGATGGAAGCCCCGTTTATCAAATCGGTAGCGAAGGTCTGATCGTCCAAAGCCTTGATGACTAATTCTTCTTCTCCCTCCAATGAGTCGACGATCAGCCCGTATTTCTTTTCTCCAACCATGATCACGAGAACGAAAAGCTTGCTGGCCTTCCGGTCGCCCGCCGTCGTTGCCGGGCGTCCCAGCCGCAGCAAGGGGAGCACTTGGTTGCGCAATTGCAAAACTTCGTAGTTATCCACCTGATGAACTTCGGCTTCCGTGGTGCGGGCAATCTGGCTCACTGCATTCAGCGGGATGGCGTACAGGCGCCCCTCCACCCAGAACAGGAGGGCTTTGATAATCGCTAGCGTGAGCGGCAGCTTGAGGCGAAAGGTTGTGCCCTGGCCGGGACGAGTCTCAATGTGAATCGTGGCCTTCAGCCGATGCAGAACGCTTTGCACCACATCCATTCCGACTCCACGGCCGGAAACCTCTGTAACTTCTTCGGCCGTACTGAATCCCGGTCGGAAGATGAGTTCCACGGTTTCGGCTTCGCTCAGGCGCGCGGCTTCTTCCGCCTTGATCATTCCGATTTCGATGGCCTTCGAGCGGATCTTCTGCGCATCGATTCCCCGACCATCGTCGCTGATCTCGACCACCGCTTGATTGCCCTGATGAAGTGCGTTCAGCCGGATCTTTCCGCGCGGAGGCTTGCCCAGGCCTCGGCGTTGCTCTGCAGGTTCAATGCCGTGGCTGACGGCGTTTCTGACGAGATGGGTGAGCGGTTCGGCGATGGCGTCCAGAATGCCTTTGTCTAGGTCGGTCTCCTGTCCGCTGACTTCGAGATCCACTTCGCGGTCGCACTGTCGCGCCACATCGCGCACAATGCGGGGAAAGCGGCGGAACAATTGATCCACCGGGACCATGCGGATTTTCATGACCGAGCGCTGCAAGTCATTCAATACTCTTGACTGGAAAGCCATGGCATCGGCGAATTTTCCGCGCAGGAGTTCCTTGGGATAACGTTTGCCGAACTCGTTCAGCGCTTGCTGCAGCATCGACTTGCCAATGATGAGTTCTCCGACCAGGTTGAGGACGCTATCGATTCTTCCCGCCTCCACCCGCAGAATGTTTTCCGTGACCGCCTGCGCCGCCGATTCCGGCCCCCAACTCTGAGCCTCGACCGAACGGGGTTCGACTGGGACCGTTGTCGCCGGAAGTGGAGTCCCCGAGAACGCGACTGCCGGAGCCTGAGCTGCCGGATCTTCCAGCCTTGCGGGTTCGGCCGAGGATGTTGGGGGCGTCGGGTTGACTTCCGCCGAAGCCCAAGCAGCGCTTCGGGCCGCAAGCAAGACGATGCTCACATCCCCGGCGATGGTCGGAATCCTGCACTTGGCTGCGATCTGCTCCTCGGACTGCGAAGTGGCCAATACGAATTCAACCTGCTTGGTGGCCGCCGCCGTTTTAGCCCCGGGCCGTACCACCAGGACCTGGCCGGCCCCGCTGATTCCATTTTGGATCAGCTGCCGTGCCGCGATCGGCATGGTGCAGTGAGGATCGATCTTTACCACGACGTCATAAAGCGCCAGGCCGGCGCTCTGCGCCTCCGCGATGGCGCGCTTCTCCGCCTCCGTCCAATCTTTGCTTGCCTTCAGATCCGTGGTTGACGTCCGATTCGATTCGGAGGTTTTTTTCTTGCGCCGTGAGGTCTTGGTGGCGGGCGCAGAGGTAAGCTCGTCGATTCTCCGGCGCAGAGCGTCGGTTGCGGGCATCGGGCTTCCGTCGTGGTAGGAGGCAAGCATGGCCGCGAAAACATCCGCCGCCGCAAGAGCGATCTCCGCCACCGCCGCATGCGCGCCGGCAGCTTCCATGGAAAGCGCGTCCTCAAAGTGGTGCGCCAACTCGCTGAGTTCGCGCAGCCCGCAGGCCGCCGAATCGCCCTTCAGCGTGTGAACCGTCCGGCGGATCGAACGCACGATCTCCTCATCGCCCGGTTGCTTTTCCAGTTTCAGAGATTCTTCGTTCAGCGCCTGCAGCAATTCCTGCGAGGTTTCAAAGAACAACTCTCGCAGCTCCAGTCCGCGGTCGTCGGGGAAATCCGTCACTCTCGCACCTCGATCCGCTGATACGCCGTCCCGCTATCGCGGTGCACCATCTGGAATTTGTCGGTCAGGCCGAGGAGGCTTTCCGCATGTCCCACGAAGAGATAGCCGCCGGGATTCAGGCAGCGATAAAATTTTTCGACGAGACGCTTCTGTTCTGCCTGATCGAAATACATCATCACGTTGCGACAGAAGATGACGTCGTTGCGCTGCGGCAGGTACTCGGTTTTCAGGTTATGGAAATCGAAATGAACCATCTCTTTGAGCGTCTTCTTGATCACGTAGCGGTCGCCAATCTTGTCGAAGTAGCGCAAGCGGAAGCCGTAGTCCACGGTTCCCATCTGGTGCTCGTTGTAGGCGCCTTCCTGTCCAGTTCGCAATACGGAGTAACTAATGTCGCTGGCCAGGATTTCCACCCGCCACGGCGGCGGGATCAGCGGCTTGGGCAAGGCGATTTCAACCGGCAATGGATTGCGCAGGTAGTAGTAAGCCAGGGAGTCGACGCACATCATGGCCAGGGTGTAGGCCTCTTGCCCGGTGGAGCAGCCCGCACTCCAGATACGAATGGAATATTCCCGGTGCGCTTGCTTCCGCTTAAGCAGATCCTCCAGCACATGCTTCTGGAACAGATCCAGTTGCGCCTTGTGCCGGAAGAAACTGGTTTCATTCACCGTCAGGTTTTCTACCAATTTGGCGAGTTCCGTCTTGCCATCCTGACTGATCAGCAGACGATAGTAGGCGTAGAAGGAATCTGCCTTGCATTCCCGCAATCGTTTCAGCAGGCGATCTTGCAGGAAATGCGTGCGGCGCTCATCGAAATGCATGCCGCACTCCTGGTACACGAGCGTCTGCAGAAGGCGAAGTTCCGCCTCCGTCAAGATGGGCGCCGGTGCCGCTCCGAATGAGCTCATGCTTTCCCTTGTCCTGTGCGCCTGTGGCTCGAATCGGACTCCATCAGGCACTCCCGTCGCATCACTTGGCCGCCGCTCGTGCTTCGGCCTTGGCTGGTTTGCCCTCCGCGTTCACTTTCGAGAGCAGCAAGCTCGCCGGAGCCAGCAACTTGCTCATGTCGAGCAATACGATCAGCCGGCCTTTGACTTTCCCCAATCCGGTGACACAGTTCAGGCCGCCCTCCTGAAATGCCGCGGGCGGCGCCTCCACGTCTTCGCAGGGAATCTTCACCACTTCGGACGCCGAGTCCACGATCAATCCCGCGAGCCTTCCGGAGTGCTCCACGACTAGAATCCGGTTGCCTTTTTTCAGCGTGGTCTGCTGGATGCCGAAGCGCTTCCGCAGGTCCATGACGGAAACAATTTTGCCGCGAAGATTAATCACGCCCTCCAGATATTCTGGCGCATCGGGGACGGCGGTGATCTCCGGCACGCGCACGATTTCATGCAAGGATGTGATCGGCACGCCATAGGTCTCGCGCCCGATCTGGAAGCCCACGATATGGAGTTCGCGACTCATCGCCGTTCCCGGTAGCTCCTGATGACGTTTCTAGTAACGCGATCCCGCGGTGGCACGGTGCGCGTTGAAATGTTTCTCTTCCGGCGCCGCCGGCCGTGACACCGACTCATCCAGCGTGAAGCGATCCATGAAATCGAGCAGGCCGCGCGACATCTTCGACATCTGTTCGGCGGAAGCCGCCAGCTCGGTGGATCCGGAGGTCGACTGCTGCACCAATTCGCGCATCCGCTCCATGGCTTTCACCACGGCCTGCGCTCCCGAGGCTTGCTCCTCCACGGCGGAGTTGATTTCGTGCGTGATCTCGTTCAAACGCGTCGTAGCGCGGGCAATCTGCGACGAACCGTGGGACTGTTCGTTGGTGGCTGCGCCGATCTCCTGCGCGAACTTGTAGACCTCGGTCACCACGTTTGAAATCTTGCGCAGCGCCGCGTTCAGCTCTCCGCCCAGATCCAGGCCTTCGTTCACGATGCCGGTCGAGCGGTCCATGTTCTCGACAGCCTTGCGCGCCTCCTTCTGAATGCTTTGAATCAGTTCGGAGATTTCCTTGGTCGACTGTGCCGATTTTTCCGCCAGCTTGCGCACTTCGTCGGCCACCACCGCAAATCCCAACCCATGCTCGCCGGCCCGCGCCGCCTCAATGGCTGCGTTCAGCGCCAGCAGGTTGGTTTGTTCCGCCAGGTCGTCGATGACTTCGATGATCTTTCCGATATCATCGGCGCGCTGTCCCAGAGCTCCGATGATTTCTCCGGAGCTGGTAATGGTCGCGTTGATGCGGTTCAGGCCGTCGGTGGCCTTCTCCATCGTGGTAATGCCGCTATGCACTTCTTCGCGTGAGCGGTTGGAGATATCGAGCAGCACTTTGGCCGTGTCGGCCACGCGCTGGATCGAAGCCACCATCTGATCGATGGAGGCCGAAGTCTCGCTCACGCTGGAAGCCTGCACCTGCGTGCTCTTCACCATGTTCTGCACGTTCACGCTCATCTCATGCATGGTGCTGGTGACTTCATCAATGGCCGAGGATGCCTGCAATCCGACCTTCGCAGAATCGTCGGAAGCATTCGCCACCTGGCCGGATGCGGTTGCCACCTGGGCGGAAGCGTCACGCACGCTGCGCACCAGTCGCGCCAGACCTTCCACCATGCGCGCGAAAGCATTACCCAGCGTGTCGTGCGGAGAGCGTGGTTTGACTTCAAGGGTGAGATCTCCGCCAGCAATGGATTCAGAGACGCCCGCCATCTCCTTGAGATAAGTGACCATCTTGGCGAAGGTTCGCGCCAGTTCTCCAATTTCATCTTGCCGGTTTACATCGATGTTGTGTTCCAGGTCGCCGGTGTCGCCAATCTGCCGGGAAACCGTCATCAGATTGGTGAGCGGCCCGGTGATCGACTTGGCGGTGGTGAACGCAACCACGACGCCCAGCCCGAGAGCCAGCAAGGTGCTGACAACCGCGGCCATAATGGTCCAGGTGCTTGCCGTCTCATCCGACTTTCTGCGGGCTTCCACCAGCTTGCGGTTTTCCCCGTCCGCCACATCCAGCGCGTCCGTTGAGTTCTTTACCCAGGAGGAAGCATCTTTTTGGAGGTAGTAAATCTGCAATTCCGCCACGGTCGCGTTGCCGGAGTCGACATCTTTGCGCTTCTCAATCAGCGGCTGGGCAAACTCTTTACTCCAGGCCTGCTCCAACTGATCTACTCGGTCCAGCGCCGCCCGCTCCTGGTCGGAATTTGAGAGAGACTTGCCCTCCTGCAATTTCAGGCCGAGGGTGCGCAGCCCCTCATTCATCCGGTCGACTTCACGGCTGTCGCCGCTCAGCAGATAATTGCTCAGGTAGAGGCGATTCTGCATCATCTGGAAGCGCACCTCATTGGTAGCGTTTGCCAGCTTGAGCGAGGCGCTGGCACCGTCTTTGGCGTCGTGTTCGCGGTGCACTGCGACCAGGTTCACCAGAAACAGCACCACCACCATGCTGAGAATGATTCCGAAATTTAGGTAGAGCTTTTTGCCGATCGTCATGCCGTTTCCTCCCGGCCGCCTCGATGCCCACCGTTCTACTGATGAGGTTCGAACTTGAAATCCACCACGCCCGTGCTTTCTTCCGCCGCCGGTTCGAACCGCCATTTCCTGGCTGCTTCCAGGGCCGCATTAGCCAGCACCGGGTGTCCCCCTAGAATCTTTGCCTCCTTCACCGTGCCGGCCGGAGACACGACCACTTGCACCTTCACCGTGCCCGTGATTTTCATCTTGCGCGCCAAGTCGGGATAGCCCGGCTGCACTTTGCTTTTTGGCCGGCGCATCCCTTCGATGTCAGAATCCTGAGCTCGAAGGCTAACCGTCGAAGGCCCTGCCAGCACGGCAGCGATTGCCAATACCGCTCCAATCCTTCGTAAAGACACAAGTCCTCCAAGGCAAGAAGCCTGGTGCCTGCTTCGGAGCAACGCCGGGGCCATGCGTCACTTTTATAAAAAACCAAAGTCACTCCCTCAAATGCATGCAAAGGCAGCACTTATACAAATGTCACATGGTTCTCTACGTACGTCTGAGGATTCACTGCGTCTCATGTTGGTAAGACTGGGGGATGATTCTCAAACTGAGAGCCCCGACATCGATTTCAGTCGGGATTTCTCACTTAGGCACTCCCTCTCCCATTTCACTTGACTCAAATTGAGATGAGGGATTAGTTTTCCATTAGATTCAATCACTTATGAGAGTCGGGGAAATCGTTTGTCGGTAGCGGGGGATGCGCTGAGCGCGGGAGACAATTCCACGATCGACGTCCGGATGCACAGTGATTCCGATGAGGCGTTCCAGAAGCTCCTCTTGCGGATTGCCGCTGAGGCTGCGCAACGCTCCCATCCTCCTTCTCTAATCCAACTCTTCTGCCGCGCTACGCGCGAATTCTTTCAGTGTTCCGGGGTGTATTTCTGGCGGCGTCAACCGGGCGATGAACTTGTCGGCGAACAAGCCAACGGCAAGCTGGCCGAGCGTTTCATCGGATTTCGTCTCTTGCCCCAACAAAGTGTCGTTGCCGCGCAAGCGATGCGCTCCCGCCGCACAATCTTTGTTAACCACGTCAGCTCCGTTTCCTCTCCCGCGGCTCAGGAATTCCACGCTCAGTCTTTAATGGCGGCGCCGGTGGTGGTCTTTGATCAAGTCATCGGCACGGCGGCTTTCCTGCATGATTCCGAGGACAATTTCTTCAACGAAGAACTTGCCGCCAAGGCTACGATCCTTGCAGGACAGCTGGGCAGTCTGCTGGAGGCGAGCCGGCTGGGCGAGGTTCCACGCGATGAACATCGTCACGCCGAGATTCTGGCTGATGTGGCTACCACTCTGCACAGCACTCCCGACGTGGATGCGGTTACCGAAGCGCTCGCCGATCGACTCCGCCTTCTGCTGCGCACCCGGTTGGTCTCGGTTCTTCTGCGTCGCGATGGACCTTTCGAACTACGTGCGGTATCCGCTGAAACTCCTCAGCTGGCTACTTCATTCCGTGCCCGGCATGATCGCCAGACCATTCGCTTCGCCGC
This sequence comes from Candidatus Sulfotelmatobacter sp., assembly GCA_049515395.1. Lineage (GTDB taxonomy): Bacteria > Acidobacteriota > Terriglobia > Terriglobales > Acidobacteriaceae > Sulfotelmatobacter. Next base: position 16,106 of record JBEKUD010000060.1, on the reverse strand, counting down.
CGATCTGGCGCAACGTGCCGTCTCGGCCGGAGAGGCCATCACCATCTCGGTCAGCAGTGATCAGCACTCGCTGGGCAGCGTGATCTCCTCCGGCATGCTGATTGCCGCTCCTTTCCGCACCGCGCGTACCCAAGGAGCGATCCTGGTGTATCCCCGAACCGACAGCGTATTTACCGCCGAAGAGAAATCGCTGGTGGCCGCGGTTGCCGGCTTCGGGGCCGTCGCCATGGCTCATGCGGAATTGTGTTCCACAGCGCAAAGCCAGGCGCGCGAGCTTCACCAGTTGCTCGAGATCTCATCCCAACTCAGCTCCAGTGGTGACCTGGACCATTTTCTGCAAGCCTTCGTCGTGCGCGCTGCCGATTTCCTCGGCTTCGGACGTTGCTTCATTGGCCTGCTGGAAGACGGCGAGTTTCACGTGCGCCATGTGGTCGTTCGTGGACAGTCGCAGCGCGCCGACCATATTTTTCCCGAGGGCATCGCCACGCGCGCCTTGCGCGCCAAGGAAGTTTTCTGGTCCGACGACGTCAGCCAGGAGTCCGGTGCCAACCAGCAGATGATCGCACGCTACCAGGCCCGTCAACTCCTCGCCGTCCCTCTGCAAGGGGCCGATGGCAGGGTGCTCGGGATGTTCGGAGTTCTCGACCGCCTTGACGAGACCGGCATCGCGCGCGAGGATATACGCCGAGCTCGCGCCTTGGCCTCGCAAGTTTCCATCGTTCTCGAGGTCGCTCACAACCTGCACCAGTCTGAACTGAATCGCGGGCGCTCCGATGTCTTGATTCGACTGGCGCGCGAAATTGACGGCCTGTTGCGCCTGCCGGATTTCGCCCGCAAATTTGTTGAGCGAGCCGTGGAGTTATCCGGAGCCCGCGCCGGAGCGCTGGCCTTGTCCCAGGATGGACGATTTCACACCGTCGCCCTGCATCCGATGCCCCACGCGGGCTCGCCCGCGCCGACCGACCATCGCAATCTGGTCAGCGTTGCCGAGGATGCTCCGCCGCCCGTCCTTTCGCCTGCCGATCATCGGGGTCGCCCCATGGGCGACCAGAGCCCCCGGAGCTACGAGCGCAGGGCGGAATCTCCAGCCGCCGACGTTCGCATGCGCAACGAAGATCACGCCCTGGAGCAGCGCTTGGCGCAGGCCCTTTCCGATCTGGTTGGCCAGCACGACGATGCCATCGTTTCCGGCTTTGCCACCGATCTGCTTGGTCCGGAATTGGCTTCGAGCCTGAATTGGAACGATTGTGTCGTGGTACGGCTTCCCGGGGCCAAGGGCGACCTCGCGGGTGTGCTCTGCCTTTCCGGACGCTCCCGGCCGCTCTCCGCCGAAGATCGAGACTTGCTCGAAGCCATCGCCAGCCACTCCGCCATGGCGTTGGAAAATGCCCGCTTGTTTACTCGCATCGAACAGGCCAATCGCCACTGGATGGAAATTTTTGACGCCATCACCGACCTGATCGTGGTGCACGATGAAGATGACAAAGTCTTGCGCGTGAACCGATCCCTGGCTTCCATGATCGGGGTCGGCCCCAGCGAGTTGATCGGCGTCAATATGCGGGCGCTGCTGGCCCTTACCAGCGAACCCACGCTTTATTCCTGCCCCTTTTGCCGCCCCAGGGGCGAAGAAACAGATGATTTTGTTCATCCCGCGCTGGATCGCTCTTACCTGGTTTCCACTTCCCGCGTCCACGGCGCCTCCGGCGAGAGTCTGCAAACCATTCACGTCCTGAAAGACATCACGGACCGCCGCGAGGCGGAACGCCGCTATCGCGAATTGTTCGACAATATTCAGGAGGGATTGTTCTTCAGTACCCCCGAGGGCCGCTTTGTCGAAGTAAACGACGCGCTGGTAAGCATGTTCGGATATGCCAGCCGCGAAGAACTCTTGCAGGTCGATATCCCCACGCAGATTTACTTTTCTCCCGAGCAGCGGCTCCTCCACAGTCAGGCGATGGAAGAGCACGGAAATATGCGGAACTACGAGGCCACGCTTCGCCGCAAGGATGGCTCTCCCATCTACGTGCTCATCAATGCCTTCGGCATGTACGACAATCTGGGAAGGCTCGTGCAAATTCGTGGCTTGATGCTCGATGTCACCGGCCTGCACACTTATCAATCGGAGCTGCAACGCGAACGTGATTTCTCCGGCAAGATTCTCAGCAATACGCAGAGCCTCATCCTGGTTTCCGACACCGCCGGCCTGATCAGCTACGCGAACCGTCGCTGGTACGAAGCCGGCTTCGAGCAGCGTGAACTTCTTGGGCGTCCTCTGCTGGAATTGGCCGCTCCCGGTTTCGTGCGTCCGCTCTCCGACGCATTGCAGGCCATTCTGCGCGGCGGACAGGTCGACAACCTCGAATTGCAGATCGTGCGAGCCAACGGCCACCCGGGCCAGTTTTCCGTCAATCTCAGCCCGATGCGCGACGATCAGAACAACATCAACAGCATCGTCGTGGTCATGACCGACATTACAGACTCCGCCGAACTGCGCGGCAAGCTGGTTCACGCCGAAAAAATGGCCGCCGTAGGACAACTGGTTTCCGGCGTGGCCCACGAAGTCAACAATCCATTAACCGCCATCCTCGGCTTCGCCGATCTGCTACTGGAAAATCCTGAGATTCCAGAGACTGCCCGAAAAGATCTTCGCGTCATTTTGCAGGAAGCCCAGCGCACCAAGACCATCGTGCAGAATCTGCTCAGCTTCGCCCGGCAAATGCCGCCGCAGCGGAACCCGGTTCAGCTCAACACCATCCTGCGCAGGACAATTCAGCTGCGGTCCTATGATTTCAACAGCCACGGCGTCGATATCTCCGAACAGTTGGACGTGGGGCTTCCGGATGTGATCGGGGACGCTCATCAATTGCAGCAGGTTTTTCTAAATATCCTGAACAATGCCTACGACGCGGTGCACGAAATCGGCCGGCCTGCTCGAATCGAGATCATGACTACAAAGGTCGGCAAATCAGTCGAAGTCTCTTTCCGCGACAATGGCCACGGCATCTCGCAAGCCGATCGCATCTTCGATCCTTTTTTCACCACGAAAGAGGTTGGCAAAGGCACCGGTCTCGGTCTGAGCATCTGCTACGGCATCATGAAGGAGCATGGAGGTGAGATTCTCTGCCACAACAACGCCGACGGCCAGGGAGCCACATTCATTCTCCGCTTTCCCGCAGCGCCCCACTCCGCTTCTCTTGGTGTGGCAGCAGGAGTATTACAAAAATGACAACCCAAGCCATTCAAACAACGTTTTTGCCCGTCCTCCTGATCGAAGACGAGCCCTCCATCATGGCACTGGTCAGCGCCACACTCGAGCGCAACGGCTACGACGTCGTCTGCACCGAATCCGGCGCCGAAGCCTTGCATCTTTTGGCAAAAGGCAAATACCTCGGAGTCGTTTCCGACATGCGGACACCGGGGGGAGTCGATGGGGCGCAGGTTCATTCCTGGATTTCTGCCCATCGTCCTGATCTCGTCGATAAAGTTGTCATCATTACCGGCGACTACGCCAATGAAGAGACCGTCAGCACCCTGCGCAAGATCGGCGTGCTTTATCTTGAAAAACCTTTTCGGGTGCAGGATCTCATCTCTGCTGTCGAAAAGACGATGGGGAAAGCCCGGTGAGCTCAGCATTGTCCAAGGATGAACTCCGCGTCCGTTTACTGGTCGTCGACGACGAGCAGAGTATCCGCAAGCTCTGCATCACCGTGGGCGAAGCGTTAGGTTTCGTCTGCCTCGAAGCCGATAGCGGCGACTCCGCTCTCGGCGTACTCGAAGAGCAACCCGTGCACATGATCCTGAGCGACATGGTGATGCCCCACATGTCGGGCCTCGAATTCCTGGAGAAGGTCAAGAAACTCCTTCCCCGCACCGAAGTCGCGCTCATGACCGGACACGGCTCTATCGAAACCGCAGTGCAAGCGATGCGGCTCGGAGCGTACGACTACATTACGAAGCCGTTTTCTCCACTCGATGAACTGCGGCTGTTCTTGCGCCGCATGGCGGAAAAGGTCCGACTGGTCGAGGAGAATGAATTCCTCCGCCAGCGCATGGATTCCGAAACCGCCGTGCACGGGATCATTGGCTCTTCGGCCAAGATTCAAGAAGTCCTGCGCATCGCTTCGCGACTCAAGGACACGCGCACCTCCGTGCTCATCGCCGGCGAAAGCGGCACCGGCAAGGAGTTGATCGCTCGGGCGATTCATTTTCGCGGCGCCTTCGCCAATCGCCCCTTCGTTGCCGTGGATTGCGGATCCCTCGTTCCTACGCTGATCGAGAGTGAACTCTTCGGTTACGAGAAAGGAGCGTTTACCGGCGCTCTCAAATCCAAGCAGGGACTCTTTCAATCGGCGAACACCGGCTCGGTCTTTCTCGACGAGATCGGTGAACTTCCGCTCGAGTTGCAAGCCAAACTTTTGCGCGTGCTGCAGGAGAAAGAGGTGCGTCCCGTGGGCAGCAATCAGCGCGTAAAAGTGGACGTGCGAGTCATCGCCGCCACCAATCGCGATCTCGAAACTGCCTACAAAAATGGAAGCTTTCGCAAAGATCTGTACTTTCGCCTGAACGTGGTCACCGTGCACGTGCCCGCGTTGCGCGAGCGCCGCAGCGATATCCCAATGTTGGTGAATTGGTTTTGCGAACGTTATGCTCCCGGCGCGGACCTGCGTGTCTCCAGCGGCGCCATGAAAGCTCTCATGAACTATGACTGGCCGGGCAACGTGCGTGAACTGGAAAACTGCGTGGAGCGGGCGGTTGCTCTCGGGAACGGGACGCTGATTGATCTCGGCGATCTCCCTCCCTCTATCGCTAACGGCATTTCTTCCGGGTCTCGGCCGCCCGCGGAATTGGAAAACGAATCGGCATCTGATCTGGCCGTCGCAGGCGAATTCGTTCCTCTTCGAGGAAATGCAACTTCGCAGTCCACGACGGATCTTGAGGACATCGAACGCGCTACGATCCAGCGCGTCTTCGAACAAGTCAAAGGCGACAAAGCGCTCGCCGGGCGCATGCTGGGCATCAGCCGAGCCACCCTCTACCGTAAGCTCAAACGCTACAACATCAGCTGCGCTCCGGCCTCCGAACCATCCAGCCACACCTTGCAGTAACTCGGGGGGAGAGGACACTCGTTCTGCTGCGCTCCCGGCGGAGCTTTTTCCTCTGCTTCTGACTTTACCGAACTTCGCATCAGAGTCGGCTGAGCAGACAAAAAAGCACCCTGAGAAATCTCAGGGTGCTTGAAAACCCTAGCAAATCAATGGTCAGAGCTCATGTTCAACACCAACGTTCAACCCTATTGAGGCTTTCTCTTCTCCTCTTCCGGCTGCTTCTTTTTCTCCTCAGCTGTTTGCGGCTTCGCCGCGGCGGGCGCAGCAGTGTGCTGCGGCGGACGTTCGGTCGCCGGAGGAGTCTGCCGGGGTGCGGGTTGAGCCGCCGGCGGGCGGTCATTGCGTGCCGCTGGCGGCGTAGCCGGACGTGCTGTCTCCGGACGATTTGCCGGTGGCGTCGCTGCAGGCCGATTGGGTTCTGCTGGAGGGGGCCGATTGGGTTCTGGATGATTCGCATTCGGCTCAGGATGATTGGCGGGTGGAGTCGCTGCGGGCCGATTGGGTTCCGCTGCGGGTGGCCGACTTGGTTCCGGACGATTCGCATTCGGCTCCGGACGATTATTCGGCTGTGCCGGGTTCGGCCGGTTCGTCTCAACCGGACGCTCATTGGCCGCGGGAGCATTTCCCGGACGATTGCCCGGTTGATTGGCGACAGGTGGGCCGGGTCGAGCGGCGTTACCCGGTTGATTGCCGGGATGCCCCATGGTCGGGGTAGCCGGCTTTCCTGTAGGCGCCACCTTTACCATCGGATGCGCCGCCGCTGCTGGACGCAGCGTCTGCATCTGGCTCCGAGCTAATGGTTCGCCGGGATGCGCCGCCAGCGCCTGTTGCTGTTTCGCAAACGGTACGGGTGGCGGAGGGGGAGTTTTCTTCGCGACAACCTGTCGATTCGCAACGGCCGCGGGTGGGGCGGTTACGTGACCGGCGCTCGCAGCTTTCGCTCCAAGCACACTCTGTTGCGTGGGAGCCACTGCGACCCTGCCGCTCAACGGCGCCGACGCGATTTGTTGTGCGCTTACTTGGACGCTGGCTTTCGCCACCGGCTGTGCGCTGGTGAAGGCGTGCTGCGGAACCACCATCACCGCACCTTGAACACTGCGGTTTGCATACGTCACATTGGTGATGTTGGTGGAGTTGTGGACGATGGTTGTGCGATAAACGGTGGTTACCTGGGTGACGTTCACCGTCGTATTACTGATATTGACGCGATTCACGTAAGTTTCGCTCACGTGATAGGACGGCACATAAACCTCCCGCGGACCTAAAGGAAACCATCCAACGTTTCCGCCGAATCCTCCGGGCCCTCCGCCAATGAACACCACCAGTGCGGGGGCGTAGACGGCTCGCACTGCCACTGGACCGGCCACCCATCCCCAGCGTCCGCCAACGCTGACCCACCGGCCGTAGTGGAACGGAGCATAGCCCCAGGAAGAGTCATCGACCCAAGTCCATCCCCACGGGGAGATCCAATCCCAATGGCCTTCATGATAGGGTGCCCAGCCGGCGTCCACGCGGTTGGGAAACCAGACGTGCCCGTTGGTGGAATCGTCGCGCCAGTCGCCATTGTCGTCCAGATCGTCGTAGCCGACTACGTCGTGTGACAGGTATTGCGCGGAACGAGAATAGTCATAGCGGTGATCGCGGGTCTCCGACCAACCGTCGAACTGGTCGGGGCTGCCGACTTGCTCGACATCGGCATTCAATGATTCGGTGCCGCTGAAAGTGCCGGACTGTCCGCCATGCAGAGTGTAGGTTTGACCGTTTCCGGTGGCTTGGCCTTCGCCTTCGCGAATGGTAACGACCGTACTGCTGCCGTCTTCGCTGGCGTCAACTCGATAATGGCCGGGCTGCATCGCCGTGAACGCCAGGTTCGGAGTGTCGACCTCGAAGTCGTCATTGTCTTCCAGTCGGCGCACGGTGATGCCAATCGACCCGGAACTAAGTTGGATCTGAACGGTATTGTCGTCGAGGTTGAGGAAAGAGAATCCCGTGTTGGGCGCCAGGCGGATCACCGCAGACCCGAGTTGCACTTCGGCGCGTGAATCCTGATCCGCCCATAGTTTGTCGCCGGTCGTCATGGGGCGGTTGGGAACGGCTCCGACCCAATCGTCTTCCCCGGCGGGCTGGAAGGAAACGGAACCTTCCATGTAGCCCAGGCGGGCGACGCGGCCTGGAGGATCGTCTAGATCCTGATCCTGAGCGGATGCGTGTTTTGGCAGAGCGGAGGTTGCCAGTGCGAGCGCGAGCACCGCCCCGCACCGACTGAACTTCTTCAGTGTTGTTCTCATAGAATCTTGATCTCCCCAAGCTAACTCTTAAGTTTAAGTTGGAGTTCCCACGAAACTGTTTTCGCCAACCCGATGCCGGCGGAATTTCGCGTCCATGTCGAATGCTGGAAATGGCCGCTGCGTCCAGAATTTCCTCGACGTGCCCGCAGCGAATCAGGAGTACCCAGACGAATCGAAAAGCCCTTTGGGTCGGCACGCTTCGTGATCCAAGAATAGCAGGTTCGGTGATACGAATATTCTCCTGGCAAACGCGGGAGTGAGACAGCCGTCTCACTCTGAGATCAGAGCTTCGTCGAAGCCCGTTGCGGCGGAGCAAACAGGTCCCTAAGTTACTGATAAATATAGCCCCCCAGTTCTAATCCTTCCGTTCTCTGCTGTGGTCTCGCTCGTGCTTCTGATTCTGTCATAACCGCGTGTTTTGGCTCCCCTAAGCTCTTCCTAACCGGGAAGAGGGGGAGCCCAACCGCATTTCGATAACGGAGTTTTGAGAAGCGGATCTCTGTTGAGGAGGGAAGGGGCGCTTTGGGGCACTTAGGGACAGCGAGGGCGCGGGAAGCTAGTACAGTAGCGGACTTGGCGCGCTTTTTTCCGGAGGCGACCCCGGTCCGTATTCCGATAGAGCTCACGCGCAGCAATCCCGCTGGCGCTCGGACGCCGGCCTCTGGTCTGGAAATGCCGCAGACTGGCTTGACAGAGAACACCGTGATTGAATTTGGCACATCGCGCGAAGTTTTATTTGCCTGCGTCACGCCGCTGGAGTTTGCCGACGTGCTGCGCCTGCGCAACTCGGATGGCTCGCTGGATACGGAGGCTTCCGTGGTGGCGGTACAGTATCGTCCAGGCCGGACGATTGTCGCGGCACGGTTCCTCAACGCAGTTCCCAACTGGATCGTGAAATCATGACACAACCAACGCAGCCGGCATCGCCCGCTACGGATCTCGAGGCGCGGTGGTCGAGTGCGCGCCGCTTATTTCCCGTTTACGCCGAACTGGCGCGCGAGTTTGCAATTGACGCGCCGAGTTTTCCCGCGCTCGTCGAGACCGCGGACTCACCTGATCGCGAGACCGTGGAGCGCGCTCAGCAATGGTTGCAGGATATGGATGACCGCATCCAGGTCCATCAACTACGGCAGTTTTTGCAAACCACTTCGCTAGTGGATCGCGACGCGCTGGTCGCGCTGCTGCAGCATTTCCTGGCGAAAGCCCCGCGAACCGACTCCTCTCGCGACAAAATCGATTTTCTGCTGGTGCAGTATTTCAGCCAGGGGGCTCCCACCGAACTCGACGACAGCGGGGCGGACATCGCATACGTAGCCGCCGGGTTAGAGCCGATCCTTGGCAAGATGGAACTGAAGCCTCCGGTCTGGCTGAACGCGCTGGATCGGACTTTGGACGCGGCGCGCCGTTGCCGGTCGCTCGACGAGTTGCTGCACGGTGTCCTGGAGCAGGGTCGCAAGGCCAAAGCCCAGGCCGGCGATTTGTTCTACCTTCCCATCGCGCTGGTGGCTTTCACCCGTTTTGGATATTTAATGAGGCGCGTCTTCTTCCGCCTGATGCTCACCGATCTCAACAGCATTCTCGACGGACTGACTGAGCTGGAAGAAAAAGGCGTGGAACTTATCGACTGCCGGCGCGCTCAGTTCTCAGCGCAGGAGCCCATCATACGGCTACGGATGATTTGCCAATCTTGGAAGGTGATGTTCCAGGCGGAATATTCTTCCGGGCAGCCGCTGCGCATGCTAGTGGACCTGCGGTTATCAGTAGACGCTGCGTTAGGGCGTGCTGCCGATGCTCACGGCGCAGATAAGTCCCCGGACGAGAGCGCGCCCCACCCAGATCTTGAGGCCCGTGCTGCTGCCGCGACGGGAACTGCAGCTCCCGCAGCAGGCTCGCAGGAAGTCTGGGCCAAGACAAGGACGAAGTTTGCGGTAGCGAATGTCCATGCTCCGGAATTTGAAGTTTCCGCCGCACCGCCGGAGTGGAACTCCGAGGACGGTTCCTCCTCGGGGACGAAAAAATAGATGCCGTCAGAACTACTGCGGTTTTGAAAAATCAGAGATCAAGGGATTCCGCCGGAGAGGCGGGTTCAAAGGACGCGCGGCAAGTGGACGATACGACCGTACTGATCATCTCCGACGAGGCGGAATTTTCGCGGAGCATTACCGCGCGCTGGCAAGCCGAGCGCTATGTCCCTACCTTCACCACGCTGAGCGGAGACCTGTGGCCCCGCAGTGTGGATAACTTTGAAGTGGCTATCGTCGGACCGTTGCGCCGCGAATTGCTTTCCTTGATCGTGGAACCTCTGCACTCGACTTTGCAGCCTGTGTTCTGCGTATGCCAGGATGCTCCCACGGCGAAGCTGGTGCGCGAGCGATGGCCGCGGACCTCGGTACTGCGCCGTGACCAGGAAAACTGGCTGGATGTTTTGATCTTGGCGGGAGGCGAGGCGGTACAGCGCGCCGGTGCCGAAGCCCGGGCGCGAACGGCGGAACAGAACTGCACAACCCTGGAACGGCAAGCCATGCTCGGCCGCTACATGCTGGAGATGCGGCATGGCTTGAACAATGCGCTGACCTCGCTGCTGGGCAATTCCGATCTGCTGCTGATTGAGCCGGGGAGCCTCTCGGCCCAGGCACGCGGGCAGATTGAAACCATTCGCAACATGACGCTGCGCATCCATGAGGTGATGCAGCGGTTTTCGTCGCTGGAAAAGGAAATGAACGTGGTTGCCCAGCAGGTGGAACGGGATTCCGGAAAGTTTCGCGTGGCGATGGCTGCTGGCGGTTGAAAACGCATTGGCGACACGTATGGTGAATTCGCAGGCGGAGCGGCCGGGTTGGATTGATCGTATCCCGGCCCTATGCCGATCTGACAGTGGATGGGGGTGCCGGGTTTCCCGCCACGCTTGGGAAAGGCTCTATGCATAGGCTAATTATGACGAGCACGATTCTGGAGCACGAGATTTCGGAATTGCGCCTGCTGGTTGAGCGCCAAACTGGAATCGTTTTGGATTCTCCCAACAGCGTGCTGGCCGCTCGCGTCGCCGATTTTATCGAGACTCAGGGACTGGATTCATCGACGACTCTGCTCGATCACCTTCGCTCTTCCGAGCAGGATCCCTCGAGTCTGCCGTCTTTACTGGATGGATTGATAAATACGAATACTGGATTTTTCCGTCACCCCGGCGCAATGAATGCCTTCATGAGGCAGGTTCTGCCGCAACTCTGTGCTCGCAAGTCGGCAGACACTCCCGGCCCGATCCGCATCTGGAGCGCAGGCTGTGGGACGGGAGAAGAAACCTACTCCATTGCGATGTCGGTATGCGATGCGGTGAATCCCGCCAATGTAGGCAATCCGGTGAACGGCAACGGTACGGGCAAGACGGGCCCACGAAGCGGCGGCATTGCGGAGAGTCTGCAAAGCACTCTGCCTCAGCCGGCCAGGCTCAATGCAGGCTGCTCGATTCACATCGTAGGAAGCGACTTGCTGAGGAACAATGTCGAAATAGCGGATCGCGGTGTGTACCCGCAGTCCGCACTGGATGGCCTGCCGCCGGCTACAATTCGAAATTATTTTTCCAAGATCGGCTCGCCTGCCGTGGCCGCACCCAATGGCGCGCAGAGCGATCTGGAAAGTGACTCGCTCACGTCGCAGAGTTCCACGAGCGCTGCGCACCTGCTGGTGAAGCCCCGGCTACGCAGCCTGGTCACTTTCAATTGCATGAACCTTGCTCGCCCTGGCTACATCGGGCGCTTTGATTGCATCTTCTGCATGGACGTGCTGCCGCATTTCTCTCGCGTGCAGCGAATCGCTGTGTTGGAGCGGCTGCATCTGTATCTTGAGCCGGGCGGCTATCTTTTCCTGAGCCAGACAGAAAAGCTCTCGGCCCCGAACCTGAACTTCCGCTCGGAAACATTCGATGGATACAGCTTCCACCGCAAGCCGCTCGCGGCTAGCGCCGCATACGGGCGGTAAAAAATAAAAGATAACCCCTGGGGGCCGCAGAGGCGTACAGGCAAGCTCCTCATCCGCCTGTGATCCCATGGCCTCAGAACGTATACGCTGATGTGGCCGGAGGCTGGAAAATACTCGAAGGCGTCACCTCCGTGCCGAGTGATGTGGTCAAACCTCCAGCCCTACGCGAGCAAAAACTCCTTCGTCCGCAACTCCCTGATCGTGTCCCGCAGCTTTGCCGCCTTTTCGAACTCAAAACGCTTCGCCGCCTCGCGCATGTCGCTTTCCAGCTTGGCGATATAGCCATCCAGTTCTTCCTGAGATTTAAATTCCGGCATGCCTTCCGTTTCGCCGCCCGTGAGGTCGGTATAGTCGGCGGCGACGATGCCGGCCAGCGTCATGTCCAGCGGACGGACGATCGATTCCGGCGTGATTCCATTCTCCACGTTGTATGCGGTCTGAATCTCGCGCCGCCGCAAGGTTTCGTCGATCGCACGTTTCATCGAGTCCGTCATGCGGTCGGCATACAAAATGGCGCGCCCACGAAGATGGCGGGCACAACGGCCGATTGTCTGGATCAACGATCCCCACGAGCGCAGGAAACCTTCCTTATCGGCATCGAGAATCGCCACGAGTGAAACTTCCGGCAGATCCAGTCCCTCTCGCAGTAGATTGATGCCGATCAATACATCAAACTCTCCCTTACGCAGATCACGCAGAATCTTGACCCTCTCCAGAGTTTCGATCTCGGAGTGCAGATAGCGGCACTTTACGCCCACCTCAGCGTAATACTCGGCCAGGTCTTCCGCCATGCGTTTGGTGAGTGTAGTCACCAGGACGCGCTCGCCGTGCTCCACCCGAGCGCGGATCTCGTGCAACAGGTCATCGATCTGCCCTTTTACTGGACGAACCTCAACTTCAGGATCAATCAGTCCAGTTGGACGGATGATCTGCTCCACCACTACGCCCGCCGACTTCGTCAGTTCGTACGGCCCCGGCGTCGCCGAAACATAAACCATCTGGTTGGTGCGATGCTCGAATTCTTCGAAGGTGAGCGGACGGTTATCCAGCGCCGAGGGCAGGCGGAAGCCATACTCCACCAGCGTTTCCTTGCGCGAACGGTCGCCGGCATGCATTCCGCGCAATTGGGGTATGGTCTGGTGCGATTCGTCGACAAACATTAAGTAATCGCGGGGAAAATAGTCCAGCAAAGTGGGTGGAGGCTCTCCCGGCATCCGTCCAGTAAAGTGCCGCGAATAATTTTCGATGCCGTGGCAATAACCCATGACCTTGATCATTTCCAGATCAAACTTCACCCGCTGGTGAATGCGCTGCGACTCGACCAACCGGCCTTGCGTCTCCAGTTCCACTTCCCACCACGCCAGCTCTTTCTTGATGGATTCCACGGCTGAAACGCGAGTCTCATCCTTCATGACGTAGTGCGTTTTGGGATAAATTGGCAGCCGCGCATACTTTTGCTTCACGGTCCCAAAGAGGGGGTCGATCTGGGACAACGATTCCACCTGGTCTCCCCACAATTCGATGCGGTACGCCATGTCGTCATAAGTGGGGAAGACCTCGATGACGTCACCGCGCACGCGAAACGTTCCTCGGCGAAATTCGCCGTTGGTGCGCTCGTAAAGAATGTCCACCAATTTGCGCGTGATGTCCTCGCGCGCGATCTTCTGGCCCTTTTCCAGAAACAGCATCATGCCGTAGTAAGCTTCGGGCGATCCCAAACCGTAGATGCAGCTCACGGATGCAACGATCAGGGCATCTCGCCGCTCGAACAGCGACCGCGTCGCTGAGAGCCGCAGTTTGTCGAGTTCATCATTGATGGTCGCCTCTTTTTCGATAAAAAGGTCGGCAGCCGGAACATAAGCCTCGGGCTGGTAGTAGTCGTAATACGAAACAAAATACTCGACGGCGTTGTGCGGAAAGAAATTCTTGAACTCGTGATAAAGCTGCGCCGCCAGAGTTTTGTTATGTGCCATTACCAAGGCCGGACGATTTACCGCCTCGATCACCTTAGCCATCGTGTAAGTCTTGCCGGAACCGGTGACGCCCAGCAGTACCTGATGCTGCTCGCGGTCATAGACGCCGCGCAGCAGGGACTCGATCGCGCGTCCCTGATCACCCTGCGGTTTGTAATCGGAAACAAGTTTGAAGTCCATGAAAAGAAGCTCTTAGCTGCCAGTCTGAGCCTTTAGCCATTACTCCGGTGAGGCAGTGGGGACAGCCGCCCTCGGCTCGATTTCTCCACCAAACTCGATACCGCCCGCGCAGAAGGCAATTTCTCCGACGGAGAATCTTTTTATTATAACGCGGCCAAATTGCCGCGCTGGAGGCAGGGGGCTTACAGTTCCGCCAGCGCCCGGTGCACCAGATAGATCGAGATCGATCCTTCGCCTACCGCGGCGGCCACGCGTTTTACATTGCCTGCGCGGACATCACCCACCGCAAAAACCCCGGGAAGACTGGTCTCCAGCATCTGAGGCGCTCGAGGAAGTGGCCAGTTGAAGTTATGGGAGACCGGATCCAGATCCCGGCCGGTGAGGATAAAGCCTTTATTGTCGAGGAGGACGCAGCTCTTCAGCCAATCTGTTCGTGGCGAAGCTCCTGCCATAATAAAGACGTGCCGGATGGCGTGGGTCGAGGTCTCACCCGTGTTCCTGTTTCGCCAAGTCACCCGCTCCAGCTGCGAGTCTCCGTCAAGGCCGACTAACTCCGTGCCGTAGTGCATCTCGATGGCAGGATTTTCTTCGATCCGTTGGATCAGATAACGCGACATGGTTTCCGACAACTGCTGGGACCGTACCAACATGTGGACCTTGCCGGAGGTCTGCGAAAGATAGACCGCAGCCTGGCCTGCTGAGTTCCCGCCGCCTACGACGATTGCGTCTTCCTTCCCGCACAGTTGGGATTCAATGTAGGTGGCTCCGTAGTAGACACCCTGGCCCTCAAACTTCGTCAGGTTAGCGAGGTTGGGCTTGTTGTATTGGGCGCCGCTCGCGATTACAACGGTGCGGGCGCGAATGACCTGGCCGCACTCCACACTCAACTCGTAAGGCCGCCGTTCGCAATTCAACTTGGTCACGTTGTTGGCGATCAGCACCTTCGCGCCAAACTTCTGCGCTTGCGCGGCGGCTCGGCCCGCCAGTTCGTTTCCTGAAATTCCCATGGGGAAACCGAGGTAGTTTTCGATCTTCGAACTCGATCCCGCCTGTCCGCCCGGAGATTCGGCCTCGATCACTAAAACATCCAGACCCTCCGATGCGCCATAGACCGCCGCAGCCAGGCCGGACGGTCCCGCACCAACGATCACCAGATCTCTCACTTCCGACGCCGTGATGTGCGCGTTCAGCCCCAGGCACTTCGCTAGCTCCTGAATCGAGGGGCGGCGCAGCACGGTTCGGTTGTTGCAAATGACGACGGGAACCTCTTCTCGCGTGACATGAAAATGATCGAGCAAATCCTGGTAGGTGGCGTCCGTGTCCAGATCGACGTAGCTGTGGGGATGTCCGTTGCGCGTGAGGAACTCGCGCAAACGAAGGGTCTCGGCCGAATGCCGTGATCCCAACAGGATCACGTTGCCCTGTCCGCGGTGGATCAGTTCCACACGGCGCAGGATGAAGGCACGCATGAAGATCTCGCTCAGTTCAGCGTCCCTGGCGACTAGCGTCCGGAGATCATGGTTGCTCATTTCCAGGAATTCACCAGGAGCGGAGACCCGGCCGCGGGCCAAACAGCGGCGACCGGAGATCATGATGATTTCCCCCGTGAACTCGCCGGGATCATGGGTCACGATCAGGCGCTCACCCCGCCGGTCGGGCTGCACGATATCCATGCTGCCGGAGAGGAGCACGAAGAAGGGGACATCGCTATCACCCGGTTCGAACAGAATGTCGCCAACATTCACTTTCCGTATCTTGCTCAAAGAACGGATTCGGTCGATCTGCTCCGCGGTCAGCCTGGGAAAAGCCGCGCCGCGGGCATCAGCGGAAAGCGGCGTGAGCTGGGTCGACATCGTTACTCCCGGGAGAGACCGATCGAGATGAGATCAAAATTAGTAGATGACACCGATGCCGGTTCAGGTTCAAAGCTCTTACGTCGGCTGGGAGTAATGCGGCAGGCCAGCGGAATGGCCTCCCGAGGTTCCGGCGGTTATTTTTTCTGCACCTCTTCGACAGGCAAAATTCTCGTGGTGGCACGGAACTTCTGGTAATCGCGGAAGCTCTGCTCGACGTTAACGTTGAAATTCTTGAGTAAGGCGAGACGCACATCGATCTTTAAGCTGACCTGGCGAGGCAGCCACACCTCGTCGTTCACCCGCGTTTGCTCCAGCATGAAGCGCGAACCCTTGTGAAAGCGCGCGACGAATACTCCCCAGGAAACTGTATCGAGGCATTCCACGTCCATCCGGGCCAGTTGCAGATCACTCTTGTCGATCCAGACCCGCCCTCGGAACTTCGACAGAAACTTGGATTCCTTCATATGGGGCACAAAGCCCGGGCGGGGTTCGCCGTCAATCACCCAAGCCTCACGCCCGCTCACC
Source organism: Candidatus Sulfotelmatobacter sp. (assembly GCA_049515395.1). GTDB lineage: Bacteria > Acidobacteriota > Terriglobia > Terriglobales > Acidobacteriaceae > Sulfotelmatobacter. Next base: position 204 of record JBEKUD010000060.1, on the reverse strand, counting down.
CGTTCGCTTCCGAACAGTTTGAAGTTGTAGGCATCGGCAACCTCGTGCACGAACTGGCGGTCTTGTTCGCGATCTTTCTCTTCCTTTTCCTCCCGCTTTTTGCGATCGCTGTCCGATTCGTTCTTGCGCTTGTCGATGATCTTCTGGATTTTTTCCTCTTCCTTGGCGGCCTCCTTCTCCGACAGCGGTTTGTCGTCCTTTTCG